>JAYUCF010000001.1:0-1012 GCA_043740495.1 bacterium
CCAACCGCGATCTTGGGTAAGAGTTTTACGATTTTCCGGACGCATGGGCGGTGATCAATGTGCCCCGATGCGCACGCAAGGCGTTTATTATGACAATTAAGTCCACTACTTCTTGCAATCCAGCTCCCACAGCGGCCGGAATTACGCCGGTGCTGGCTAGTAGCATAAGGCCAATACTAATCGCAATGCCGATAAGGATGCTCTGCAAAGCGATGTGGACAGTGCGCTGCGCGATATCGATAGACTGAGCCACCTTGGCGATGTCGTCGAGCATTATGACTACGTCGGCCGATTCGCTGGCGGCGGTGGAGCCTTTGGCGCCCATGGCGATGCCAACGCCGGCGGCGGCCAGAACCGGGGCATCGTTTACGCCGTCGCCCACCATAGCTACCGGCTGAAAATCCGGGCTAAGCGAATTGATGACTGCCAGCTTATCGGCCGGCAAACAGTTGGCCCTCACATCGACAATGCCGAGCTCGCCGGCAATTCGGCTGGCGGTGGACTCGTTGTCGCCCGTGAGCATCAGCGTGTGCGCGATACCGAGCTGCCCCAGACGCCGGAGAGTGGCGGGGGTGTTGGCGCGGGCCTCATCGGCAAATTCGATTAAGCCCCCAAGCTGACCATCGATCACAATGACCACGGCAGTATGGTCGGGCGTGGAAGGCGACGACTCAACATGAAGTGTTTTCAGGGCCGAGAATTTGCCCACAAAGACACTCTGGCCGCCGATCACGGCGTGAATCCCCAGGCCGGTATCCTCGCGCAGCGACCCGGCCTCCAGCAGCTCAATATGACGAGCACGCGCAGCGTCTACCAGCGCGCCGGCTAGGATGTGGCCGGAGTGTTGCTCGAGGCTGGCAGCGTATTGGAGCAGCAGAAGCTCGCTGTAGCCCGACTCGGGATGAACCGCGCTGACTGCGGGCTTACCCATAGTGAGAGTGCCGGTTTTATCGAAAGCCACCGTGTGCACCCGGGCGAGGGTTTCAAGCGCGCTGCCGTTTTTCATAATAAT
>JAYUCF010000002.1:0-16700 GCA_043740495.1 bacterium
TACGGTTCGCCAGGCAATCGCTGAAGTAGCCTCAGGTAAGGCAGTGCTGGTTGACGTCCGGACACCTTCCGAATATGCGGCTGGTCATGCCAAGGGGGCCACGAATTTTGACGTAACTCGCCTGCAAGCTGGAGAGATGCCTACGATTGCCAAAACGGCCAAGGTCTATTTGTATTGCCATACCGGTCGACGTGCCGGGACCGCCCAAGGAATTCTCCAGCAAAAAGGCTGGAATGACGTGACGAACCTCGGTGGGTTCTCTGCCTGGCAGAGCGCCGACGGTCCCACCGAAAGCTAGCGGACAAACTTACTACCGAAAAACGTCGGGCTGCCGAGGGGCGAAACGCCACCAACCCTGTTTGCATTTTTAGGCGATCACGCCTTTTTAAACATAAGTGGTATAATAATCAAAAGTAATAATTGCTTCCGAAGCGAGGATCGCTCGCCGGTCGCCAAGGACATTATGGATCAGAAAATTTCATCGCCTAGACCGATACGCACCGCTCTGCAAAACCTCATGCTGCGCGACGTACCGTCGTATGCCAACAGGTTCTTCTACTCACTCGGTTTTCTCTCGGCCATCTCATTCTTTTTGCTACTCATTACCGGCATCATTATGGCCGCCGCCGGGCCGCATTGGTGGATTACTAGTTCTACTGGTCAGTATTTCCGTAGCTTCCACCTCTGGGCCACTCAAGCCTTTGTGGTGTTCATCTTGCTGCATCTTACGATAGTATTTCTAACCTCGGGCTTCCGAGGCGCTCGCAAGTTCACTTGGGTTCTGGGTGTCTTCATGTTCTTTTTTGCCCTGGCCGAAGCCGAATTTGGTTATGTCTTACGCGGCGATTTCTCATCGCAGTACCGCAGCTTGCAGGGAGCCGACCTCTATAACGGCAGTGGCATCGGGTGGGTACTCAACAACCTCAACACCGGCCAGGTCATGGGCATTCACATCGTGGTATTCCCGCTGCTGTTAATCGGCCTCATTTTGGCTCACTATTTTCTGGTGCGCGTGCTGGGTATCGGCAAGCCATCTCCGGCCGCCGATGCTTATCCTATGGTCAAAGCCAATCATGGCCTCCTGTTTTGGCGGGGCGGGACGGTAATTGTACTTGTGGCATTATTGGCCGCTGTATTCCCTTCGCCGTATTTAGCTCCACTGACGATTAGTAAGATTTCGGGGGATGACCCCACGTTAATCTCGCAGACTCTCGTCAAGGAATTTGACCGCTCGTCGGATACGGCTACGTACCTGGATAATATCAACCCGTACACCTTTGATTCGCGAACGGTGTTCATTGAGACTCCCTACAGTCAGCTTAAAGTCACCCAAACTACTCCCGACCAAATGAAACTATTCCTGGCCGAACCCGCCGACCTCCAAACCAGTCAGCTCAAAGCCGCCACCGCGTTTTATGCCAGCGATCCAGTGAGCAAGGTGCTTCCCAAGGGCAATCCGGCAATCGTCGTCGTCGACAGCCTGACGACAATGGCCACCAGCGGCCTCTATGAAGCGGCGCTGCGCGATAACAATGGCTCTGGCTACCAGACGACCTACGTGGTCCGGTTCCTGGCCGATACTGGTGTACCGGATGACACCGCAACTAGCTTGAAGATGACCACCGATCAGTATGGCATGGTGCGTGAAGAATCGGGCAGCATACCGCCGGGCGCTTGGTGGTTGGCACCCATCGGACTCCTGAACCACACCGTCTTGGCCAAGGATGACAATGGCGACCGTGACGCCGCCATCATTATTGGTACCTCGCTGCTGGTCCTGCTCGCATTCCCCTTCATCCCCTTCGTCAATCGGCTGCCTGAAGTGCTTCGTATCCACAAACTCATCTGGCTCAAGCCGCGTTCGAAATAACGGCGATTACCCTCCGCGGGGAGAATCTGCTTTGCTCTCGCCAAATTCTCATCTAATTCTAAGCTTTAGATAGTATATTCGCTTCATGAAAAAGCTTTTACTAGGCGCATTTGTAATCGGCAGCTATATCTTGTATGGCGCCCATCAGCGCGGAGTTGGCACTTCGGCCGTGACGCCGCCGTCGTTTAAATCGACTTCTTCCACCTCCAACTCAACTTCCACCACAAAGGGCAACGTTGCCTACAAGGACGGTCAATACACCGGGCAGGTCGCCGATGCCTACTATGGCAATATCCAGGTAAGGGTCACTATTCAGAGTGGCAAACTATCCAACGTGGAATTTCTGCAGTATCCCAACGACCGTATGACCTCAATGCATATTAACTCCCAGGCCATGCCGTATTTGAAGCAGGAGGCCATTTCTGCTCAGAGCGCCAGTGTCGACGGTGTTTCGGGAGCCACCGACACTAGTCAGGCCTTCATTCAATCACTCTCCTCAGCGCTGAAAGCCGCTCAAGCAGCTTGAAACAGACCCGTCAATTGATGGGTATGCCGGTGGCCCTCATTATTGAGGATGAAGCTGTGTCATCCGACATATTTGATCGTGCCTACGCCTTTTTTATGGCTGTCGATGAGGCCTATAGCCCGTACAAATCAACCAGCGAGGTGTCGCGGATAAACGCCGGGCTGCCTGAATCTGCTTGGAGCTCCGAGATGCGGGAGGTGGTGCAGTTGTGCCAAGACACCAATACGGCTACCAACGGCTACTTTGATGCCTGGCACCACGGCAAGTTCGACCCTTCGGGGCTCGTGAAAGGCTGGGCGATCCACCATGTGGCCAAGCTGCTGCTCGGCCTGGGCTGCCGCAATTTTTACGTTGAGGCTGGTGGCGATATTCAGGTTAACGGGCTAAACGCCGCGAGCGAGCCATGGCAAATCGGCATCCGTAACCCGTTCGACCGTCACCAGAACGTCAAGGTCGTGTCGTTGAGTACGCAGGGAATCGCCACTTCTGGGCTATATATCCGGGGTGAGCATATCTATAATCCGCTCGATGACGAAACGCCGTTGAAAGAAGTGGCCTCATTAACGGTGATCGGTCCAAATATTTATGAGGCCGACCGATTCGCGACCGCCGCTTTTGCTATGGGTGCCAGTGGTATCCGATTTATTGATTCACTGCCTAGCTTTGAGGCGTATATGATAGATAATGCCGGACAAGCAACGCTCACTCGGGGCTTTGAAAGGTATGTGAAGAGCGAATGATGAATCATATTGACGGTCGGCTTGATCGCATCACTATGTACCGCTTATTGGTCATATACCTTGAGGTGCTGCTGGGCGCAGCCATGCTTCTGAGCGCTCTGGGTTTTCTTCCGTTCAACCCGCTTTCAATTGCATTTTCCGCTGGCTACCTAGTTGCCATCTGCCTCCTCTCCAACCGGATCTTTGCCGCGGTCTTTCATGCGCCCACCAACCCCGAGTCGTCATTAATCACGGCTCTCATCCTGGCGCTAATTATCACCCCGCCCCCCTCTATCCAGGGCTACATATTTTTGACGGCCGCCGCGGGGCTGGCGATCGCCTCCAAGTATCTCCTGACGATACGGGGACGGCACATCTTCAATCCGGCCGCCGTGGCCGTAGCTCTCACCGCGGTCGCCGCTGGCGAGTCCGCCAGCTGGTGGGTGGGGAGCGCACCGCTTGTCCCGGTAGTTATCGTCGGGGGCGTTTTGTTGGTTCGTAAAGTTCGGCGCGGTCAAATGGTGGCAGTATTTGTCTTAACCGCCGTCACCACCACCGCCATATTCGCCGTCCTGAGTCACGGGAGCGTTATTAATATTATCCAAAAAACCTTCCTCCAGTCCGCGCTGCTCTTCCTGGCTTTTGTGATGCTCACCGAGCCCTTAACCTCGCCCACTCAGCTGCGCCATCAGCGCTGGTATGGGATGCTGGCTGGCCTGCTCTTCCCTCCCCAAATCCATATATTGTCGCTTTATTCTACGCCTGAGCTGGTTCTGCTAGTTAGCAATATCTACGCCTATATCGTTAATCCCAAACTTAGGCTGTTACCTAAATTGTTAAAAAAAGTAGCCTGGGGTGCCAATACCGCCGACTTCGTCTTCGCCCTCGATCAACCGATATCGTATCGGCCGGGTCAATTCATGGAGTTTACGTTGCCTCATCAAAAGCCGGACGAGCGGGGGAGCCGGCGCTACTTTACCCTAGCGTCTTCGCCCACCGAAGATACCCTCCGTTTAGGCGTTAAATTCTACCCCCAAGGCAGTACTTTTAAGCAGGCACTCAAGGCCATGACCGCCACCACCCCGATTGCCGCCGCGCAGCTCGGTGGTGACTTCGTTTTGCCGGATGACCCCACTCGCAAGCTCGCCTTTATTGCCGGCGGTATCGGCGTGACGCCGTTTCGCAGCATGCTCAAGTATTTGACGGACACCAATGATCCCCGCGCCGTCACCCTGCTTTATTCTGAGCGGACTGCGGCGGACCTGTCCTATGGCGATGTATTTTCAGCCGCTCGGGCCAAGCTGGGGGCCAAGATTGTCTACGCCCTCACCGACGCGAATACTTCCGTGCCGGCCGGTATGCAAGCGGGGTTTATTTCGCCCGCACTTATTGAAACCCAGATACCCGACTATCTCGAGCGTCTATTCTATGTCTCTGGACCTCACTCCATGGTGACGGCCATGCAGACGGCGCTGGGCAGCTTAGGAGTCCCAGCCCACAATATTAAGGTCGACTTCTTCCCGGGCTACGCTTAACCCAGACTGGTAGTCTCGCACAAAGTTAAACCTCACCGACGACGATCGTCGGTGAGGTTGTGATGGTGGCGCGGGGTGGATTCGAACCACTATGCCGGGGTTATCCGCCAGCATACCCTTACCCCTTGCGGGGCGTACCATACGCGCCAAGCTCATATGTAGCGTAATAAAGACAATATGATACAACGGCCTACGCCAGTCGTCAATCAACCGCCTATTGATATATTCAACCATAAGTAGCATAATTATTTTATTGAATCGGCAAATCTGTCGATTACTCAACGCTCTTTGATCTGCTCGGGAGGACGCTATGACGCGCACCAAAATACTCCGCAGCTTCCTTGCCGCAGCGTTCTTGCTGCTGGCAGCAGGATGCGCGAGTAATCGGACAACGGCCAGCACATATTCGACGAGTTTCAAGGTAACCACCACCTCCCCGTCGGACGTGACGGTGACGGCGCGATCGAGTGACGGATTCAATGGTCCCGCTAAAGTTACGCTTGACGTCATTACCGCATCCAACCCCGTCAGACCGACGGCAAATTTGGCGGCCGCCAACCAAACCATTAAACTCCACTCCGCCATATCTCGCACAGGTACACACTGGGTGACCGTGACGGTCACGGGAGTCGGCGCCGACAATGTCACAGTTGACCTCCCCACGGTCAAACCCATAGCTTAACCCTGAGGGGACTTCCCTCGCCCGACCCAGCCGCATTCGTGCGGCTGGGTCTCTCTCTATTTTTTGTAGTTGCCGGGACTTCCAAAAAGCACTATACTAAGTAAAGTAACTGGAGAAATTAGGATGAAGGCAGCTCAAATCAACGAATATGGCGGCGCCGATGTTGTCACTACGGTAGAAAATGCCGCCAAGCCGGGCATTGGGGTTGGGCAGGTGCTCGTGGAGGTATCTGCCGCGGGCGTGAATCCATTCGATTGGAAAGTTCGCGAGGGCATGGTTCGACAGATGGCCGAACTCAAATTCCCCGGGGCTGTCCTCGGAGGTGATCTGGCTGGCATAGTCGCCGAGGTTGGCGCCGAGGTTGTTCATTTAAAGGTGGGGGATGAAGTTTACGGCCAAGCCAACGCCCTTAGTAGCGTTGGTTCTTTCGCGCAGTTCGCTCCGGCCGCTGGCAGCTCTGTGGGTCCCAAGCCCAAGAACGTCGATTTTGCCTCAGCTGCGGCCCTGCCGCTCGCTGGCGTTAGTGCCTACCAGGCCATTGTCGAAACGCTCAAACTCACCTCAGGGCAAAAGATTCTGATCCACGGCGGGGCCGGGGGCATTGGCACGATGTCCATTCAGCTCGCCAAACATCTCGGTGCCCACGTCGCCACTACCGTCTCGGCTGCCGGCATCGATTACGTCAAGAGCCTCGGAGCTGATGTAGTGATTGATTACCAGCAACAGGCGTTTCAGGACGAACTGTCCAACTACGACGCCGTCTTTGATACCATTGGCGGCGAGGTCTACACCCGGTCTTTCGAGGTCCTCAAGCCCGGCGGAGCCATCGTTTCAATGAACTCACCCGTCGACGAAGCGCTCATGGAGCAGCATAACGTCGCGGCCTATTCGCAGTACACTCAGCTCACCACCGAACGCCTAGCCCAGCTCACCAAGCTCGTCGAGAGCGGCGCCATCACCGTGCACGTCGATCGCGTGTTCCCGCTAGACCGCGCCGGCGAAGCCCTTGAGTACGTCAAAACCGGCCAACCCCAGGGCAAGGTAGTCATTAAGGTCACTTACTAAGCCGCCTCGATCACCTTTTTCATGCTTTCGAGCACCATCGTCCAGTTCGAGGAGGCCTGCTCACGGGCCTCCTCGGTGTCGTTGCCGTCTTGGCTGATTACCACTTCTGTGCCACCATCGCGTTGGTGAAGCTCGTAGGTCACGGTCACGTAGTTTTCCGGCGCATCTGCCTTGCCGCTCATGCCCGACCAGTACGTGCTGACCAGCTTGTGGCCCGGCTCGGCCTCCAATACCGTACCCTTGTCCTCGTAAGTTTGGCCCTTCCACACCCCCTTATACGTAATCGCGCTCCCCACCTGCCAATCCGATGTCGCCTCGGTGCCGTACAAATACTCCTTAATCTGAGCCGGGTCCGTCAACGCCGACCATACCCTGTTGGTATCAGCTTTAATGATAGTTTTTGCTTCAGCTATTAATCCCTTTGCCATGTCATGTTCTCCCGTGCCTTTATCGTCCCATAGTAGCAGAACACCTTCGCGTATAATTCGGTCCATTAACAAATCTCAATACAATAAGGCTCTTGGTAAAATAATTCGTCAAGCGCCTAGGTGAGTTTTTCAACTATATTACCGCAGAGCTCCAGAGCAAGAGGCACCATCCTAAAACTTCAAGCAGTTAAAGTCTTGGGACGGGGTCCCGGCCCTGGAAAAGCCAGAGCCGGGACAAGAAGAGGCGGGCAAGATTAGCTTAGTTTGCGACCCAGCAGCCTTCACCTTTTGCCAGAAACGTCACCGAAACGGCGTCTTTCCATCCTGGGTCAACTTCCTCGGGAACACGAGCGCCGACGTACTCGGCGATGCCGGTGAGACGTTCCGTGCTGTTTTCCATCCGGTCCGGCCACCCGTAGGTGATGATCTCGATCAGCACAACCGCTGTCGGGTGGGAGGTGCTCGGGTCGTATGGGAATGACAGGATGTCGATGTGCCGGTAGGGCTCAAAGACGACTCTCTCTCCAGTGGCTGGGTTGATGGCTTCCATCGCGGACGCCGTAACGTCAGCCAGCTCGTTGAGGAAATTATCCCACTTCACTGACGAGTCGAAGAGACCTATTGGGTAGAAAACGTTCATCTTGGGCATAGTGAACCTCTCGGGGTGCTTCTGCGGTTTTCGCCACATTGAATCGGCCCAAGAATAGGACGATTATTACATTATAACACAAAACGATATATTTACTAGCGCAGCACGTCGTCGCGTTTATCGCGCAAAAAAGCGTTCCACTGCTCAATAATTCTCAAGAGTGTCTTAAATGGCGTTTCGATGATAATGTCCAGAATGGCCGTGAAGATATTAATTCGGCTGTAACGTTCGGCCAGCCATTGGCCAGCGCGGATGAAGGGGGTGAGCAGAAAATCGCTGAAATTCGCGATCAGCCCGGGGTCTTCCTCGATCACTGCGTACTCGCGCACTGAATAAGCGATGCGGTAAGCAAAAAAACTGACAGTCGACAAGAATACGAAGAAGATAATTCCGCTCACTATATTGAATCCAATGGCATGCAATCCCCACGATATGGCAACCAAGCTCACCAGAGAGCTGAAGCCATAGAATAGGCTGAAGGTACTGCGCATTTTTGATGCTCGTCCGCGGCTGGTGAGCGAGTAGTGCATTGGCTGCTCCGACACGTACACGATCTGCTTTAAGTCACTCAGAATCTTGGTGGTATTGCGTCGGCCGGGGATTTTGATAGTAAGGCCGACCATCGCCATGTACAGCGGAGGGAACAGCAGATTGATGGCGAGTGGTACGTATCCGATGGTTCCGTAGGCAAACATCTCATATGGTATCTCGATGATTGCGCCGAGCACCATTTTGGTGATAAACAGAAAGATCACCGCCTGCACCACGCTGCGCTTAAGCCGGCCGGACACCACCTGATATTGCATTTCGGCCACGCTGCGGGCTTTTTCGATAAGGACCGACGGGGTAGCGGCTAACTGCTCGAGCCCCTCATGGCTGGTTTTGATAATTTCGCGCAAGATCAGATACGGCGCTATGTGACGGCGTACCAAACGAAACATCCGGTGCGGGGTAGCGCCTTGGGTTTGCTCGTCGAGCTGGGCGTTGATCTCTGCGAACCGCTTCCCGGCCGTTTCCAGTTGGACGTTGTCCTCGAGCCAGCGGGGGAATGCCCGCGAAAATACTCCGTAGCGGATGGTCGCTAGATCTGATTTGAGTAGTGCCTTATGGACGGCGGCGTACAGCGCCATTTGGTCCTCGCGGGCTACGTCGGCGTGATCAATGAAGGCCGCGTAGGTAAATTCTACAATCGCCGCCTCGGTTGGGTTCGGCTGCAGCGCCCGCTCCAGCTCCACGGATAGCAACGCGATAATATTTCCGGCTATCTCGTCGTGATTATCACTGCTCCTCGAAAGCGCCACCTGCTGCAGCGAGCCGTAACGCCGAACGATGTAGTCGATGTACTCAATTTCATCTTCGCGGGTAGTGTCGTTTTGCAGATAGCGGGTTTTAGTGAGTTCACTCACCAACTCAAATCCGATATCTTCCGTTCCGCCGGGCTTCAACTCGCGCAGTAGGTACCGTTCGATCGCCCCGCGTAAAAACAAATGCTGCTCTCGGTATTCCACTGCGTTGCGGATTTGCTCATACAGAAAATATGCCCCAGCCGTAATCTCCGGTACATGTACCCTTGCCCCTTTCCAAACCGGCGGCTGCTGCGCCCGCAATAGTCGTACCAGGCCTTGCATCAATGGTGACAGTAATGGTGCACCGGCGGCCGGCGCGGCTATTTCCTTGTTCTCGAGCGGATTTTGCATAGCGCAATTGTACCACCCGGCAGTGGTGTACAATCGAACAATGAACCTCACCACCCTTCCCGAATGGAAAAAACTCCAAGATCATTACGAAGTTTGTCAGAATCTCAAGCTGCGCGATCTGTTTGCCGCCGACTCGACCCGGGCAGAAACGCTCAGCCTCCAAGCCGGAGATATATTTGCAGATTATTCGAAGAACCGCCTCACTCCCGAAACGCTTGAATTACTTATCAACCTCGCCCGCTCTACTGGAGTGGAAAAGCTGCGCGATAACATGTTTGCCGGCGTGCACATCAATACTACCGAGGACCGTGCCGTACTACACGCCGCCCTGCGCCGCCAATCGCTCGACCCGCTTCAAGTTGACGGCACCGACGCGGCCGCTGAGGTCCGGGCGGTACTAGACCGGATGGGCGAGTTTGCCAGCGCCCTGCGGTCTGGCAGCTGGACCGGGCACACCGGTAAGCGCATCAAAACCGTCATAAATATCGGCATCGGCGGCTCCGACCTTGGCCTGGTGATGGCCACCAATGCACTGCGTTTCTACTCCCAGCGTGATATTACACTCAAATTCGTCTCCAATATCGACGCCACCCATCTCGTGGAGGCTACCCGCGGCCTAGATCCCGCCGAAACCCTGTTCATCATTGCTTCCAAAACCTTTACCACCGATGAAACCATGACCAACGCCCGCAGCGCCCGCGATTGGCTCGTTGCCGGCCTCGGCAATGAAGCCGCGGTCGCCAAGCACTTCGTGGCCGTTTCCACCAACACCGCTGAAGTGGAAAAGTTCGGCATCAACCCGACCAACATGTTTGGCTTCTGGGATTGGGTCGGCGGCCGCTACTCGCTCACCAGTGCCATTGGCTTGTCGTTGATGGTGTCCATCGGTCCCGATCATTTCCACGAGTTACTGGCCGGATTTAACGCCATGGACGAGCATTTCCGCACCGCCCCGCTCGAGGCCAATCTCCCGGTGATACTGGGCCTCATCGGTATCTGGTACACCGATTTCTTCGGCGCCGAGACCGAAGTCATTCTTCCCTACGACCAATATCTCGATCGGTTTGCGGCCTACCTGCAGCAAACCAACATGGAATCCAACGGCAAGAGCGTTACCAAAACCGGCCAGAGCGTGGACTACCCTACCGGTCCTGTAGTGTGGGGCGAGCCGGGGACTAATGGCCAGCACGCCTTCTACCAACTGATTCATCAGGGTACGCACTTGATTCCGGCTGATTTTATTGGCTTCATGAAGCCTCTAAACCCTCTAGGGCAACATCATCCCAAGCTTATCGCCAACCTGTTTGCCCAGACCGAAGCCCTGGCCTTCGGCCGGACCGCGGCCGAGGTGGCGTCCGCCGGGGTGCCGGCAGATCTCGTACCTCACAAAACCTTCGCCGGCAACCACCCCTCCAATACCATCCTGATGCCATCCCTTACGCCACGCACGCTAGGTCAGCTGATTGCTCTGTACGAACACAAAATTTTTGTGCAAGGCGCCGTTTGGCAGATTAATTCCTTCGACCAATGGGGGGTCGAGCTCGGCAAACAGTTGGCAAAAACCATTTATGGCGAATTTGAGTTCGGCCATGGCTCACCCGCGCACGACTCATCCACCCAGCAGCTTATCAACCGCTTCCTGGATCAGCGTTAGACACAAAATTGTGGTACATTTAGTGGCAATAATTATTACGAAAAGAGGGTCTGATGGGTAAAGGCAAAGATAAAGGCGGCAAAGAAGTGAAGAAGCCCAAACAGCCCAAGAAGCCCAAAGTTTAGGAAGTGAAGCTGCTCGCGACCTGCTGGTGCTTCAGGTCGCCAAGCGGCAATTATCCCAGTCCTAAGCAATCTATCAGCTAAGCCTGGCATACTAATATTGTTCTTTCCGTTCGAACCATTAATCAGGGGAACAATATGCAAATCCTATCCAAGAAAATGATCATACCAATGGCTGCCATCGCGGTTATCAGCGCCGGGGCCTACGGGGTTACCAAGGTTTCAGCCGCCACCGACACCGCCAATCCTCAAGCCTCTCTCGTCCAGAAGCTGGCCGACACTTTCCACGTCGATAAGTCAAAGGTGCAGGCTGTTTTTGACCAAAACAAAACAGACCGCCAAGCGGCTCGCGAGACAACCTACGAGGCCCGCCTATCGCAAGCAGTGACCGACGGCGAATTAACCTCGGCACAAAAAGATTCCATTTTGGTTGAGCACAAAAAACTCCAAGTCGAACTCGACGCCGTCGTAGCCGGCTCAGGTTCTGACCGCCGCGCCGCCATGAACAAAATCCGCACCGAAGGCCAGGACTGGGCCAAATCAGCCAACATCGACGCCAAATGGTTGATGGGCGGAGGCTTCGGCGGCCGCGGTCTGGGCGGAATGATGCGAGGAGAAATGATGGGCGACAATCCCGGCTCAGATAACGATGACGCCTCCACTCCCACACCATCGCCCGGTGCCTAATTCATCTGGTTGAGGGCCAAAATATTACCCTCAGAGTCCTTCAGCCAAGCGGCCTTGTCGTCCCCATACGTGGCTACGCCGTTCTCAGTCTAGAGGCCTGGCATGTCGTACTCTTCGAATACGACTCCGTTGTCGCGTAGGGTCTTCATCGCCGACTCCAGATCGGCTACTTTGAATGATGCGTAGGTGGCTTGTGAAGTCCCAGCTCCGGCTGATTTGTATATAAACAATGCCGTCCCTTCGCCAGCTTTATATATGATCCCCCCATCGTTTTCGTTGGCCTTCAAAGTCTCAAGGCCGAGTTTATTGCTATAAAAATCCTTAGCCCGGTCCAGATCACTCACCGGTATTGTTGGCATTACGGCTGAATTACCTAACATTTCTACCTCCCTTTGTATAAATCACGCATAAATTAAATCACTCAGGGAGCAACCTCCGCATTGGTAAAAACGCCATAAACCCCGAATGGGTAGTAATCTGTAGCTCATGCTATTATGCTTATGGTATGAATTTAAAAAATGACATCTCTCAGATCATATCGGGCGAAGTTGAAGATACTCCCGAGACTCTAGAAACTTATAGCCATGACGCCAGTCTATTCGAGGTGAAGCCCCAGGTTGTGGTTTATCCCAAAGATTCGTCCGACGTCAAAGCCTTGGTGAAATACGCCAAGGACCACAAGACACTGGACTCAAATCTTTCAATCACTGCCCGTAGCGCTGGCACCGATATGTCGGGCGGGGCCGTCAATGACTCAATTATTGCCGACTTCAGCCGTCATTTTAATCAGATTTTCGACGTTTCCCCGACCCTCGCCCACGCCCAGCCGGGCGTATTTTATCGCGATTTCGAGAAAGCTACCTTTGAACACAAGGCCCTCATGCCGAGCTATCCGGCTTCCCGCGATCTTTGCACTATTGGCGGTATTGTTAACAACAATGCCGGCGGTGAAAAGTCTCTCGAATTTGGCAAAACCGAAAATTATGTGACCGAACTCAAGGTTGTTTTTGCCGACGGTAACGAATACACCGTTGGCCCGCTCACCCGTGAAATGCTAGAGGTCAAGAAGCAATTGACTACTTTTGAGGGCGAGGTTTACCGCAAAACCTTTGACCTGGTTGATAAGCACTACGACGCTATTAAGGCAGCCAAGCCGCATGTCACCAAAAATTCCACCGGCTACAATCTCTGGGACGTCTGGGATCGCGACACCGGTATCTTCGACCTCACCAAGCTTATCGTCGGGGCCCAAGGCACCCTCGGCCTCACCACCGATATCAAATTCAAGCTCGTTCCTCACCGCCCGCACTCCGGCGTGTTGGTGGTTTTCCTCCGCGATATTGACCGGCTGGGCGAAGTCATCAACGTGGTGCTCAAAAGCAAACCGGCCTCATTCGAATCGTTTGATGACGTTACCTTGATGTTGTCATTTAAGTTCATGCCCTACTTCCTTAAAATGTTAGGGATTACGAAATTCATCAAACTGTTGATTGGGCTGATTCCCGATGGCTTGTTACTGCTTCGCGGCATCCCCAAACTCATTCTCATGATCGAGTTCAACGGTGAAACCGTCGACGAAGTCCGCGAAAAGGTGAAGGCACTCGACCGCCAGCTCTTTACTAAACACGCCTACTACGAAATCGAAGGCACCGAAGAAGACCCCACCGAGAGTAAGGCCGAGAAGTTTTGGATTATGCGCCGCCAGAGTTTTCAGATTCTGCGCAAAAAGGTCAAAGACAAGCACACCGCGCCGTTTATTGATGATCTGGTGGTCAACCCGGAGTACCTCCCGGAATTTCTCCCGCAAATGCGCAAAATCATCAAGAAATACAACTTATTCGCGACCATTGCTGGCCATATGGGTGATGGCAATTTCCATATTATTCCACTGATGAAGCTCGAAAAGCAGTCTGAGCGCGATAAACTCCGTCCCGCCATGGAAGAAACCAACGAATTGGTGCTCAAGTATCACGGCGTGCTATCCGGCGAACACAATGACGGCATGATCCGCGGGCCTTGGCTGCAACGGGCGTATGGCAATGAAATTTACGGTTACTTCCAGGATACTAAGAACATTTTCGATCCCCAGGGCATTTTCAACCCCCACAAAAAAGCCAACGCCGATTGGGATTGGACCATGAGTCACGTCCGTCAGTCGTTCTAAGGCTGCCCTCAAGATGAGAAAATTCGTCTTCAACAAGCTAGTTCGCAACGATGTACTTGATTCCATGCTCGCAGAAGGTGCCAATCCTGTTCATCGAGAGTTGTCGCATTCCGAATATATTGCCGGGCTCAAGGACAAGATTCTCGAAGAAGCCGCCGAGCTCAAGCTTGATGACCCCGACCAACTCGCCAAGGAGCTGGCCGATGTGCAGGAAGTAATCGATTGCCTGGTTGCAGCGATTGGAAAAACCTCGGCTGACATCCTGGCCGCCCAGGCCCAAAAAACCGCCCGCTACGGCACATTTGATAAAAAAATTTACGTCGATACGGTCGACGTTCGGGACGATTCGGTGTGGCTCCCGCATTATCTTGAAAATCCGGATCGTTATCCGGAAATTCACAACTCAAATCGAAATCCAACTCAAACCTGATAGAAAGTTTGTTTACTCCGGCGGTGGTTGGCGGTCGGGTCTTTGGCGACGGCGCATCTGGGCAACGCCCAAGCGCACAGTTTGGCGGTCCACCAACTCTTGGGCGCGGGCCAGCTCGTGTTTGTCACCCGCTTTAGCCTTGAGCGCCTCGGCCTCTGCCAGAGCAGCCTGAACCTCCGCCTGTACCAGTGAGTCCTCATGCTCAGCCTCGTCGGCCAACACCCGTGTGCCCGTCTCTGTGACCTCGAGCAAGCCGCCAAAAGTCGCAAATAAGGTCTGCTTGCCGCCTTTTTCTCGTACCACCACGGGCCCGGCTTTCACGATCGCTGTCAGCGGTTCGTGGTGCGGCAAGATGCCGATTTGGCCAAATGCGGTGGTGAGAATTACTTCTGACACCTCGCCACGAAACTTAGCTCCGGTTAACGTGAGCAGTTCGAATAGCATTACTTTGCGGATTCCTTAGCTTTGTCTTCTGTAGCTTTCTTGTGCGTAGCGGTGACCTCTTCGATGTCGCCCTTCATGTAGAAGGCCGACTCCGGCAGTGCGTCATACTTGCCATCGAGAATATCGCGGAAGCCCTTAATCGTATCTTCTAGCTTCACGTACTTGCCGGGAGTATTCAGGAACACCTCGGCCACGTGGAATGGCTGTGTCAGGAACCGCTGAATGCGGCGGGCGCGGGCTACGGTTTGCTTGTCTTCGTCCGACAGTTCATCCATTCCCAAGATCGCGATGATGTCCTGAAGATCTTTGTAGCGCTGCAAAATCCGCTGCACATCGCGGGCTACAGTGTAGTGCGCTTCGCCTACCACTGCCGGATCGAGGAGGGTAGAGCTGGAGTCGAGCGGGTCGACGGCCGGGTAGAGGCCGAGTTCGGTCAGTGCCCGGTTGAGCACGATGGTAGAGTCAAGGTGAGCAAAGGCCGTGGCCGGAGCTGGGTCGGTGAGGTCGTCAGCCGGCACGAAGATGGCCTGTACCGAGGTGATCGAACCGTCTTTGGTACTCGTGATGCGTTCCTGGAGCGCACCCATTTCCTGCTGTAGGGTCGGCTGGTAGCCCACCGCACTGGGTAGCCGGCCCAACAGTGCTGAGACCTCGGCTCCAGCTTGGGTAAAGCGGAAAATGTTGTCGATAAATAGCAGCACGTCCTTGCCCTTGTCGCGGAAGCCTTCGGCCATCGCTAGGCCGGTGAGCCCCACCCGCATACGCGCCCCCGGCGGTTCGTTCATCTGGCCAAAGACCAGGCTGGTTTTGTCGAGCACGCCCGATTCTGCCATTTCATGGTAGAGGTCGTTACCCTCGCGGGTGCGCTCGCCGACTCCGGCAAACACCGAGTTGCCGGCGTGGAACTTGGCGATGTTGTTGATCAGCTCGGTGATCAAAACGGTTTTGCCCACCCCGGCGCCGCCAAACAGACCGACCTTGCCGCCCTTAGTGATCGGCGCGATCAGGTCGATGACCTTAATGCCGGTCTCGAGAATCTCAACTTTACCGCTTTGGTCTTCGAGGGTCGGAGGGTCGCGGTGAATCGAAGCGCGCGTGCCGCTGGTGAGTGCCGGCTTGCCGTCAATCGGCTCTCCGACCACGTTAAACATCCGCCCCATCGTCTCGTCGCCCACGATCACGCTGATCGGACCGCCCGTGGCCACTACCTCGGTTCCGCGGCGCAGACCGTCGGTGGAGCTCAGGGCGATGGTTCGCACGGTTGTCTCGCTCAGGTGTTGGGCGACTTCGAGGTAGAGCAACCGCCCGTCCTCTTGCGTCATGGTCAGGGCATCGTAAATCGCCGGAAGCTTACCCTCGGTAAATTCGGCGTCCACCACCACTCCGACGATTTGTATAATTAAGCCTTTTTGTTGCGTTGTTGTGGCCATATCAGAGCCTCCTTTACTCGGTTATCGCTTCGGCGCCAGCTGAAATCTCGGCGATTTCTTGCGTAATACTCGTCTGGCGGGCGTTATTAAATGCTAGGGTCAAATCAGAAATTAAATCCTCGGCGTTATCGGTAGCGTTTTTCATGGATAGCATGCGGGCGGCGTTTTCACTAGCTCGGGCCTCTAACACTGCCTGTAACACTTCAGCTTCGAGCACACGGCGGGCGGCAAACTCCAGCAATTCATCCGCCTCCGGCTCCAGCTCGGCCTCGGTGGCAGGTGCTTCGAGCGCCGTTACCGGCAGCAGCCGGGTGGTAATCACTTCGTAGCGTACGGTGGAGATGAAGTGGGTGTATACCAGGTGCACCGCATCCACTTTGCCCTCATTAAACAGCTGGATGGCTTCTTCCAGTACCGGCCGGGCTATTCCCGAGTCTGGGTCACCGCGGTCAATCCCGAAGCTCGCCACCTCATCAATATCACTCGCCCTGGCCAGCTGCGCTGCGGCCCTGCGGCCGACCGAAATACCCATATGCTTAGTATCGTTTGTTCCGTGCAAATGGCGCCCCAAAGCTTTGAGCACGTTGCTGTTGTAGGC
>JAYUCF010000003.1:0-3782 GCA_043740495.1 bacterium
AGGAGTCACATTATGAGTCACTACGAGAGCAGCAAGGCTCGCACGAAGGCTCGGATCCCCCTGCGCAACCGCCAGGTATGGATATTTGATGGCGAAGAATTGCTGATTTACAGCCTCATCGGCTTCGTTGCATGTGCGGTCTGGTTCGGCTGGCAAAGGGTAATACTCGCCCTCGAATGTACCGCCACCGGACACAGCCTCGATGCCTCACAGTCACCAAACTGCAGCGGCATCAGCGGAGCGACAATCGCAGCTCATTCCATCGCTGGGTGGCTCTGGATCCTGGGAGGACTAATGGCGATCAAGCTTGGTCACCATCTATACCAGGCCTTCGGCCCAAAAAGCTGATCAGCAGGTGCGGGGCACGCGGCCCGGGAATAATGTGACGCGCAAGCGTTGCACCCGGGCTGCGGCCCAACTGAACTTATTTCTACTGAATTACAAAAAAACCCACCGGCTAGGTCGACCGGTGGTTTTTTTGGGTTTGGTTTTGCTAGTAGATGTAGCGGAACGAGCCGGCAGAGACGGTGCGCGAGCTAACTCGACCCCACCCCCCGTTGTAGTTCATCTCGCTGACGGTCACCATGCCGCCTGAGACGCTCTCAACGTAGGCCACGTGTCCGAAGTAACCGGCCCCGGTCCAGGCGATGGCACCCGGTACGGGCGTGGACCCTACGGAGAACCCAGAGGCTTGAGCATTGTAGTACCAGGCGTTGGCGTTGCCCCAGTTCGACGGGACGCTGCGGCGACTGGCAACGTAGTAGGTGCAATAACCGGGCGCATAACCGTTAGCGTTGAAGCCAAAGTGGGTGAGCTGAGGGGCGGCGGTGGAGGCGCTGGCCGCGCGTGCGTAATTAGGGGCGGGGGTGGCCTTGGGAACTTCTTGCTTGACACCGTCGGGAACGATAATCTTCATGCCGACGGACAGGCCTTTGACTTCGGCGTTATTGAACGACAGAATCTGGGCGGCATTGGCACTGAAGGCTCCGGCAATACTATCGGCGGTATCGCCCGCTCCCACGGTATAGAGTAAACCGCTAACGGGCAGAATGGTGAGTACCTGGCCGGGCTTAATGATATCGGCATCATCAAGGTTGTTGGCCCATTTGAGAGTGGAGCTGGTGATGTTGAACTTACTGGCGACGCCCGAAAGCGTATCGCCTGACTGGACGGCGTAGGTGCTGATATCACGAGTGGCGTTACCAGCCGTGGAGACAACTTGCCGCTTGGCCAGCGAGGTGTCATCGGCGCTAAGCAAGGCGACCTGTTGGGTTACAGTGGTGGCAGTCTTGGCGGCCTCACCCTGTATCATCAGCTCGTTCTTACCAGCTATGTCGGCTGCGATGGAGGCAGTAGTGGCCGCATCGAGCGATGAACCAATGCCGGCCTGGGCAGACATCAGCCTCACGGACACCGAGTGGGCCCGGTCGAAGTTGTTGCCCAACACGAGGAAAGCGGTAGCACCAAGGAGACCAAGGTGAGCTAAATAGCGCGGGCGGTAGGCGTGGGAGAGGACTTTTGAAGCCACCAGGGTGTGGCTGATGAACGCTTGTGAAATTTCGAATTTGCGGGCAGTTCGGCGAAGTTTGGCCGCTGCGGGGGTTTTTATGTTCGAAAATGACTCTGACGTATCTCCGATTCCCGGCCTCATTCGACCCATTGGGAATTGATCTAGGGAGACACTGAGGGCATCTCTACTGATAATTTTTCTCCACCTCACTCTTCGTTTTATGGCGCCTTTGGGCGCATACACGAAGGCAAGATACTACTTGTGGCCCGTCCTTCCCCCGATATACTTCGGGGCAGAAGAATTTCGACCTTGTTAATACTTCGTTTCGACGGTACAAGTAGTAAATTGCATCGCATCAACAATCTCACCTCGAGATATTGCGCTAATGCTTATCAATTTACCTTCGTAGTTTAGTTCTGAGGCCATACGCCTGTCAATCGAGGTTTAGGCGGTAAGAAGCTCTAAAAAATGGCTAAATAAACGGCGGTTTTTAGGATACCTGCCTTCTAGCACACGTTTCATATATGTCAAATCCGAGGCTACAAAATGCTTGGCTTGTCTGTTGCTAAAGGTATTTTTTGATATTTAGCTGGTGTTCGGCGTAGGTTTTGGCAAAATACGTCTTACCGTCCTTTCCCGAAAGAAAAAACAGGTAATCGGTCCCGGCCGGGTGAGCGACGGCATCCATGGCGCTGAGGCCCGGGCTGCAAATAGGACCCGGCGGCAAGCCGACCACGAGGCGGGTATTGTAGGGCGAATCAAGATTGGTATTAAACGGCACGCCCAACAGGTCGGCCGCATAATGGGCGGTAACGTCGGAGCCCAGGGCTTGGCCGAGCTTTAAGCGTTTGAGAAAGATCTGGGCAACCACCGCACGATCGGCGGGGGTATTGACCTCGCGCTCGACAATCGAGGCCAGGGTGAGTCCCTGATGTAGACTGAGGCCCTCGGCCGCAAAGGCCTGAGTGTACTCCGGGCCAACACGCTTGCCGAAATTATCGAGCATTTCGCCAACGAGGCTGGCCGCCGTAGTGGCGGAGCCGATCTGATAGGAGTCGGGAAAGAGGTAGCCCTCGAGGCTAACGCCGGCGGGTTTGGCGGCGAGGAAGACCTGTGAGTGCGGGGTTGCCAGGGCGGCTTTGAACTGCGCCTTGGTAATGCCGATGCTGGCCGCTTCTGCCTCAATTTGCACGAGAGTATAGCCTTCGGGTACCACGAAACGCTTAGAAAGGGTGCGGCCACCGGCCAAAAGATTGGCGATTTGGCTACCCGAGAGGGTTGGGGAAATCGAATACAGACCGACTTTGAGGCGAGGGCGCAGGAGGTGGAAATTCACGTAGGTCACAAAGGCGTTGCGGTCGCGCAGGAGCCCAGCGTCAACGAGGTGCTGGGCGATAGTGGGGGCGTTTTCGCCGGTGGCCACGGTGAACTCACGCGCCGCGCCCGTGCTGGCAACGGGGCGCAGGCCAAGGCGGTAGCTCACGTAGAGGCTGCCGAGGAGGACGACCAGGATGATAAGCCCGATCTTGATGAGTCGGCGCCTGGTCATAAGGTGTCCAAATAGTCTTGCAGGATGATGGCGGCGGCCTCGGCGTCGATAGCGCCCTTGGCGTAGGTTTTGCCGCTGGCTTTGAGACGGTCTTCCGCCACGCTGGAGGTGCCGGCCTCGTCCTGGAAAACCGGCTCAATGTGCAGCCGGCGCCAGAGCAGGTCGTCGGAGAACCGGCGCACGGCGAGGGTTTGAGTCGTATCCTGGCCGTCGAGCCCACGCGGCAAACCGACAACCACGGCTGCAAACGGTCCTTCGCTCTGGATGGCGGCCACCAGCTCGTGCGGAGCCACAGTGCGCAGCGGCGAAGCTATCATAGCTGCTGAGTCGGCCGTGGCGAGGCCCACACGCTTAGCGCCATAATCAATTCCTAAATATTTAGCCAAAACGTACCCGCCCGAAATATTACTTATTACCTGCGACTTGGATCGTAATGGATATTTTATCAGGTCTTGAGGGCATTTGGGACACCCAGCCGGGTGAGATGGAAATATCGGCGCGTGTCACTCCGGGTAACCCGGCGGCGGTGGTGGTGGCGTCGCCGTAGCGCTGGCCTTTGAGCTTGGCGGCAATCTGGGTCTTGTCGAGTTTGGTACCGCCGAAGGCCTCAGTGGTGAGATGGAAGTTCTGGCGCCCCGTAGAGTCCTTGTCGGTGACGGTTACTTGAGCCGCGGCCAGGCCGTCATCGTAGATCTGATTTTTGTCCCCGACCTGCTTTTGCTC
>JAYUCF010000004.1:0-5467 GCA_043740495.1 bacterium
GAAATCACGGGCTTGGGCCTAGCCGAGTCCAAGGGCCTCGTTGATGGCGCCCCCAAGGCCGTCAAAGAGAACGTAGCCAAGGCCGAAGCCGACGACGCCAAGTCCAAGCTCGAAGCCGCTGGTGCCACTGTCGAAGTACAGTAATCCGCCCTGCATACGGCCGAAAAAGACCCCTAGAGGGGTCTTTTTTTTGTTTCCGCGGTGCTATTGCCGTACAACCTTAAAACGGCTATATTCTAAGCTACTTTAGGGGACAAAAGCATGGCAGAAATAGGCCGAATCAACCCGTCGGAACACGAAGCTGTAAATGCGCTAAGCCTCAGCCATCTCAGCCCCGAATGCCAACAGAATTATCTTAATCTGGCCCCGGGCCACGCCGCCCTTTTCCGTGAGATGCTAAACGGCACTAGGGGAGCCTGCTTTGTGGCTCGCGACGGGAACAAGATCGTCGGATACGCTCTTGGCTACCCCGTACGTTCTGAATTAACGGACATAAGATACGGTGAGCTTGACGGACTCTATGTCGAAGATCACTATCGCCGTCAAAACATTGGCAAGCGACTCGTCGAAGCCTTTTTCGAATGGGCAAAAGAGCACCGCCTGCAACGTATCAAGGTAGTCACCGGTTGGCCAAATCAAAAAGACTCCCTGGCTTTTTACGAGGAACTAGGTTTCAGACCCATGAGTATTGAACTCGAACTGCATTTTGAATAAGTGATAATACTAAACTTCACTAAATCTCCAAAAAAGAGCCCAAAGTGAACTCTTTTTTGTATTTTGTTTTGACTTTGTTTGCTGGGCGTAGTATGAATAGAGCCAGCAGAGTGTGAAACCAATACCAAAGGAATTTCCTGTGGCAGATATTACCGAAAAACAATTAAAGACTTTAAAAAAGCTTATTGAATCAGCTGAGACCAATCTCGCTGGTGCTAAAGAGCTGCTTACCAGTCTTATTGGTTCGGATGACACTGTATCGGTAAGCGAGGCCAAAGCTGGCGCCGCGCAATCCGGAAAAGTTATTGAAGGCGCTTTCGACGGTCAGCACATGATTGGTCCCGACGGCAAGAACTATCCAGTACCCGCCAACTACGCCTCCAAGTCGAAACTCGTTCAGGGCGACCAACTCAAGCTCATCATCGGCGACGACGGCACCTTTATCTACAAGCAAATCGGACCAGTTGAGCGCAAAAAGCTCATTGGCACCCTCAATCTCAAAGACGGCGCCTATTACGTAGAGGCTCGCGGCCAGGAATACCACGTGTTATTCGCCAGCGTTACCTACTTCAAGGCCCAGCCTGGCGATCAAGTCACCATGGTGATTCCCGAAGAAGGCGAAGCCGAATGGGCCGCCATCGAAGCCGTTATCGGCTAATGCCGCTCTATTTTATCACCGGCAACGCCGAGAAATTTCGCGAAATTAAGGCCATAATTCCGGATATTGAGCAGCTGAGCCTTGATCTCGTCGAGATCCAAAGCCTCGACCCACAGGTGGTCATTGAGCATAAGCTAGCTCAAGCTGCCGCTCAGCACGATGGAGAATTTCTGGTTGAGGATACATCGCTCATCTTTAACTGTATCAAGCCCCTCCCAGGCACGATGATAAAATGGTTCGAGGAGTCCATGGGGGCGGCGGGTATGTCTGATCTGGTTATGCGCTACGCGAATCACACTGCTTCCGCGCTCATCACAATTGGCTACCGTGATATTAAGGGATTAACGTATTATTTTACTTCAGAATACTCAGGAGAAATTGTCAGCCCGCAAGGGGACAACGGTTTTGGGTGGGACCCCATGTTCATAGCCAAGGGTCAGACTAAGACGAATGCAGAGCTTTCCACTGGCGAAAAAAACACCATCAGTGCCCGCGGAAAAGCCGCCAGGATGCTAGCCGAACACCTGAGAAAAGACAAATCGGCATAAGCGTTATCCACTGTTCACTCGTGTGCCGATCAGATATAATCATAGTCTGAACTGAGGTTAATGGAGTGGCCGAGCTGGCGTTGTATCGAAAATATCGGAGCGGAAACTTTTCCGAGGTGGTCGGGCAGGATCACATCGTGCGTACACTCACGTCTGCGCTCGCCTCCGGCCGTATCCGGCACGCGTACCTTTTTACCGGTCCTCGTGGAGTTGGCAAAACCAGCGTTGCCCGGCTCTTGGCTCGCGCCCTCAACTGTACCGGTACCGACAAACCTTGCAACGAATGCCCGAACTGTAAAACCGCCATTAACTCATCGCTTGATATTATTGAGATGGATGCCGCCTCAAACCGTTCAATCGATGCGGTCCGCGACTTGCGCGAAAAGGTGGGACTTGCACCTAGTCAGGGCCGTTTTAAGGTCTATATCATCGATGAGGTGCACATGCTCACCACCGAGGCGTTCAACGCCCTCTTGAAGACTCTCGAGGAACCGCCGGCCCATGCGGTCTTTATTCTTGCCACCACTGAGGCGCATAAGCTGCCCGAAACCATTATTTCGCGCACGCAGGCGTTCAGTTTTAAGCCAATTACTACGGCCGATATCATAACTCATCTCGCGCGGATTGCGACGGCTGAGAATATTAAGGCCACACCTGAGGCGCTGGAAATTATTGCCACTACCGCCCGCGGTGGGTTTCGCGATGCCATTAGTCTGCTCGATCAGTTAGCAGGGTCAGGCGCACAGTCGGTAACGGCCGATGACGTCCGCAACCTCCTAGGCTACTCGGCGGCCGAAGAAATTGCGGCCTTGAGCCGGGCGCTCGCCGCCAGCGATACCGTTGGCGCCCTCAAGATAGCCACCCGGCTCGATGCGAGTGGCGCGCAGGCCGCCATGGTTGCAACGCAACTCGCGGGCCAGTGGCGGGCTATTCTATTGGACAACTGCGGCGCCGCGCCCGCCACCGATGAAGTGGTGCGCGAATTAAGCACCAGCGTTCCGCCCGCCCGTATCGCCGAAATCATCGCCAGCCTCATCGAAATCACTCGCTCCGGCTGGCCTCAGTTAGCACTCGAAGCTGCGCTGGTGCGGCTCACGGTTCCGGCCGCCGCCTCAGCGATGGTTCCGGTCGCGCAAACCCCAGCTAGGCGCCCCGCGAGCGCCCCCCGCCCGGAGGTGCCAACCTCCGCTTCCAGGCTCACCAGCGACGCCGAGCCCTCCCCGCCGGGCGCCCCCACCCCGGAGCTTTGGCCCAAAGTAATCGTGCACATCAAGGCTCAAAATAATTCCTTGGCGGCGCTGCTTCAAATGTACCCGGTAGAATTTATGGCCAGCGAAATTACTATCAAACCGCGTTTCAACTTTCATCGGGACCTGTTTCTCAAGGCCGCCAACCGCACCGCCGTTGAAACTGCCTCGGCCAAAGTCTACGGTCGCACTATCAAATTTTCGGCCCGCACCGAAGAAACCGGTAAACCACCCAGACGGACCCAATCTGATCCAGCCGCAGAGCTTGTCTCGTCGGCCCTCGAAATCTTAGGCGGAGAAATAGTAGACTGATGCCACGCAGTGATACCAAACAGCGCTCCTCCGAGAAACGGTTGCCCACCATTGGCGAAATTCTCGCCAAAGAAGTGACGGCCGGGCGGGTGCCGCCGCAAAGTCTTGATGCCGAGACTAGTTTGCTCGGTTCAATCCTGATCGAAAAAGACGCCATTATTCGGGTGGCCGACGTTGTGTCGACCGAGGATTTTTATGTTGACCGCCATGCCCTCATTTACGCCGCCATCATGGACTTGTATGAACAGCGCCAGCCAATTGATATCGTCTCGCTCTCAAACAAACTTTCGGAGGCCAGCGAGCTTGAGCGCATCGGTGGGTCTACCTATATCGCCGAGCTCACTAGTGCGGTTCCTTCAGCGGCGCACGTTGTACACTACGCCGGAATTGTGGCCCACAAAGCCACCCTCCGCCGACTCATAGCCGCCGCCTCGAATATCACCCAGTTTGGTTATGATGAACAAGCCCCACTTGATCAACTGTTAGATAAAGCCGAGCAGATAATATTTGAAGTTTCGCAAAAAAACCTTAAGCAAAACTTTATTCCAATCAACACCATCCTGGCCGACTCCTTCGACCGGCTCAACGAGATGCATTCAAATTCAGATAAACTCCGCGGCATACCGACGGGCTTTCGCGACCTCGACCGGCTCCTGGCCGGTCTCCAGAACTCCGATCTGTTAATCCTCGCCGCCCGCCCGTCGATGGGTAAAACTACGCTGGTAATGAATATTGCGCACCACGTGGCCGCCAAACAGGGGATACCCGTCGGCTTCTTCTCACTTGAGGTTTCCAAAGAGCAGCTGATAGATCAGCTTTTGGCCATCGAATCCGGCATCGACTCCTGGAAACTCCGTACCGGCGCCCTCGATGACGAAGATTTCCCGCGCATCAACGAAGCTATGGCCGAGCTCTCCGAGGCACCGCTCTACATCGACGACTCAGCCCTCACCAATGTCATGGAGATG
The DNA here is from genome assembly GCA_043740495.1 of bacterium. Lineage (GTDB taxonomy): Bacteria > Patescibacteriota > Saccharimonadia > UBA4664 > UBA4664 > UBA5169. The sequence goes on from JAYUCF010000004.1 coordinate 4,448, forward strand.
CGCACCAAGGCCCGCCGTCTCCAGGCTGAGCATGGCCTCGGCCTCATTGTGATTGACTACCTCCAGCTCATCTCCGGCGGCGCCCGCTCCGCCGAAGGCCGTCAGCAGGAAGTCTCCGAAATATCGCGTGGCCTCAAAGGTCTGGCGCGCGAACTCAATGTGCCCGTGATCGCGCTGTCCCAGCTGTCGCGCGCCGTTGAATCACGCAACCCCCCCGTCCCGCAGCTGTCAGACCTCCGCGACTCGGGCTCAATCGAGCAGGATGCCGACGTGGTTGCCTTCATTTACCGACCCTGGTACTACGACAAGCAAGCCGACGAAAATATCACCGAGGTTATGATTAAAAAGCACCGTAATGGTCCTATCGGCGACGTCGAGCTTTACTTCCACCCCGAACAACGCCGTTTTACCGACGCACCGAACCGTTAACACTCCGCCGCCCGCTCGGCTCTGTTTGCAGCCGTACTGCGTATCGGTTATGCTTAGAATACAAATTCTGAGGTATATGTGTCGAAACAACAGCTTGCGGGCGGTCCGGAAATCACCCGCGTCGGCAAATTCGGAATCGTAGGAGTACTCAATACCCTCCTCGATTTCACTATCTATAATGTGCTTTCAAGCAGCGTCGGCCTCACCCTGGTGCAATCAAATATCATTTCAACCTCGTGTGCTATGGTATTTAGCTTTCTCGCCAACAAACACATCGTGTTTCAGGCGAATAAAGGCTCCGCCGCCAAACAGGCCGTAATATTCTTTGGCGTTACGGCGTTTGGCCTGTATATACTCCAGACCGGAACTATCAAGCTCCTCACCGATGTCTGGCTCGCACCGGTAGCCCTGGGACTGACCATGGCCCACGCGCTCGGTCTCGTCGGACACGACCAGTTTTTGGCTAAAAACGGCGCTAAAGCCATAGCGACTATCGTTAGTCTTACCTGGAACTATATAATGTATAAAAAGGTAGTATTTTCTTAAATGGCAAAGCTCACACCCACTCATCCGCCGTTTGCTTGGCTTGGT
>JAYUCF010000005.1:0-36116 GCA_043740495.1 bacterium
TTGCACACCGTGCGCCCCAAGACGGCGGAATGAAATACTGTGAGCCATCAGAAAGCCATTTATCGTGAGCAGCGACGTTGCGCACGCTCCTTCTGTAGCAGCTGGCAATGGTGGAAACAGTGGCTTGCCCTCCTCGCAGGTATCGATGTTCCCGTTGGTGAACAAGTATGCGTCCACGTTTAGTACAGCCGCCCGAATCACGATATCAGATGCGGATATAACACCTAAGGATGGCACATTGTTCGGTGCGAAATTAGCACTGCTGCGTGTTATTGCTCCTGACACCCGCACCACGCCGAATGCATTGGTCTTCACAATCGTTACTGATTGTCCCCCGACAACTCCCACCGTTCCCAAGATGTTCAAATCCCCAGGTCCGTCAAAGTAGTAGATTCCTTGCTTTCCGGTGACGTTAAAAGTCGTCACAGGCCCCGTGATCGCGATAGGAGTCCAGGCCAACATAGTACCCCGGTACGTATTCGCGGCTGTCAACAGATCCGGCCGACACGCCCGAAGATACCCCCCCGCTACCCCGAGATTAAGCGTATTGCCACCCGGTACCCTAGCCGACCCGAAGTTGCTTATAGCGATGGGGGGAGGAGCTGAGGCTGAAACCACATACTCTCCCAACGAATCAGCGCTCGGATTACCCGTCACGTAGCCTGCTGTTCCCGGCCCATTTAAGACCCCTGTCTCGGGTTTACATAGTCCTCCGCCGGCATGGATATCCCCCTTGAAGCCCTGGACGGCCGGGAAACGTGTTCGAAATACGTCTATGCACGCCGGCGTTAATGGGTTTCGCGGCGACCCCCAATGGTCCTCAGAAGTCGGACTCAAATTTGTTCCGTCCCAGTTCCCCGGATCAATAGTGTTGGTAAAGCATACCTGCTGAATTGTCGGGAATTCGGGCATCGATCCGTCGATCTGCACGCAAAATGTCCTGTTTAAAGTCGAACTCAGGGACGGCAATGGCCCCCACGACACACTCGGACCAGGTGGCCCTCCGCTAAGAGGGTCAGTCAAAGACGCGTAATTCATGGCGCCGCCCCCTGACTTCGCTACGCTCATCGTAAACTCCCCAGTCTGGGTGCCGGCGTAATTTGTTGCTATCGCGTTAAAGCTGCAATTTGGACCAAGCCCGGGCTCAAGGTGTGGGCGAGGGCCTGCTACCGCGTTTGTCAGCTCCGGAGTGATCCTGTACGGCGGCAAGACATCGGCCGTCATGCTATAGCACAAACCCGAACCTCGATCCGCTCCAGTGTCGGAGGTTTTCCATATCGCCTTGTCCGCCACCTGGATCGACAGCAAGTTCGTCGCCGGTGGCGGGTATAAACTAGTCAATGGAATCACGCCGGATTGACTAGTGCTAGTAGCAATGGTGCTAAATAAGGGGGTCCCATTTAAGTACACGTTCATCCAGTCATCGGCCTGGAAGTACAGTTTGATATTAGTCAGAATGGGGTAGGTAGCTGGAAGGGTAAAAGTGTTTCGGAAGAAGGTCGTACCATTGCTATAAAGTCCATATCCGCCGGAGACGTAGCTCGGGTAATTGTTCTGCTGAAATAGTCCGCCCGGCCCAGAAGCTTGATCGGCAGTGTCCGGACCTGGTGAGCCCCAAATCATCGGTGCTCTGCCTCCATATAGGCCATCGCAGCTAAAATTGTTCGTAAAACCCCGGGAAGTTACCTGACTAAAACCAGCGTTACTTGCCCCGCTCGCCCATCCGCCTAGCGCACTGGGATAAGCCCAAGCACCAGGAGATGCACCCGGCGTTGTATAGGTCGATGTGCCTCCGTCCAGATATCGATTATCGCAGGTTCCTGATGTATTAAATGTGTTACCTGGATCAGAATACCCGGGCACTCCGTTATTATCGGCAAACCAAGGTAAGGTCTTGTAGCTGGTAGTCCCAGGGAGGCACCCTTCACTCCTCTGTGGCCAGTTCACGCTTCCAGGACCAAGCAGGCTGCGATACTCCGCGAGACTATAGTAGGCGCTCCAGTTCTGGGCATAATCACTCGAGGCTAAGACTATCGTAGACGCTGCTGCTGCCGGTGCAGCTGGTATCGGAAAATTACCGAGCTGCAAGGCACTTACCACTAAAATAGCCGACAAAGCGTTAAGCCCGGCGCGTTTCATAGTATCCCTGACACTTTTATTCATCGTACCCACCCCATACCGAAACAGCGACAAGTGTGCTTTTATCATATGCTACGACAGACTTCTGCCCTGATTCCAAAGTTGACTTATCGGCAGTTGCCCCCCGCTTCCCATGCATATACTTAGTTTTATCAGTCAGCTTTAACATTACTGGCTCTTTCTGACCACTTAACGTGAAAGTAATCCCTGTTGCAGCGATTGCAGTGATAATTCCATTCGCCCGTACTGCATTTTTGGCGGCCCGGAGCTGCTCAGCCGTAGGTGGGCTAGCATATATTATCGCGGACGGCGGCGAGGCTTTCCTGGGCCCAACCAATCCCAGGATTAAGGCAGCGCTCAAAGCTCCAATGCCGAGTAGCATTATACCCAAACCACGCCACACCCAGACCGAGTGAGTTTTGTACCAAGATTGTGGTTGCGGTATTTGCGGCATAAGTATTCAAACCATAACTGTTTTATAGCGCATTATCAACTATAAGCATGGTGAAACTTGAATATAAATCCAACAATCGTGCAGTTAATTGAATACAAACCAGTTTGTCTTCTCAAACAACGCGAACGCTGGTGTTGGTTTAAACATGTCAGATTGCAAGGGGTCGGAGGCCCATAGGGGCCCCCTGAATGGTCTTACCACGGCCGACCAGAGGGGGCAGGAGTTGTAAGTGGCTGGGTTGCCACTCAAAACGTCACTGCACGCCCTCCGGCGGCCGATGGTACTAGCTAACCAGCTTCGCGTACACCACCAAATTACTGAGATGATGCTGCGCCACTACTGGCGATTTTTTGTCGCAGGTAATCACAACGATTTCCGGATAGTCATTGTTCGACTTCCAGATAGTTGCGTCATACATAGCATCGTTTTTCAGCTCGCTCTTGTGGCTGGTGACCACAAACGTGAGCGGTTGACCGTTGCTGCATTTCAGCGTTATGGGTGAACCTGGCGGCACCTCGTTGAGGTTCCAGAAAGTACTGGGTCCATCCCACTCGTCGTGGCCGGCAATCACCGAAGCGCCAACAGCCCCTGGCTTGGGACTGGGCTTGTACCAAACAACCTGCCCGCGAGGAGGTACTAGCTCCCCTGCATTGTTCAGGCCATAAGGTATTACGCTTTCGTTAACCTTGATCGACGGGATCGAAATCCACGTCGGTGTACAAGCCGATACCGGTGGTAGAGCCTTCTTGTGCTCAGCCCTTACTGACGAGCTGGCGCTCGTCGGCAAAGACTTTGCGGGGGTCGGCGTACTACGAACGGTATCCGCAGGGGGAGACGCTGTCGCGGTTGGCGGCAGCATCGACAAAGCCAAGGTTTTGTCCTGATGTTCCGAGAGGAATACCAGGACAAGCCAACTGGCCAAGCAGACCAACACTGTCCGGCGGAGCCGTCTCACTTCTCCTCCTTCAGATAATCTTGAGCACCGTCAGCGACGGCGCTGGCTAACCCTTACCCGACGACGTCGAGCGAATAGGAGCTTCACGCCGCCCACCAATAAGGCCAGGAGAATGAGATCATTCCTGAACTGATCGTTACTCGTGGCACTCGCGCTGTTGGCCGGACCAACGAGGTCGGTCACAGTCTTCGGCCCGAGCGGGAGCGCCGGGCGATGTACCACTGGAGTGATGACCTTCACTGGGGGGGTGATGATCTTCACTGGCGGCTTAATGGTCACCGGCGGTGCACACGCCTTGGTGTCAAAGGTGTCCTTGAACGTCCAGGAGTTCTGAGCGTCATTGGTGAACTTGAACCCCGCGGCCGGTGTGGCCGTGTATGCCACCGACTCCCCTGACTTCAGCGCGGTGCTGCCGCTCGGGTTCCAGATGACACCCTCCATGTTGGCGGGTGTGACCGTCTCGTTGGGGTTGGTGCAGCTGGGGGCGGTGGCCATCGGTTTGACGGGGGTCACAATCTTCAAACAGACCGCCGTGTCAAAGGTGTCCTTGAACGTCCAGGAGTTCTGAGCGTCGTTGGTGAACTTGAACCCCGCGGCCGGTGTGGCCGTGTATGTCACCGACTCCCCTGGCTTCAGCGCGGTGCTGCCGCTCGGGTTCCAGATGACACCCTCCATGTTGGCGGGTGTGACCTTCTCGTTGGGGTTGGTGCAGCTGGGGGCGGTGGCCATCGGTTTGACGGGGGTCACGGATTTCAGCTCATGGCACTTGGGCGGCGTCCGGAACGTCGCACTAGGGATGTAGACCGGTTGGTCGTCGCCGCGATTGAGCGTTGCGCTCTTCAGGAGCTTGTCGACGAATGCGCGGTGCGCGGAAGTGTCGTACCTGTATACATCCACCTGAAACTTCTTGTCCCCGGTTGGGGTGCACTGGGGCACCTGATGACCGTAGGTGGCACCGTCCTGAGGCCAGACAACCCCCGAGGGGTTACTGCCAGGCATCATCCAGGCGACACTCTTCGTGTCGTTCTGGCTGCCGCCGGCGAATGCCGGAACGATTGCCGTGAAGCTGAAACCGAACATCACCACGGCCGCGGCCATCGAGATTATCCCCCGCCAGCGGATGTGAAGCCCGCGTCGGTTGCTGCTGCGATTGAGGTGCCGAAATATCCCCGGGAGGGAATACCACCAGCGTGGCTTGCGATGTCTGGACATGCCAGTCTCCTTGGACTGTAGAACCCGAACTCAATTGAATCCGAGGCTTTCCCCTGAAGGATCGCGCCCAATCGATTTTAGTAAATAAACTAAGCGCGGTCCTAAAGGTTCGCAGCAAAAACGCCCTAAACAAAAAACACACGTTAAGTGCGGTAGCATAACCATATTTGCAATCTGACATGTTAATGTGCGCACCCTGGAAGGTCCGAGAGCAAACATAAAAGTAACGCCCAAACGTTCCTCAACTCCAGAATAACCTTTCTATTCTTGGTTAATATAAGCATTTTGTCAATATTAATAGTCCCTATTATAATTACTGCATATCGGTTGCCCAGCGGTATTTATCGGTATCCGGGGTCAACCATATGAACTCCGCCTCTGTTAGAATAGACCTCATGAGTTTATCTATTGGCATCGCCGGCCTCCCTAACGTCGGTAAATCCACCCTCTTTAATGCCCTCACCAAGAACAACGTTCTGGCGGCCAACTATCCCTTTGCTACCATCGAGCCCAACGTAGGTATCGTGGCCCTACCCGACCTGCGCCTGGCCGAGCTCGCCAAGCTCTACAATTCCGAAAAAATCCTGCCCGCTCCTGTAACCTTCGTGGATATCGCCGGGATAGTTCGCGGCGCCTCCGTGGGTGAGGGCCTCGGCAACAAATTCCTAGCCAATATTCGCGAAGCCAACGCCATAGTCCAAGTCGTCCGGGCTTTTCACGACCCCAATGTTATTCATGTCGACGGCCAGCCCGACCCCAAGCGCGATATCGAGACCATAAATACTGAGCTCATCCTCGCCGACCTCCAAACTATCGATAGCCGTATCAAGAAGCTGGAAAGTGAAGCCCGCCGCGATCCAAAAGGCGCCGGACTACTCTTGGCTGCCATCACTCCTGCCCGGAAACTGCTTGATTCGGGGAAAACTCTCTACGGATCCAAACTCGACCTCAAACCGTTAGCCGAGCTGCATTTGCTGTCTGCCAAACCATTTATTTATGTGTTCAATCTTGACGAAAATGATCTCGGAGATGCCCACCTGAAGACACAACTTGCTCAATTAGTAGCACCCGCTACTCCGGTATTTCTTTGCGCAAAAATTGAGTCCGAACTCATGGAATTGCCCGACGATGAAGCTTCAGAATTGTTGCTATCCATGGGTCAAGCCGAATCCGGTATCAACCAGCTTGCCCGTGTCGGATTCGCCACCCTCGGGCTCCAAACCTACCTCACCGCCGGCCCCAAGGAAGTGCGAGCCTGGACTATTCCTGCAGGCGCCACCGCTCCGGAGGCGGCGGGCGTAATTCACACCGACTTCCAGAAAGGCTTCATCAAAGCCGAAATCGTGAGCTACCACGACCTCATCGCCACCGGCTCCCTCGTCGCCGCCCGGGGCGCCGGTAAGGCGCGTCTCGAAGGCAAAGACTACCTTATGCACGATGGCGACGTAGTTGAATTCCGCTTCAATGTCTAAGTACCAGGCAATCGTTTTCGACCTCGACGGCACCGCTATTAGCAATTTTCAAGCAAGTATGCCCTCGCAGCGCCTAATTGAGACCGTTAACAAATACCGCGATAAAATTCACCTTATAGCTGCCACCGGCCGGACTATTCCCGATGCTCTCCCAGTGATCCGCGCTCTCGGGCTCACCAACCCCTGCATCGTGGCCGGAGGTACCATCATTATCGACCCTGCAACTATCGAAATCCTGGAACGCACCACTCTCCCGCCCGAATCAGTTCAAGCTATCATCCAACTGCTCGACGGCTACCCGCACTTCCCGACTTATATCCAAGAAGAACGTCTCGGCATAGGACCAAAAGCCGCTCATGGCCGAATATATGATGATGCCGACATCATATTCATAACGGATATTGGGCTGGAGTATGTCGAACCGATGGCTCGGCAGCTCAATGATATCCCGTTCATTACCACCAGCTCCGTAGACTCTTGGTCTGGCATTGGCCAAGCCCTCTGCATAACGCATGTTAATGCCACGAAAGAACACGCTGTAGCCACCGTTCTGAAGGGCTTGGACGTGTCGCGTGAGGCATCCATCGGAATCGGTGACGGCAACAACGACCTTCATCTTTTCCGTTCTGTCGGGCTCAAAATCGCCATGGGCAATGCTACTGCCCAACTCAAGGCTGCTGCCGATCTGATCGCTCCCTCCGTCGACGATGATGGCCTCGCTGAAATCATCGAGCGCTACGCTACAAATTAGGCGAGGGTTTATCCCCGAGGCCGCCGATGCACACTCATGTCTCGCACCACATCCCCCGCGCCAAACAAAAACTCCCCCTCCACGTATTCTCCCGCCAGCACCTGCGGCAGCCAAAACTCATCATCGGGCCACATATCGGCGTAGGGTATTGCCCCCAAACCGAACCACCTCGGAGCCATCTCCTCAGATTCGCTCGGTTCACCCTCCCATTCGTTGCAAACATACACATGGCAAATAATATTCTGTACCGGGTCATTCAGATCGTCTTCGAAATAAAATTTCAGCACTGCCACCTCTATGAGCTCACCCGTCACAACGCCAATCTCCTCGCGGGTTTCCCGCGCCGCCGATTGCGCAAGCGTTTCACCCGACTCAACCTTGCCACCCGCGCCGTTCCACCGTCCAGCGCCAAATCCGCGCTTCTTCATCGCCAGCAGCAGCTGCCCCTGTCGCCTCAAAAATATTAAATTTGTCGGTTTGAGTGCGCTGGTATGCGCCGATGTATATTCAGCTATTGTCATGACGCAGCCCGCAGCAGGAAAAACCGCTCCACATTACCCTCGGCACCCGCTAACCCTGAATCGGCTTCCGCCATAATCTCAAACCGCTGTCTCATCCATGCCCGCAAGCCCTCAAGCACTTCGTCGCGCTCCTCCCCCATCGGGATGACGCCGCGATATTTATCGGCCAACAGTTTACCGGCTTCGAACTGAGGCTTTGCCATAGCCACAATCACTCCGCCCGGCTTCACCAATGCCGCCGTTGGCTCCAGCACCTTTACCAATGATATGAACGACACGTCCATCACCGCCGTATCGGCCAATTCGGGCAATTTAGCCTCTCGAATATCAGTCCGCTCCATCACCACCACCCGGTCATCTTGACGCAATTTGTACGCCAATTGACCGGTTCCCACATCCACGCAATATACTTGACGCGCGGCGTGCTGCAGAGCGTAGTCCGTAAACCCACCCGTCGACGATCCCACGTCCAGGACGATCTTGCCCCCAAAGTCCAGACCAAAAACCTGGGCTACCGAAGCCAGCTTATCCCCCGCGCGGCTCGCATAGCGCGGCTGATCTTTCACGTGCAGATCTGTCGATTCATCAAGGCTCACCCCCGGCTTATCCAGCCGCTTACCGTTCGCCGACACTTGTCCGGCCATAATTAACGCTTGCGCCTGCGATCGCGTCGGCGCCAAGCCCCTTTCCACTAGCAGAACATCCAGACGCTGCTTCACGCCCGAGCTAGATAAGAGCCGGAAAGCGTATTCACCTTGATCTTGTCACCCTCATTCACAAACAATGGCACCATCACCGACACGCCGGTTTCCAGTGTAGCCGGCTTTAACGCCGTAGTGGCTGTATCACCCTTCACGCCCGGCTCGGTGGTGCTCACCTCTAGCACTACAGCATTGGGAATTTCGAGCCCGATTACCCGGCCGTTAAACATCTGCAAACCCACTGTCGTATCATCAGCCACGTACTTAGACTGGTCGCCCAGCACATCGGCGCTCACCGTTTCCTGATCGTAGGTATCGTTATTCATGAATACCAGATTATCGCCTTCGCGGTAAAGCATCTGCATATTCGCCCGCGTCACATCGGCCGGCAAAATTTTGTCAGAGCCTCGAAAGGACTTTTCCACCACGCCGCCGCTCAGCAGGTTTTTGAGCTTAACCTGAACCACCGCCCCACCCCGGCCCATCGCGTGATGCGAATATTCCACCACGCGATAAGGTGCGCCCTCAAGCTCCACCAACACCCCAATCTTCAGATCCGTGTGTCCATAAACGTTTGCCATATCCAGCTACCGAACCGTAAAGGGCAGCAACGCGATGTGACGGGCGCGCTTCAGTGCCACTGCCACCCGGCGCTGATGGCGCAGGCAGTTACCGGTTCGCTTACGGCCTTCGATCTTACCGTAGCTCGACAAATACCGCTGCAGCAGCTTCACGTCCTTATAGTCGACGTAATCAACTTTCTCGGCGCAGAAGCGACAGACTTTTTTAGAATAAAAATTAGCCATTATTTTTCGTATCCTCTTGCATTATCAAATCCCTAGAAAGGGATGTCATCTAAATTAATATTGGAGTTGGTGTCGAGATCTTGGATCACAACATCGTCGGACTTCGCGGCGCTGGAATTGCTGCTTGATTTGGGTGCGGTCCGATCTTCCGATCCACCGGCCCCAGCTGCTCCCGGAGCATCCAGGAAGTTCACGTCCGCCGCCACAATCTCGGTGCGTTGACGCTTCACGCCGTCCTTTTCCCAACTCTGAGTTTGCAAACGCCCTACCACCATCACCTTACGGCCCTTGGCCAAATACTGAGCAGCCAGCTCTCCAAGCTTTCCCCAAGCCACAATCTCGTGATACTCCACGGCTTCTTTGCGTTCACCGTTGCCGTCTGTCCAGCTGCGGTTGGTGGCCACCGCAAACGAAGCCACTTGCTGCCCACTCGGCGTGGATCGCAACTCCGGATCTCGCGTTAAGTTGCCCATAACTATGGCTTGATTAAAGCTCTTCGCCACTAGTTAGCTTCCTCTCCGGCCGTTACTTCCGATTTCTTTTCGCCCATTTCGTTTTTCTTAGATTCAACTCTGGGTGGGTTCTCTTCGTGTACTACCAGGATATGCCGCAGAACTTCTTCGGTAATTAAAATAGTGCGCTCGAGTTCCTGAACACCCTCCGGGGGTAGGCTCAGTTCAAAATATACGTAAATAGCAAACTCCTGACGCGCTATCTTATACGCCAGGCGCTTCTTGCCCCAGTTATCACGCTTCAGTACTTTTCCGTCCACCGCTTTTACCAGGGCTTCAAGCTTGGTGATCGGCGCTTCTACGTCGATCTCGAGGTCTGGGTGCAGTAGCACCATCAATTCATATGTCTTTTGCATTGCTTCCTTTCTTTGGAAACTGGGAGTTCCTACTCCCAGCTACGTTTGACTGCGTGCCAAACGCAAAAAGGTTAATTGATTTAAAACTAGCCAATTGTACCTAATTTTAGTTCACTAGTCAATCTGATAACGCCGACGAATCGTTGATAATTTTGTCTCGTTCTTTCTGAGTACTTGGGGTGTACAATCATGGCATGTATTCCCTGGAGAGCAACCTGGTAGACCAACCAATTATCAGCCTTCAGACAGGACAAGTCGTGGCCTGGGCAGGCCCGCCCGTCATCGATGTCAGTAGTCTCGAAGTGGTTGCCTATACCTGTAAAATACCTCGCCACAAACAGCCCTTGTTGCTCATGACGGGTGACATTCGCCAATACGCCACCGATTGCATCATCATCGACGATGAAGATGAACTCGCCAGCCCGGACGACATCGTCCGCTTCACGACCAACCTGAATCACCACTATTCTCCCCTGGGCAAACCGGTGGTCGCCGACACTGGACGTAAACTTGGTGTGGTCGAAGATTATAGTATTAATCTGGACACCAACCGCGTCCACAAGCTCTACGTCAGGCAATCAATATGGCGCGCTTGGCTGGGTTCAAACCTCATCATCGACCGCACCCAAATCATCGACATCACCCCCGATCAGATAACGGTCCGGGACTCCACGGTCACCAACAAATTACTCGGATCGGACACCGTGCCCGAAATCCACCCTTGATCATAAAAAATTCTTAAGCTACACTGTTACCAGATAACCAGAGTCAACCGTGATCATTATTCTCATCTGGGCTGTAGCGTTCGTTCTCGCCTACCGTCTCGTAACCGCCAACTAGCTAGCCTCTCCGAGCTGCTCCATCGCCTCTTTAATGAGGGCCCACCGGTACCCCTGTCTCTGCAAGTACGCTACCAACTTCTTGTCATCCCCATATCCGCTCGTTCGCCTTTTACGCTCAATTAAGACTTTGAGCGTCTGTAGTTCGCGTTCCGGATCAATTTCCTCGAGCGCCAGATCGATAATATCCCTAGCCACCCCTTTCGCACCCAATTCTTGCACCAGTCGCATCCGGCTGCGTGGCCGTACGGCCAATCGGTCTGCAATCCAGGCCGCCGCAAACGCGCGGTCATCCACGAGCCCTAGTCCTTCCAGCCGTTCCAGGGCTGCCTCCACTTCATCCTGAGCGCAATTCTTGCGGGTCAAATAATCCGTCAGTTCGCGCCGGCTTCTAACGCGGACTCCCAAATAACGAAGAGCCAAGGCATAAGCCTTGGCTTCGTTCGCTTTCTGCGTGTACTGCGAAATATCTGCAGCTTCCAGCTCCTGCCCCACCCGCAAACCACTCATACTCAAGTCCAAATCTGACAGGGTGAAACTATAGGCGCTATCAACAAAGATATTGAACCTATTCGACCGAGCGCGTGCCTGGCGTTTAATCGCCGTCACCACTGGCACGGCCTACGCCCCTTGGGCAAGCTTGCGGATATCTTTGTCGAGAGTCTTAATAAGCTCGGGATGATCCTTTAGGTACTGCTTTGCCGCCTCGCGCCCCTGGCCAATCTTTTCGTCTTTGTACGAGTACCACGCCCCACTCTTTACCACTAACTCAAATTTCACGGCGAGATCGATAATATCGCCAGCTACGGAAATACCCTCATTAAACATGATGTCGAATTCGGCCACCTTAAACGGTGCCGCCACCTTGTTCTTCACAACTTTCACCTTTACATGCTTACCAATCGACACATCACCGTCTTTGATCTGCTCCGATCCGCGAATGTCCATTCTGACGGAAGCGTAATACTTGAGAGCCTGACCCCCGGCCGTAGTCTCGGGATTGCCGAACATGACGCCGATCTTGATCCGCAGCTGATTGATAAACACCACGGTGGTCTTACTCTTGGAGATCACCCCTGTAAGTTTACGCAGCGCCTGACTCATCAGCCGAGCCTGCAAACCGACGTGAGCATCTCCCATGTCACCTTCTATCTCTGCCCGTGGCACCAGGGCTGCCACCGAGTCTACTACAATGATGTCGACCGCCGACGAACGCACCAGCGTTTCGACGATCTCCAGCGCCTGCTCACCGGTATCAGGTTGCGAAATCAGCAGCGTATCGAGATTAATACCGATTCTGGACGCGTAGTCGGGGTCAAGTGCGTGCTCCGCATCAATGAAGGCGGCTGTACCGCCGTTCTTCTGGACCTCAGCTACGGCATGCAGCGCCAAAGTCGTCTTGCCGCTCGACTCCGGTCCGTAAATCTCCACAATCCGCCCCTGCGGCAAACCACCACCCAGCGCCAAATCCAACGATAACGACCCCGTCGGGATCGTCGCTACATCAATCTTGTGCGCCTCGCCGAGCTTCATAATCGAGCCGGCACCAAATTGCTTTTCGATCTGCGCCATCGCCAGATCGATGGCTTTCATTCGTTCGGCCTTTTCGGTCGAGACCTGTTTATCAGCCTTTACGACCTCTTTATTAACCTTCGGTTCCATTGCTACCTTCTCCGCTAGTTCAGTGCTCATTGTATCGTCCTTTGATCTGGTTATCTATGTAGATGCATAGTAACCGAACAATAACCGAACTGTCAACGATAATTTTGAAAATCGAGTGGGAAGTCGAAATCAGCCCCCCTCAGCAGCGTCATAACTCCCTGCAAATCGTCCTTACTGGCCGAACTCACCCGTACCTCTTCGCCCTGAATTTGCGCCTTGGCCTTAGGATATTTATCTCGAATTAACTTAGTAATTTGTTTGGCCTTGTCCTGGTCGAGGCCCTTCTTGAAAGCCACACTCCAGCGCATCTCCTTGCCTCCCTGCACCGGGTCTTTCGTGGTGTCGAGCACCTTCAGTGATACGCCCCGCTTCATTAACTTGCTTTGCAGCATATCCAAAATCGCGTCCAGCTGGTTCTTCGTCTCACCCTCAATGTTCACACCAGTCTTACCGTCAGCAAACTCCAGCTTGGCCGCCGTCCCCTTAAAATCATACCGTTGGCCCAACTCACGCTGAGCCTGGTCCACCGCGTTGGTCACTTCCGCCACGTCATAATCGCTCACCACATCAAAAGAAAAATCTTTCGCCATAGTCGTTCCCCTTCCTTACGGGAATTAGTTTACTAAAATTACCGTGTCCTTGGCAAAATCCTGGTTCCGGCGGATCTCACCCTCCTTGCCCAACGGGCTCAACTTCTTGCCCGCCCCGACAGCGTTGGTCACCGTCAAACTCGTCGCCCCAGCATTGCCGGTCGTAATATTCACATCCGTCTTACCCGTGAACACCTGGCTCCACCCCGCCAATACGGTGGCCTTCCAAGGCGCCCCGCCGTCAACAATCACCACCACCGAGGTAGTCTCCTTCACGCTCACTGCCACCGCCACACCGTCAAACACCGCCACCGGCACCACGGCTTGCGTAGGATCCAGCTTTGGCAGCTTGGCCAGCACGTTGCGGGTCACGCTAGTACTTTTGCCCAATTTACTCCGCGCGGCGATCCGAATAGTGTTCACGCCGTCCTGGAGCGCCACTTTTTCGCTAAAATTACCGTCCGTATCCGTCAGCACCGGCGAATCATTCACGTTCACATCCGCCCCTGGCGTGGTGCGTCCGGCCACGTTTATCACCGCTCCGGCCAACACCCGGTCGGCGTCAGGCGAGGTAATCGTGAGTTGCGGTGCCGCGGCCAAGGCCGAAAACTGCCACAACAAATACCACAACACGGCCGCCACCACCGCCAATGCGCCGAAAGCGCTCAGCAGCCTCCTTGTGAGTACAATCCGGGCTCCCCGCTCCATCTGCGGCCGCTTGGTTTCGGCCTGATCCACGCCCCCGCGCTCACCCACGTATTGCGCGGCCACAAACGCCCCATCCAAACCCAAATGATTCGCATAATGCTGCACGAACCCGCGTGAGTAAATATCGTTGGGCAAGCTCTTATACTCACCCGATTCCAATGCCGTCAAGAACTTACCCCGAATCTTGGTATCGAGCTCCACCTGAGCCAAGCTCAGCCGCAGCGCCTGGCGACGGGATTTGAGTTTCTGACCTACATTTATTTGCTTGGGGTCATCAGACATATATACATCTTACCGTGTAATTCAATGAAGGTGGAGCGAAGCCAACGCCGCGGCGGGAACGCGCGATGGCGAAGTGAGCGCTAGACAGAACATAAAATATAGACTAGCAATGAGATAGAGTTCGTCAACAAGCCACTCGCGCGGACCCGCCTCGGCGCAGCCTACTTACTTACTCGTCGTAAGGCTCGGCGGGGCGCATCGCTTCGTCGCCGACAGCGCTCGAAGACCGAACCTGGTCCAAGCTCGAAATCAACACGTCACGCGGCCTGGCGCCGTCGGCCGGCCCGATAATCCCCCGCTCCTCGAGCAGGTCGAGCAATCTAGCTGCCCGTGCGTAGCCCACCCGCAGCCGGCGCTGGAGCATTGAGGCCGACGCCTTACCGGCCGCAAACACCGCCGCCGCCGCTTCGTCAAACATGTCGTCATCGGGCTCACCAAAGTCACCGCCGGTGCCGGCGTTACCATGGCGGCCGCCAATCGACACCTTCTGCGCCAATACCTCGTCGTTATACTGCGGTTGCCGGACGCTGCGTAAGTAGTCCGTGAGAGCCTTGGTCTCTTTTTCGTCAATGTATACGCCCTGAATACGGCGGGGCTTAATATACTCGGGACTCGAAAACAGCATGTCGCCCTTACCCAGCAGCTTCTCCGCGCCCATCTGATCCAAAATTGTCCTGGAGTCGATCTGGCTGGCCACGCTAAACGCCACCCGCGCTGGAATATTAGCCTTAATAATTCCGGTAATCACATCCACACTCGGCCGCTGCGTGGCCAGCACCAAGTGAATGCCCACCGCTCGCGCCATCTGCGCCAGGCGCACGATCAACGTTTCCACGTCGGCCGCCGCCAGCACCATCAGGTCAGCCAGCTCGTCGATCACGATCACGATATACGGCATCGCCTCTTCTTTGTGAGCGGTGTTATACTCCGCGATGTTGCGGTTACCCATCTCGGCCAACAGCTTGTAGCGCCGCTCCATCTCGGCCACCGACCATTTCAGCGCCGAAATGCACTTCTCGGGCTCCACGATCACGGGGGTCAGCAAGTGCGGAATATCGTTATACAACCCCAGCTCAACTCGCTTCGGGTCTACCAAAATTAATTTCATGTCGGCCGGCGCGTTGCGGTACAGCAGACTTGTGAGCAGCGCATTAATCATCACTGACTTTCCCGATCCGGTAGCGCCCGCTATCAGCAGGTGCGGCATCGCGGCCAAATCGGCGCTCATAGGTGTCCCGCTCACGTCGCGTCCCAGCACAAACGTCAGCGGAGCTTTCTGCGACATAATCTCGGGCGCGCTCAGCACATCGCGCAGGCGCACCGTGGCAATGGCCTTGTTCGGTATCTCCACACCCACCGCGCTTTTACCCGGGATTGGCGCCTCTATCCGAATCGGGTGAGCCGCCAGGCTCAATGCCAAGTTGGTATCGAGTCCGGTAATCTTGTTGAGCTTCACTCCTGGCGGCGGGATGAAGGTATATTGTGTCACCGTAGGACCCACGTTCACCTCCCCCATCTTCACGTTAATTCCGAAGCTCTCCATGGTTTTTTGGATAATACTGGCATTGGCCTTCACATCGCCGGGGTCCGCGCTGCTGCTGGTTGATTCCAACAGCTCAAGGCCGGGCGCCGTCCATTCCTCCTCGGAATTGGCCGTTAGCGCCTCCTGCGGTTGACCTGACTTGGGTGGCACTGCCGATAATGGTGGCTTCAGGCTGCCAACGTTCAGATCCCCGCGCATCGGCAACACCGTCATGGGCGAACCCGAATTATCATTCACTTTCAATTGTGCTATCTCGGGCCTCAGCTCGGGCGTGTTCTCATCCTCATTGACCGGCTTACCTTCGCGCGTAAATCCAGCCAAAATTGCTCCAAATAATTCCTTGAGGTTGGTATTGGTCGACAAAATCAGAAAAATAGCCATTAGCGCAATCAATACAATCGAAGCCGCCACCACATTCAAAACTCCCAGCATCCAGGTAGTAATAGATAGCCCCAAGTATCCCCCGCCGTAGCCGCTCTGGGCCGCTAGCCGGCCGTCCGCCGAGCTAATACCAATGTGAAACAGCGCCGCTAGGCTGCTCAGCAGGCCAATAAAACCAATATAATTCAGCCCGTTTACCGCATATTTCGTCGGCTGAAACAGCATCCACGCCAGCGACCCAAAAATCACCGGCAACAGATATGCCGAATATCCCATTGCCACTCGCAGGCTATGGAACATGGAGGTCACCAAACTACCCCCGAAGTTAAAAGCAGCAAAACTCAGCAACAACGCCATCGCACCCAAGAATACTGCGGTAATCTCCCGCCTGGCCTCCGTGGACAGTGTAGCCGTCTTAGCCTTGCTCCTGCGCGTTGTGCGCGTCGAAGCGGTTCGCCTCGTCCTTTTGGTATATCTTTTTGCTGCCATATCACAGGCATTATATCAGATTACAAGCATAAACGGATCCGAACACATTATTTGTTCGAATCCGTTTATGCTTAATATGGCCAGGCTGCTGTCGCGCTTTAGACTTCGTTAATAACGGGCAGCACCATCGGACTGCGTTTTGTCTTGGAGTACAACAGATCACCAATGTCGTCTCGCAGGCGCAATTTGAACTTGGCCCAATCCTCGCGGCTCGGGTTTCCGGTTATCGCCCGCTTTTCAAACGACTTGCGTACCTCGGCCCTGGCTTTGTTAATTAACTCTTCGTGCTCCTTCATATAGATAAACCCGCGGGAAATAATGTCGGGACTCGACACCAACCGGCCGGTCTTGCGACTCACCGTGGCAATGATCATAAACACCCCGTCAGCGCCCATCGCTATCCGGTCGCGCAGTACTACCCCCTCTACGTCACCGATACCTGCGCCGTCGATCATCACGATCCCGGATGGCACCCGTGCGCCCTTCAGCGCCTTAGTGGGAGTAATCTCCAACACATCACCGTTGTCCATGACAAAGATATTATCTTTCCCAATACCTTCCTTAAGAGCAATTTCGGCATTGCGCACCATCATGTGAAACTCACCATGAATCGGCATAAAGTATTTTGGCTTCACCATGCTGATCATCTCTTTTACCTCATCTTGTAAGGCGTGTCCGCCGACGTGCAAGATGCCGATGCCGTCGAGATCGCGAAACACGTTATGATACACCTTGGCCCCCTCGCGCATCAGAGCGTCCATGGAATTCGTGATCGAGCGGTCATTACCAGGAATGATACTCGAACTGAAGACCACCGTGTCGCCGGCCTTAATCTTGATATTTTGATGATCTCCGCTGCCCATCCTGGTCAGAGCAGAGTTCTCCTCTCCCTGTGACCCCGTACACATCACCACCACCTGATTGTCGGCCAGATTCACGATATCTTGCACCCGCACCACTAGCCCGGCGGGAATCTTCAGATAGCCAATTTTGATAGCCAGCTCTACGTTAGCCAGCATCGAGCGGCCGACAAAGGCGATCTTGCGGCCAGACTTGGCAGTGGCGTTGATAACCAACTGGATACGGTTGATCTGGCTCGAAAAACTCGCCAGAATTATCCGTCCTTGCGCCTTACCAAACACATCCAGGAATGTCGGCTCGATATCCATCTCGGTTTTGGAATGCCCCAAAAATTCGCACGAAGTGCTGTCACTCATCAGGAGCAATACGCCCTCTTTGCCCAGCTCAGTCAGGCGCGCGAAGTCCGGCGGTTTTCCGTCGACCGGTGTAGGATCAAACCGCCAGTCGCCGGTGTTGATAATTTTTCCAATCGGGGTAGTTATCACCGCGGCACAGGCATCCGGGATAGTATGAGTCACCCGTACCAACTCCACGGTGAAAGGTCCGATCTGCACCTTCTCGTGCTTATCGGGGTCGAGTATGCGCAACTGAGGCTGAGTTTGCAGGTGGTACTCTACCAACTTCTTCTCCACCATGCCGGCACTAAACCGGGCGGTATATATGGGCGCGGGCAACTGAGGCAAAATAAACGGAATACCGCCCATGTGGTCCTCGTGAGCGTGGGTCAGCACATGGGCGCGCACCTTATGCTTGTTCTTCACCAGGTACGAAACGTCCGGAATCATGTAATCAACGCCGGGCTGCTTTGTGGGATTCGGGAATGCAAAGCCCATATCTATCGTGATAATGTCGTTCCCGAATTCGATAGCCATCATATTCTTGCCGACTTCCCCCAGACCGCCGAGTGGGATTACCCGCAATTTCGGCTCGTTGGTGGCCTGATTAGCCGGACCACGATCGTCGGTCTGTGGCTGGCCTGCGCCCTTCACCTTCGTCTGTTGGCGGCCGGAAGTGCCGTTGAAGGCACTCTTGTTCACGGGCATGGCATCAAGCGCCGGCACAAGATCGGTGTGATTCGGTACCTGCGTGCCTCCCCGACGCCGTCCGCCGCGTCCGCCGCCCCCACCGGAGCGCTGGCCGCCCTGGGGCTTGGCACCGTCACCCTGGGGTACCCCGCCGCCATTCGGCCGCGGATTCTGAGCCCCGCCTACTGGCGCTGGGCTGGCGTTTGACCGCAGCGGTTGCGCGCCCCGGTTTGGCTGCTGTCCGGGCTGGCCGCTAGGTCGCCCGCCGCCTTGGTAGCCCACCGACTGTCGGCTGGCTTGAGGCGGGCGCGTATCCTGGCGCCGGGGCTGCTGGGCGGGTCCTTCGGGACGCGGCTCGCGGGGCATTTGCGGCTTGAGCCGATCGGGCGCATTGCCCGCCACCGGATTATTCGGGATTCTCTCGGGAGGGTTCGCGCTCGAAGAGTTGTTTTGATTATTATTAATATTTGGTTCCAATTAAGGTCCTTTCATTTCTGGCCGCCGTGAGGCAGCTATTTGCTATTTAAAATTAGTGCGGAACGTTTGTTCCAAATGCTACGTAATCGTTTGTAAAACCATCGGTATAAGACTGAAATCCTTGAGCAGCGTCTGACGCAGCCGTGGATTATACAGTGCAGCGGCGGGATGAAACAGCGGCAAATATACCTGCCCGTCTTTTTCCACGGACTGACCGTGAGCTTGGCTGATTGTAAGTTCCGGGAAAAACACATTCATGGAATGCCGTCCCAAGAAAACTACCAATTTGGGTCGTATCACGTCGATTTGACGTTTCAGATACGGCACAAATTCAGCGATTTCTTCGGGGGTTGGGTCACGATTGTCTGGAGGCCGATACTTCACGATATTGCTTATGTAAATGTCTGGCCGTTCCAGGCCTATCGAAGCCAACATCTCGTCCAAAAACTTCCCGGCAGCTCCCACGAATGGCTCACCTTTCAGATCTTCGTCCTTTCCCGGCGCTTCGCCGACAAACATCAACTGCGCATTAGGACTGCCAACCCCGAATACCATTTGAGTAGCATTCGCCTTCAACTCCAGCGTCACGCCGTCCAGCTCAATCGCTCGAGCTATCTCTGTCAGCTGCGCCCGCTTATCTGCTTGGATATGCTGCATATTCTTTTCGTCACCAATTGCTGCGGCCCTTCGGCCTCTCAAACTCACTCGCTCAAGAGGCCTTGCACCAAAGCCTTTAGTCCTTCTTTTCGACGGCGGCCTTCATACTCAAATTTAGTCGTCCCTGCCCGTCAACCTCGAGAAGCTTCACGCGCACCTTGTCGCCCAATTTTACCACATCCGAGACGCGTTCAACACGCTGGTCGCTCATTTGCGATACGTGCACTAAGCCGTCTTTGCCCGGCAATACGTTCACGAAGGCCCCAAATTCCATCAACTTCACGACCGTTCCGGTGTAGATAGTTCCCACTTCCGGATCCTCAGTGAGGCCCTTGATGATCGCAATCGCCCGCTCGGCGCCGTCGGCGTCAACCGAAGCAATCATCACCAATCCGGAATCCTCAATATCGATCTCCACGCCGGTCTCCGCGATAATCCGGTTGATCATCTCGCCTCCCTTGCCGATGACGTCCTTGATCTTCTCAGGGGCAATCATGATCTTGGAGATACGGGGCGCGTACTGGCTCATTTCGGGGCGCGGCGCATCCAGCACTTCCATCATTCTGCCCATGATGTAATCACGGCCAGTGTGAGCCTGGGCCAGCGCGTTGCTCATAATTTCAGGAGTAATGCCCTTCACCTTGATGTCCATCTGCAAAGCGGTAATCCCATCCTTGGTACCGGCCACCTTGAAGTCCATGTCGCCGGCAAAATCCTCAGCTCCCTGAATATCGGTCAGAATCACGTAATGTTCCTTGCCTTTGGCGTGGTCGATAATCAGGCCCATCGCAATCCCCGCAACCGGCTTTAAGATCGGTACACCGGCGTCCATCAAACTCAAAGTTGAACCGCAAACCGATGCCATTGAGCTCGAGCCGTTCTGACTGAGCACCTCTGAAACACTGCGAATAGTGTAGGGAAAGTCCTCCACCGTGGGGATCACTGGCAGTAGGGCCCGCTCCGCCAGAGCTCCATGGCCAATCTCGCGACGGCCCGCCGAGCGCATCGGCTTCACCTCACCACCCGAGTAACCCGGAGCGTTGTAATAGTGCATGTAGCGCTTCGTGGTGTTCTCTTCCATCGTGTCGATCAGTTGGGCGTAGCTCGTGGAAGCCAGTGTCGTCACGTTTAGCACCTGCGTGCTGCCACGGGTAAACAGGGCCGAACCATGCGTCCGCGGAAGCAGTCCCACCGTCGATGAAATCGGCCGGACTTCATCGGTCTTGCGGCCGTCCGGACGCGCGCCGTCTTCCAGGATACTGCGGCGAATCTCGTAGTCAATCACTTTGCGGAATGCCAGCTCAATATCCGTGCGTTCATAATTTTCTTCAAAATGCTCCAGCGACTCACTTTCCAGATTACGAATAGCATCATGGCGGGCGTAATGATCCTGGTGGCGAATCGCTGCCCCCAGCTTGCCTTCCAAAAAGTGCTGGATGGAAACTACCAGGTCTTCGTCGGCCGTCACCAGTTCGTAGGTCTTCTCTTTCGTACCTAGCGCCTTCACAACTTCTTCTTGTAGCTTGATCAGCGGCTGAATCGACTTGTGAGCCAGCTCAATCGCGCGAATCATGGTCTCTTCGTCGACCTCGTTGGCGCCCGCTTCTACCATCATGATGGCGTCTTTCGTGCCGGCCACGGTCAGATCGAGTTTCGAATTTTGCATGTCTTGCTCAGACGGGAAAACTACCAGCTTGTCATCGATCATACCGATCCGCACACCGGCCACCGGACCCTCGAACGGTGCGCCACTAAGCATTAACGCCGTTGATACCGCCGTCATGGCAATAATATTCGGAGCGTACTCAAGATCGGCCGACAGCACCATTGCCACCGACTGCACGTCGTTACGGTAACCTTTGGGGAACAACGGGCGTATCGGCCGGTCAATCAGCCGACAGCTCAGCGTAGCGTGCTCACTCGCCCGCCCTTCGCGCTTAATAAAGCGACTGCCGGAGATCTTTCCGGTAGCATAAAACCGCTCTTCGTAATCGATCAGCAGCGGGAAAAAGTCGATCCCGGGACGAGGTGTGTTGCTCACCACCGCGGTACCCAGCACCACCGTATCGCCATAACGAACCGTTACGGCACCATCGGCCAAAAAGCCCATATTACCTGTCTCAATAGTGAACTCGCGTCCGGCAAACTCAGTAGTAAATCGCTGAGTCTTACCCCCGAAAGGGTGGATGATATCCTGCATATTTTTCCTCTAAAGGCAGCTCATACGTGCCAGGGACAAGGGATGAAAAGATTTTATCCCAAAGCTCCGACACTTATCACGTATCTGCAGCCGTTGTAGTACAACCTGGAAGTGCAAGTGCCAGTATAACACAGCCGAATCTCAAGTCGCTCGGGGCAAACTTACCGGCGCAACTCGAGTTTCTTAAGTATGTCTTGGTAGCGAGACGGATCGCGCTTGTTCAAATAGTCGAGCATCGAACGGCGCTTGCTCACCATCTTGAGCAGTCCACGACGAGAATGCTCGTCTTTCTTGTGGACTTTGAGGTGCTTGGTCAGCTCCTTGATCTGCTCAGTAAAGATCCCAACCTGAACTTCCGGCGAACCGGTGTCAGTCTTGTGGGTTTGCAGCCCAGTGATAACCTTGGTTTTGGATTCAGGCTTTAACATAACTCAAGCAGCTTAGCACTTTATGCGACATTAATCAAGCACCGGTGTGTACATTCAGGATAAATTGGCCCATTACGGTTATGTTGTCAAATGAGTAGAATTCAAGTATAACTACTTATGTTGCCACGTCCGTTGACAGCTACCCCACGTAGGGAGATATACCAAGATGGATCTCAACACTGCCCAAATATCGCACCCGGTCACGCCTCATTTCGAACCCGACCAGCTGCAGCTCGACATCGCCTTGGAGGAAGTTCGCTTCTCGAAATCTGACGTCGTTTGCGCGGTACTTGAAGCCACTAGCTGGGGATCTGCCCGGGTTGGCCTTTCCCTCGAGCAGAGGCCGGTCCAGGTGTACACCATGCTCACGATCAAGGACGACACTGCGGATCTGACGATCTGCCTGCTCGAAACCGACCGCCAGCCAGGTAGCACCGCCAGGCCACTGCCCTTCTCCGCCGCACTGAAGACGTCAGGTGGCCAGGTTCTGTCATCGATCCGCGATAGATCCGTGTCGCCAACGGTTGCCTCAATTGCTGTCATCAGGCTGACCGATCCCGATCAGCTCACCGATGGTCTGCTCAGGCTCGTTTACTGACGTCGCTCAACTCCGTCCGACCGCTTGGTACCGCAGCGCACTGCGCCCGGGACCAAGCGGCCCCCAGCTTCAATGCTGGCATCGCAGAGTTAGGATTGGTTAAATGATCAACCTCCGCTACACCAGTCTTGGCCAAATGCTGCTAGCTGATGCTCTGCGGCGAGTTGTCTTCACCCCGGAGGATGTCCGGCAGGCAATCCTTCTGGCCAAACGCGAAAGTTACGCCCCGGTAGGCCACTCCGCTAGGCAGAGTCGGACACTCATCCAAGTACACCCCGTACTCACAATCAAACCCGGTATCGTCAGCCTGACCGTCTGTGCCTTCAAAAATGCCCATAATCTGGGAAAGGTTGAGAGCACACCAGCTTTCACAGCCGTTTTGATAACAGCAGCCAACCAGATCTTGAGCTCGAGTCACCATTGGTACGTCGCCCCCCGCGGTGCCTCATTTGAGGTTATAGCGCTGGCTAATCCCGGCGACCTCACCGGAGCCCACCTTGAGCTCGTTCGCTAACGTTGCTCGACCCCCTCCGCCCGCTTGGTCCCGCAGCGCCCTCCGCCCGCGGGACCAAGTCTACCCCAAATCTTCAATCTGGATATTGAAGCGTTAGGATAGGCTCAACAGGGCCTTGCTCGCTACGTCTGCGTCAATCTCATCCAGCGCTCTGGCGTCTACCAGCTGGTACTTGGCGACACTAGTTCGGATCAAACCGCTCAAGTACGCGCCTGTACCGAGACTGGTACCAATATCTTCCGCCAATGAACGAATATAAGTGCCGCTGGATACCTCAGCCTGTATTTCTACTATCGGGTAGGTGTAGCCCGTGAGTATCAGCTCCCGAATCTGGACCGTGCGTGATGGCATCACCACCGTTTCTCCGGCGCGGGCCCGCTTGTAGGCCTCCCTGCCGTTGATCTTGATCGCCGAATAGGCCGACGGTATCTGCGTGATCTCACCAGTAAACTTAGTTAGTGCAGCCTCAATTCCGGCAACGTCAGGAACGCGGTTCGACACATTGGTCTTCTCGCCTTCGCCATCGCCGGTAGAGCTATTTGAGCCAAGAGTGATCTGGGCTGCGTATCGTTTGTCGAGCTTGGTCAACTTTTCCGCCCGCTTACAGGCCGTGCCAAACAGCATCAGCATCAAGCCGCTCGCGAGTGGATCGAGCGTACCGGCATGACCAATTTTACGCACCCCAGTACGCCGGCGCAGTACGCGAATGACGTCAAACGAAGTAATGCCGACAGGTTTGTCGACTAACAGCAGGCCGTTTAGGTCGAGGCCTGCACCAGCTGGCGAACCTATGATTCGTCTCCGGTGGGCTTTGTTTCCGTACTCGGTTTATCGCGGTTAAACATTTCAGCAGCGGCGGCAAAATCTGCTATCGGCATCGATTGCGGGCGGTCTGGCGCGGTGCGCTCAAACTCCGGCTCGGACACTTTGGCTACCTGTCCAGGCTCCTGTGAGTCAGGCTCACTCAGCTCAATATGTCCAGGCTGAATAATTGGCAAGTCCAATTCGGCCGGCGGATCTGAATGATGCTTGTCTGGCGAAATAATTTGTTCATTAACCGGTGCAACCGTCGCCAGTTTTGTGTCTAGCGGTGGGCGTTGCTGAGTAGTCGAAGGTTCTGACTGCGGCCTGTTGCGCTCAGGCTGAGGCTGAGCCGGACGCGCACGAGCCGGTGCGGGCGCTGCTTGACGCGGTGAGGTTGACTGATTTTGGTTACCGCGCTCGTTACTGCGTTCACCGCCGCGCGGCTCAGATTTGCCATCGCGATATAGCGCCCTCACCACCGCCTGCTGGCGAGCTCCGGCCGCCATCATCTGCGCGGCTACCGTGAGACTCTTCGGACTCGTGTGAGCCGCCGTAAAACGGTCGGTCGATGCCACGATCCCCATCAACAGCGCCGTGGCTATCTCGCCATCGATACTCCCACTCTGCAGACTCTCGGACAACGCCACCAACATCTCGCACAAACTCGAAGCGTTCGGTTCGATCAAATTTACGGCGCCATAATTCTCGTTCGACCTATGAAAATCCAAATTCACCACCGGAATTGTCTCAAATGAGGCCGCATTCTGCTCATAAATTCGGTCAATCCGGGCCCGCGTAGGCACACCCAGCACAATCGCCAAGTCATAATGGAAATCGCCGTAACCAAAAGTTACGTCACTCGGAGCAAACGAACCCTTGAACGGAGTAAGGTAAATATTCAGCTTGCTTTCGGCTACTTCGTAGCGCAGTTTATCAACCTCAACTTTTGAAACATCGAGCTTTAGTACAAAATCCCGCGAGCCGGCCAATCCGCGATCAATCGACCCCATATCGAGCGCCTGGACTGCAGTCGGCGGATTGTCACTGATAATCGCCGTCACCTTCTTTTCGAATTTGCGCAGAAGTGCTGCCAGTGCCATCACCGCTGTCACCTGGTCAACTGAGGGATGTTGGCCGGTCAAAATCACTATGGTTTCCGCTTGGCGAATAGCCTCAGACGTCTGTTGTTTAGGGGTAAGATCCATAAGTACATAATCTACCTTATTTTACGTCATTTGTCAATAGTTGCGCTTATGATTAACGCCTAGCCCGACGCTTATGCTTGTGTACCTGTACACCGCTCTCTTTACAAAACACCCGGAATCCGCTATATTCCCTTGGTACTTTAGGAACTCTTTCATGCCCATCATCAAGTCAGCCATCAAACGAGCCAAGCAGGCTATCGTTCGCCGCAGTCGCAATCTGCAAGTTAAACGCGCGATCAAACAAGACGTCACTTCTCTCCACACCGCCCTGGCGGCTGGTGACGCCAAACTCATTGAGACTTCTCTCAGCGCCGCCTACTCCGAGATTGACCGCGCTGTGCGCAAGCACACCCTACACAAGAACACTGCTGCCCGCCGTAAGAGTGCTCTAGCTCATGCGGTAGCTAAATCCAGCGGCGCCGAGGCTACCCCCGTGGAAGTCAAAACCACCAAAGGTGCCGGCAAAAAAGCTGCTACCGCCAAAACCACGGCCAAAAAGGCTACTGCCGATAAAGCCCCAACCATCAAGAAGCCCGCTGCCAAGCCGGCTGCTTCCAAGACTCCCGCCAAACCGGCCGCTTCCAAGCCCGCTAAAAAATAGTATTCTAATACTCTCAAACCCCGGGGGCCGCGAGGTCCCCATTTTATTACCACGAGCCATTATGACTATCCCTGAACTCAAGCAAGACATTATTTTCCCGGCGGTCCTCAAAGGCCAAAGCCTGGTATTTCACTCCACCTGGGGGCTATTCAGCCCCAAGGCGATCGATGAAGGCACCCATTTGCTGCTTGAGTACGTTGAAATAGCGCCAAATGCCACCGTTCTCGACCTCGGCTCCGGCTATGGTCCGCTCGGCATCACTCTCGCCAAACTTGCTCCGGCCGGGGAGGTTCACCTGGTCGACAAAGACTTTATTGCGGTCGAATTTTCGGCCAAGAATGCCGAAATCAACCATCTCAGCAACGTCAAAAGCTACCTCTCGAACGGCTTTAGCCACGTCGCCAAGGACCAAAAATTCGACCTCATCGTCTCCAACGTTCCCGCCAAAATCGGCACCGAACTGCTCACGATCTTCCTGCGCGATGCCCACGACCATCTCAGTCCCGGCGGTCTACTGTATATCGTGACCGTCTCGGGCCTCAAAGAATACATGAAGCGCCACCTCACGCTGGTTTTCGGCAACTACAATAAGCTCAAACAATCCAAAACCTATACCGCTGCCGTAGCGCAAAAAACGATCTTAACCCCGGGGGAACTGGTATAATCGACCCACTATGCCAAAGACACCCCCAGACCCATTACGCGTGCGGCTGCTCGAGCTCACCGAGGAGATCGCTGAACACACGACCGGTCTGCGCGATTTTGCAACCACTCCGGGCAACGCTTGGCTGGCCAAAGGTGAGCTACAACAGCTTATGACACTCCTGAGCGATATGGAAAGCCTGCTTGAAGACATCAAACAAGCCGACGTCGAAGCCGGCTACTAACGCGCGCTCACTCCTGTCGCCACTGCGTAAATCAGCTGCTCCACCGCCACCTCGGCCTTCAGCCGCCCGGATTTGATATCAAATTCGCAATCTGCCGCGCAGCCGTAAGCTAGGCGCAGCGACTTCTCGCTCATCCGCCCTTGAGCCGAAGCCATCTTCCCCGCCACATAAGGACTCATTCCGGCTGCCTTCGCCAGCTCCGAAGGACTCATCTGCGGAGGTGCGATTTTGGCCAACAATAGATTGCGCAATTGCCACTGCACCATTGTCAGCACGTAAATTTCGCTCTGACGCTGTTCTAAGAGCGTCCGAAACCCCGCCAACGCTGCCGCCGTTCGGCCGGCTGTCATCGCCTCCACCAGATCAAAAATTGATTGGTCCACGCTCGAAGTCACCATCGCTCGCACGTTTTTCACCGTCACTGTCGAGTCGTAGTTCACCAGCTTGTTGACCTCGCCCCCGAGCCGCCACTGGTCCTCACCGGCCACGTCGACCAGTTCCCGCACCACCGCCGGTTCGACCGACCCGCCAAGCTTCTCGATTTCGGACCGCACCCACGCCAGCAATTTCGGTCCCGACAGCGGATCGAATTTTACCACCTTATCGGCCTTAGCCAGCTGCTTAAACACGCTTGTGCGCTGATCCACCTCCCGGTCCACAAACACCGCCACCGTCGTTGACGGCACACTCTCCATCAACTTCGCCAGCTTGTCGGTCATAGCCTTGTTAAGAGCCAGCCCATCTACTATCACCAACCGTGAATTGGCCAAAAACGGACTTGCCTGCAAGATGCTTGAAAGCTCATGGGGCTTCACGCTCAGACCATCCACCCGCTCCAGCCCAAAACCGGAACCCGCCTTCTTCACGTAGGCCTCCGCCATTTGCTGTACCTGGCGCTTCAACTCGTAAGTATTAGGCCCGTAAAAAAAGATCGTCATACCAGCTAGTGTATCAAGAATTAGGGCTTCGGCGCTGCTTGACACTTCCGGCATACGTGAGTACCGCGTCCCGCCACGCGAATTTTCTCGATTATAGTCCCGCATACCTCGCACAATTGCCCCTCCCGCCGGAACACCCTGGCATGCTCAAGATAGTCACCTGTACCCCCAAGGGAATTCACGTAATGGGCGAAGCTCGTGCCGCCGTGCTCAATCCCGGCCGTCATAATGTCGCGCAGAGCTACCCGCAGTCGTTTTACCTCAGCCCCGGACAGCGACCCCCCCAGCCTGCTCGGATGTAGCCGCGCCAAATGCAAGGATTCATCGGCGTAAATGTTACCAATTCCCCCCACCGTCGACTGGTCCAAAATTACCGCCTTCACCGGGGCCCCCTTGCGCCTAGCCAACTGCGCCCCCAGATATCCAGCCGTAAATTCACTCGACAGCACCTCGGGACCAAGCCGCGCCACCAGCGGATCTAACTCCACCTCAGCGGTCGGCACCGCCTTAATCCACCCGAATTTACGTTGATCATTGAAATACAATCGGTCCCCCGAAGCAAATTCAAACACCACCCGGGTGGATGAATCCGGTAGCGTTCGTTGCATACTAAGGGTCGGATGCCCGCCCGCATACCGCTCGCCGCCTGGCTTCACCAATACCACTTGACCGGTCATCTTCAGATGAAACATTAAAGTGTAATCCCGGTCCAACTCTATCAGCAAAACTTTTGCCCGCCGCCTCACCTGTTGCACCCGGGCCCCGACAATCATCTGATTTGCCAAACTAATCGGCGCTTGCCAGCTCTTCGCCCACAGCACCTCCACGCTCACAATGGTCTGCCCCACTATGCTCGTTTCCAGTCCCCGCCGGATTGTCTCTATCTCTGGTCCCTCCGGCATGTGGTCGCCCCTCCTATTACCATAGTATAACGGATTATCGTTGACAATGCGCTTGATTATGTTATTATATCATAGCTAGTTTAGGGCCACCCGAGAAGCACACTGCTCCTCCTGAAAAGAAATATGAGGACAAAAATGCCCAAAGACAAGGGCCCCAAGGGGCCAAAGACAGC
Organism: bacterium; assembly: GCA_043740495.1. Classification (GTDB taxonomy): domain Bacteria; phylum Patescibacteriota; class Saccharimonadia; order UBA4664; family UBA4664; genus UBA5169. The sequence goes on from JAYUCF010000005.1 coordinate 28,644, forward strand.
CGACACCAAACCAATGGAGGATTCCAAAGCTGCAGCCCTCAGCCGCTTCGAAAAGGAGCACCCCGGTTTTCTCGCCCGCATCAAGGAGAAAGACGGGCCCAAGTAGCCCCGCCGTCTCCGCCCCCACTAGCACCGGCCTCTCCGGCGTAAGCCCTCTGCCATTCGGGCAGAACTTACGCCGGAAGGGCCCCCTACAAGCTATTATTTACGTTCTTCCTGCAACTGCCAGGCCCGGTACCGCGCCCAATCCTGCACCCCCTTCAGTACCGTCTTCCGCGCGTAAGCCTCCGATCCGATTGGCCGAAAGTCTTCCTCGCGGACGGTCACCGAATTCTCCGCCAGGAAATTTTCCAACAGCACCAACTCACCACTCCGCCGACGGATACTCTGTACCGAGTACACCCGGTGTATTCCGAATTTACCCTGTTTATCATGCTCATATTCAATCCGCGCCAGCTCGCCGGCCGGCGCCAAGTTCTCGTCTAGAATCGAAAACCGCGAGATACTCATTGGGCCGTCTTTTTCGGTGGCATCAATGGTAATCTGCCTGCCCACCTCCGGCCCGCCCGGAATCCGCAGCACCTTCCGCGATCCGGACGGCTCCGCATCGACCGCCTGAGCAATCTCGGTCACGATCTGCTGACATGTCGCCTGCAGCAACCGATCTGTCTGCGTACCATCACTCATCTTCCGTCACAATTCCCCCCAATTTATGCCAATCGCCGTGTCTACCGCCAACGGTACTCCCAGGTCTATCACCGAGCCCATCACCTCGCGCATAAGTTCGGCTACCGTCTGGCCGTTTGCCGCCGGGGTCTCCACGATCAGCTCATCGTGGATCTGTAGCAGCAAATCTGAATCATCATCTAGCCGCTTCGCCACCTCAATCATTGCCAGTTTATATATATCGGCAGCCGTGCCCTGAATCGGCACGTTCACCGCCATCCGCTCGGCCCCCGAACGCAGCATGAAATTGCTCGATCGAATCTCCGGGCAAGCCCGCCGGCGGCCAAACAACGTGGCAGTGTACTGATTGTCATACGCAAATTTCTTTGTGTCCTCAATGTATTGGCGCAGCTTCGGCCGCACCTCAAAATAGCGCTCAATAAACCCGGCCGCTTCTTTGCCTTCCATGCCCGTTGCCACGCTCAAACCGTGCGCGCTCATGCCGTACAACACGCCGAAATTGATCGTCTTAGCGGCGTAGCGCTGGGCCTTCGTAACCGCGTCCAACTCCACGCCATACAGCTCGGCGGCGGTCTGCCGGTGCAAATCAATCCCCGCCTTAAATGTCTCAATCATCCCCTCGTCCCCCGCCAAAGCCGCTGCCACTCTCAGCTCAATCTGCGAATAATCCGCGCTCACCAGCACCCGGCCCGCCGGCGCCACAAATGCGCCCCGGATCTCCCGTCCCAGCTCGGTGCGCACCGGAATATTTTGGAGATTGGGATTGGTAGAGCTCAGCCTCCCCGTCTGCGCAATCGTCTGGTTGAAACTGGTATGAATCCGCCCGTCCGATTTCACCAGTCCCGGCAGTGCGTCCACGTAGGTATTTTTGAGCTTATCAAGTTCACGATATTCCATGATTAGCGGAATTATCGGGTGCGCATCGCGCAGTTTCTCTAGCACATCCGCCGCCGTCGACACTCCGGTTTTACCCTTTTTCAACCCGGCTGTGGGCAGGCCCAGCCGCCCGTACAAAATCTGGCCCAGCTGGGCTGGACTGCCCATATTAAATTCTTCGCCGGCCTGATCAAAAATCTCGCCTTTGAGCTGATTAATGCGCACCTCTAGCCGGCCGCCAAATTCCTCCAGCACCTTAATGTCGAGCTTGATGCCCGCGATCTCCATTTCGGCCAAAATCGGGACAACCGGCCACTCAATATCGCTAGCCAGCCTCAACATGCTCCAACCGTGCTCGTTGACGTCGCTTTGCGCCTCCAACTCAGCTTTGAGCTTGAGATACAACCGCCAACTCATATCGGCGTCTTCGGCGGCGTAAATCGTAGCGTCCTGGATCGAGGTATGGTCGAAAGTCATCTGAGTTTTGCCGGTACCGATCATTTCAGAAATCGGAATCATCTCAATCCCGAGCTCGCTATACGCCAGGTCGTCAAGCGATTGCGCCCTTCCCAGCGAATTGAGCAAAAAAGCCGCAATCATGGTATCAAATTCTATCCCCCGCACCTCTACCCCGTGCTTGCGCAACACCTCATAGTCGAATTTCAAATTATGCCCCGTCTTGCCTATCTCCGGGTTCTCCAGCACCGGCCTCAGCCTGTCCAGCACCAATTTACGCTCAAGCTGCCTACCCTCGGTGTGCCCCACCGGAATGTAGTAAGCCTCTCCTTCCGTAAAGGCAAACGACAGCCCCACCAAATCCGCCACGAAAGTATCAACCGAGGTAGTCTCCGTATCAAACGCAAAAACTAGCAGCTTTCCCAGCCTGTCCGCCAGCTCATCCAGCTCCCGCTGGCCCGTGATTGCCACGTACTTTGCATCCGCCAGATGAACCCGCGCTTTTTTGACCCCCGCCTCCGCCTCGTCCCCAAACAGCGTCAAAGTCCCCGCCGCCTCCGGCTTCCCCGATTCAATTTGCCGCAATACCGGCAACTTCGACATCAAACTGCGAAACTCCAGCCGCCGAAACAAGTCGTTCAAATGATCATAGTCATGAGGCCTCACCAGCGCTCCCTCGAGATCGAGCGTCAACGGCGCATCCAGCACAATTGTAGACAACTTATAACTCAAATAGGCTATTTCTTTATTTTCCACCAACTGGTCGTGCACCTTCCCCGTGATCTCCTCGATATGCTCATAAATACCGTTCAATGAGTGGTAGGCGGCCAATAATTTACGCGCCCCCACGTCCCCAATCCCCGCCACGCCCGGAATATTGTCGCTGGTGTCGCCCACTAGCGCTTTGTAATCTATAAATTGCAGAGGCGTCAGCTGGTACTTCTCCTGCATCTTCGCCAGATCATATCGCGTAGGCTCGAGTCCTCGGGGGTTAAACATATCCACCACCGTCGACTTATCGATCAGCTGCAACTGGTCCTTATCGCCCGTGGCAATCACAATATCCAGGTCCCCGCGCTCTTCGGCCTGCCGGGCCAAAGTCCCGATGATATCGTCCGCTTCATAATTTTCCAGTTCGATCCACGGCATATTCAGTGCCTCCACCAGTTCGCGTGTCACCGGAATTTGCGCGTACAGATCATCCGGAGCTTTAATACGTGTGGCTTTATACTCCGGATACCAGTCTTTGCGAAACGTCTTACTCGACTTATCCCAGGTAATGATAATGTACTCGGGCTTGAGGCTTTCAATTACCTTAAAAATGATATTGGCAAAACCCAACACCGCGTTGGTAGGTAATCCGTCGCGCGTTGAAAGATGCGGTATCGCGTGGTAGCCACGGTGAAACACCGCCGACCCGTCCACCAGTACTAAAAGTGGCTTCTTCATGCTAGCTAGTATAACAGCGCCAGGTAGCCACGATGGCGTTAAACCCGAGCCGACACCGTCTTTGCCCGAATGCCAATATCGATCGGATATATCCCGTCGAAACACGACATATTGAGCTTGCTACGGGGATGCCCGGTCGCCTGAATCGTTCCCTCGTACGACAAATAACCGAGAGATTCCGCTCCTATTTGGCGGCGGATCTCTTCCACGCTCAGCTTTGCCCCGATCAACTCGTCCTGGCTCGGGGTGTTAATGCCATAGAAATCGGGGTACTTCACCGGCGGCGAGCTCACCAGCACGTGCACTTTACGCGCTCCAGCGCCATATAACAGCTCCACAATTCGGCCGATGGTAGTTCCGCGCACAATTGAATCGTCTATCACCACCACATCTCGGCCCATCACTACCTCGGGTACGGGGTTAAGCTTAGTGCGCACGTCACGCTCGCGTAAAGCTTGCGTCGGTCGAATAAACGTACGGTGAATGTAGCGATTTTTGATAAATCCGTGATCGAAGCGCATACCGCTCGCCTCCGCATAACCCAACGCTGCTGGAATTGCCGAGTCGGGCACCGGCACCACAATGTCTGCTTTAATCGGGAACTCCGCGGCCAAATTACGTCCCAGCTGCTTGCGCACCTCATTCACCTTGCGCCCCATCACCAGACTGTCCGGCCGGGCAAAATAAACGTACTCAAAAATATCCAGCGCCGTCCGCGACTTCCTTACCTGGTGGCTCTGGACGCCGCCCGGACCCACCGACACGATTTCCCCAGGCTTAATATCGCGCAAAAACGCCGCCCCGATGGTATCAAAGGCACACGTTTCCGATGCCACCACAAATCCGTCGGCCATCCGGCCCAGCGACAACGGGCGAATTCCGCATTCATCCCTAAATCCCACAATATTCACCCCATCCATCGCCACGCAAGAAAAAGCCCCTGTAAACAGGGGCCACGCTGCTTCAATTGCCTCCACCATCGGCTTGCCGTGCTGCATATACCACACGATACTGGCGGCCATCATCTCTGAATCGTTGAGGCCAACCGACGAAATGCCGTGGTCGGTCAAAAATGCCTCCAGCTGATCGGTGGTGGGTAGGTTACCGTTGTGAGCGAAAACAAAACCCGCTTCCGGATGCACGATCGGCTGCAAATGGGCACCGTCGCTATCGCCGGAAGTAGCGTATCGATTGTGCCCGATCGACATCTTACCCTTCAAACGCACCAAATCCGCTTCGTCGTACACATGCGCCACCAAACCCGCTCCAGCCCGCAGATGAATTCCTTGAGTATCGATACTGGCTATCCCGGAGCTCTCTTGACCCCGGTGCTGCAACGCCCATAAACCGTAATACGTTAGACGAGCAGCGTCCTGACTTGCCGTTACTACCCCAAATACGCCACACTTCTCGCTTAGTTCCGGCAAAGATCCGCCCTCTTAAGATCTAATCTTAAAGTGCTTAAGTCTAGAGTACAAGCACGGCTAATCCACGCCGCGCTACTACATCGGACTAACCGCCGCCGTTTACTCTTACGCTTGCTACAGGTAGGATGAAGCTAATGCTTAAACTATTTCGCATGCCCTATCTCATCCTGCTTATTTTTGGCACGACCACCTTAGCCGTGTCTGTCAGTACGGTCGTGGCGGCGGCCACATCCCGGGCATACAAATCGCAGCAAACGTTGGCTGCGGGAACCATGGTCAGTCTTGATACCGGCAACGCCGGAAACATTGTAGAAGCAACCCCGGATAACGCTTCTAAATTGGTGGGGGTAGTTGTTCCCGACGCCAGCGCCACGCTGCAATTCAACGTTCCGGGTGCCGATAATCAAGTGGCGGAAAGCGGAGAAGCCCAGGTTCTGGTATCGGACCTGAACGGAACTATCAAAACCGGGGATCACATCGTCGTTTCGCCCGTCGCTGGGGTAGGTATGAAGGCTGTCCTATCCAGTTTCTCTGTCGGTATTGCTCAGGCCGATTTCAAACTCGAGGGCGCAGTCGGTAAAACCATTACCGATAAGGCGGGCCGTCCCCATGAAATCCATATTTCCCAAGTTAAAGTCGTTTTGGGGGTAGGCCAATTTGCTCCGGTGCGACCGGACTCATACATCCCGAGTCAGTTGCAAACCCTCGCCGACACGATTAATGGCGGGCCAACCGCCGCCTGGCGGATATTGTCTGGTTCCGCAATTATTTTGGTGACCCTCATCATAATTGGAGCCATCATCTACGGCAGCATTCGCAGCAGCCTGATCTCAATCGGGCGCAATCCCTTATCATCTCCGGCCATATACCGCAGCCTGTTTCAACTGGTCGTTATGATCGCCGGACTCTTGTTTATTGCCTTACTCGGCGTATATCTGGTTTTAACTCGTTAAACAAGCCTCCTAAGGGTGTTAAAATCGGAGCATAACCGTTAAACTTAGTAAGAATAGTAATTCTTGCTAAGTTCTCCGTTGTGATGGAAGTTGTGGTGGAAGCAAATTAATCCGAATATCGACAATCTGGAGCCTCAAGCAGTCGCTCAGACTCGTATTGCTGCGAACCCGGCGACCGCACCGAATCCGCACTCTGTTGTGCTCAGCCAGCCTCCCAAGGTGTCCTTTGGGTTGGGCATTAAGCGCTTGCTCCTGCTGAGTCTGCTGCTGATTGGTTTTATTGCCGGGATAGCCGGGCTTTCGCTCGCCTACGGCAAGGTGCTTCAGCCTAAAGCGGCCGGACTGGCCGGTGTGAACGCCAATTACAACGCTGCCTCGATACCTCTGAGCGATCTGATCAAAGCCGGAAACATTACAGTTGATCCCGCCGGATCCTTGAGCGTGAACGGGCAATTGCGGGTTAATGGCGGCTTCGTGCTGGATCCTGCTATCCAACCGGCAACTGCGACTTCAGCCGCCGGCCAGATCTACTACGACCGCACCGATAACCGCCTGCGCTACTTTAACGGCCAGGTATACGTGGACGTTTTGGGCGGCCCCGACAAGACTACCCTGGGTGGCCAGAGCGGTAATATCACCATTGGCCCCGGCCTTAATCTTAATGGTAACCAACTCTCCAGTGTGCCCGCCGTCCCCAGCGTTCTCAGCCTGCAAGGTCAGACTGGCGCGGTTACCCTCACCAATGGTGGCGGCATTAGTATTACGGGGACCACCATAACGAACACCGGCGTCACAATGCTAGGCGGCCAGACCGGAAATGTTGGCGTCGGCAATGGTTTGTCGGCTGCCGGCGGCACCCTCTTAAACACTGGGGTAATTAGTTTTGTCTCCGGCAGCGCAGCTCTAACCGTAACTCACGATGGCAGCGGCAACTACTCAATCTCCGATATTGAATCAGGCGTCGGCGGTAACGTAGCGCTGGGACCATTGGCACCGCAGGATGACGCGGGTATCAATCCCTCCATCTGGATCAATAAATCGGGCAGCGGCAACTTGCTGCAATTATCTACGGGCGCTGTGCCGGTCAACCGCTTCGTCGTGGACAACAGCGGCGCTATTATTTCCGGCACAATTGGATTCAATCAAGTCATTGCCAAGCCCAACTTTATCAACTCCATCGATACGGCCGCCGGCGATATCCTCCTGGGAACCGGCCTCGCGCGTAGCGGTCAGACCATCTCCAATAATGGCGTTTTAAGCGTCGGCGGCCTTTCGGGCACCGTAACCCTGGGTACAGGTTTGGGCGTCAGTGCCGGTCAGCTGGTTGCCACCGGTAGTGGTGTTGGTTCGGTTGCCGGTACTCCTAATCAAATTATTGTGACCGGTTCCGGAGCCTTAACACTGTCACTACCCCAGGATATTGCCGCTTCCTCGACGCCGACCTTTGCCGGCCTCAATTTATCCGCGCCGCTAACCGTTGCCAACGGCGGTACGGGGCTGGCGGTGGTTCCCGGTAATGGTCAGATCTTAATCGGCAACGGCGCGGGATACTCCGCCAACACCCTCAGCGCCGGTTCGGGAGTTCAGATTACCAATGCCGCTGGTGCCATCACCATTAGCGCTCC
>JAYUCF010000006.1:0-11717 GCA_043740495.1 bacterium
ATACAATCTTGCGGAAGCTCATAGAGTCAAGATTCTTGGGATGTTGCGGGCGCTGTCTTGGCATAAGTATTACTACTCGTATAGCGTAACATTTTTGTGCTGCATACCCCAGGCCATGGGACGATTTGCGAACAATTGCGATTACTGGCAATGACAACTCTCACCAGAAAATTGCGGCTTAAATTCGCTAAATTATATATAACCAAATTATCAAAAGTGACTTTTCTGACAGAGCAGAGGGGGCATTTCAGAGCTTTATTTGTTCATATAATTGAAGGCATAGCTTTTGAGCAGGAACGTGGTGGAAAGCATCAAGTATTGAAGGCTGACGACACAATATATACCACTCCTGTAGTTGAGTATGTCGATTATTGGAGTGGATAGTAGCATAGGAAAGCCTTTTGGATCGTGGATATGACAAATCATTCTAAGTGTATATACTAAACATAATTACTTATGTTTAGTATATTGGGGACTTCTTTAACTGCGCGAATTAGCTTTGATACATTATTCAAATCTGCCGGGATCGTCCTGGGCACGGTGTCGATTTTAGCGGGTAGTTTGACAATATTGCCGCCTACACAACAGCATTTACTGCGCCACCAGCCGTTGTACCGCCGACGTGGCCTTTACTGTTGACGATGTCACCTTTAATGCCAACATCGATAAAAACCTCTTCGTGGCCGCCCCCTTCGCTAGTTACTGTATCGACCTCAGTACTGTCGCCAGCAAAAACAACATTATGTACCAAATGGTTGTTACCAATAACGTCTTTCAGCGCGGTGCCAATGGCAAGTTTGCCACGTATGGCCCGGTTTACGGCTGGGAGATGTCCAATAACAATCCCGGCACCACTGGCTACGGCAACGTCTGGTCAAACAATAAGTGGAACGAGGGCACGTTAATTACCCCCTAACAACAGCATGAGCTCGATAAAATTATGGCGTGGCGTCAGAAAGTTGAGGATGAAGACCATAGAGCGGGCGCGATAGTAGTCAATACTAATAGGCCGTTGGATGAGGTGGTAGATGAGCTTCTGAAGATAACGCGAGGGTATAGTTAAATTCAGCGCCTGCTCCTGTGCTCAACCCAGTTCTAACAGCGCACACAATGCTCCACCAAGAAATTATTGTTCGAACCAAATGGAGCCGCAAGGCCCTTTTTATGGTAAGTTGCCATTTGTCATTCCGCTTTACCATAGCCATAATTCACTAATCGTCAAATTGGCGACAGTTCGGAGTGAGGAGCCATTCATGATGTTAAGGCGTATGTTTAGACGTGACCACGGATACGCCAGGGTATCGATCCTGGGAGTGGCTTATTTAGTCATTGGGATATTGGTCGCAGTCGGCTACCACTATGCAACGGCATTGTCGTAAACAACCGGGTGCAAAACGCTGGCAACCTGATTAACCTCAAAGGCGCCGGTTTGAGCGTATTCAGTGTTAGCAATACTGGCCAAGCGGTTTTTAAGACGGCCGGCGGATTTGATTCCACTACCGCCTTCCAAGTTCAAAACGCCGATTTAGAGAATCTTTTCGTAATTGATTCCACTACCACCAATATCCTCCGTAATTCCGGCTTTGAGGCGGGTAGTACTAACTGGGCAAACAGAGGTTCTTTATCGTTCGGCACAACAACGACTGCTACATTCCAAGGTACAAATGCCTTGCAAGCTATAGTAACCGCTGCGAATGAGGGCACGCAGACCACTGGCGGGCAAGCAGCTTTTACAACCAACATTGCAGCAAGCCAACCATATCAACTAACTTTTATGGCCAAATGTGACGCTGTGCATGCAACTTTGACATTCGGTCGGGAAGATGTAGCAGGTACGCCCATAAACTTTACAACGGCTGGCAACTGTACTGCGGACTGGACGCAGTTTACGGCTACCTGGACTACTGGAGCTACCATTCCAACCCACTCATATACATGGCTCTTGGTGCGACTACCAGCGGTACGCTGTGGGTTGACGCGGTATCTCTCATCCACGCGGCCAGCGCCAATACCGATTACCAACCCGACTCTTTCTACGTAAACGGGGTTTTTGCTAACCCAGCCGTATTTATGACCACATCAAATTCGAGTATGGCTTTCCAAATTCAGGATGCCTCATTTGCCAACCTATTTAATGCCGATACCACCAATAACGTCATCAAGATCGGTAACTCTACTGGTACTGATACGGCAATCACATTGTTGCAGGTCGACTCCGCCACCGCCGATGTCTCCATCAGTCTAGCGACAAAAAACGGCGGTATCTACTACAACTCGACATCGAAGGATTTGAAGGCGATTGAAAATGGTATAGTTGGGACTTTGGGGTCCTGGAAGTACTTGGGTAACTCAATTGCTGGTGGTTCCGTTGCAACCGTGGGGCCGCTCACGTTTACGGCCAGGAAACACTTGCTTATTCGCTATCGGATTGCTGGTAATAGTGGCGCTGGCATAGCGCGGTGGCAATTTGGGGCAGGCGGCGCTCCCGATACTGGCGCCAATTACACCTTTACTACCGGGGATAGTAGTGCAGCACCAACCTCTACGACTAGCACGACCGGTATTCAAGTGGCTGGGGCAGTAGTAACGACTGAAGGTTGGGGTGAAGTCGAAATCTGGAATGCCAGTGGTGTAAACAAACGTATTAGCCTACACGGTAGTTCGCAAAGTTCTCAATTGGCTTTGGCGACAATTACCTCAAATATGACAGAAGGCATGTGGGTGAATACTGGACAGGTTACACAGATTCAACTTATTGGTAATGGTGTTAACCTTCTTACCGGTACTGAGTTTTCGGTCTGGGGCGCGGACGACAACTAGGATGCGGGAATCGACGAGATGCTTGGCATGATATGCTTGTGGTTATGAAGAAGTGGTGGATCGGTGTAGGGATTGTGGCGGCGATTGGACTGGTGGTGATCCTTGGGTTGGTACTTGGCCCGAAGGCGGCGGTGCCGGGATCGATTAAGCGGCAGGTCACGTCGACTTTGCTGGTTCCGCAGGGGGGGGACACGCAGGTGAACCGGGAGTCGATGAAGTATGACAGTTCGATCAAGCTTCTGACTTTTAATGCGGTTATGGGCGAGACGAAGATGGTGTTCAGCGAGCAGCCGACGCCGGATAGTCTTAATGATATTCCGCAGGTTTTCGACAATCTGATGTCGAGCATGGGTCAATATAGCAGCTTCGTGACTGATACTGGGACGGTGAACCTGACGCGTCCGAAGGAGCTGGTGGGTAAACAGGCGGCGGTACTGAACTCTAAGGGCACGTTGATGTTCGTGAAGCCAGATAAGGATTTGAGCGAAGATCAATGGCGGAAATTATTCAAAAATTTGGCTATTGTAAAGTAATAATTGGATGCGCCATAGCCAAGGGTAAGCGGAATTTGGTATAATACCAGATGTAATACGTGAGGGTGCGAACGCCTGTAATGGCCAAGATAATCGCAATCGCCAATCAAAAGGGCGGAGTTGGCAAGACTACCACCACCATAAACCTCGGAGCTTATCTGGCTTCGGGGAATAACAAGGTGTTGATTGTGGATCTTGATCCTCAAGGAAATACTTCGAGCGGACTAGGCATTCGGCCCGATAAGCTTTCGGGCGACCTGTACGACGTGCTGATGGACGGGGTGGCGGCGGCCGCGGTGGCGCGGCCAACGGCGGTGGATGGCTTACAAGTGCTGCCGGCGAGCGCGGTGCTGGCGGCAGCCGAGGTGGAGTTGGTGGCGGTGCCGCAGCGGGAATTTAAGCTGCGCGAGGCACTGGCAGATCTGGATTATGATTACATACTGATTGATTGCCCGCCCAGTTTGGGCATTTTGACGGTGAACGGATTGGTAGCGGCGCACGAGCTGATTATCCCGGTGCAAGCGGAATTTTATGCCATGGAGGGTCTTGGTCAGCTGGTGCAGACGGTGCAGCGAATACGCAAGGCCTTAAACCCGAAGCTCGGGTTGATGGGGGTGTTGGTGACGATGCACAACGGCCGCACCACATTGAGCATGCAAGTCCACGAGGAAGTGAAGCGGCACTTCCCGGATAAGGTATTTGATACCGTGATTCCGCGCAACGTGCGGTTGGCTGAGGCGCCGAGCTTTGGCAAAACGATTATGCATTATGATAGATGGAGCAAAGGAGCGCGAAGCTACAAGGCGCTGGCCAAGGAAGTAGAAAAACGAGCAGGAGCCAAGAAGAAATGAGCGACGAAGTGAAGTTTGAGCGCAAAAGGGGATTGGGACGGGGTTTTGACGCCTTGATTCCGACCCAGATGGTGGAGGATGAATTCGACGTTACCGCGCCGGTGGATGAGAGTGGCCATCGCAGCTCGGCAGATCTGGTGCGTGAGGTAGCGCCGGCATTGGTAGACCCAAACCCACATCAACCCCGCCAAAACTTTGATGCGGCCGCGCTGGAAGCGCTGGCGGCCAGCATACGCGTGCACGGGATACTGCAGCCACTGGTGGTGACGCGGGTGGGCGAGCGTTACGAGTTGATAGCGGGTGAGCGGCGGCTGCGGGCGGCCAAGATTGCCGGACTCGACGTGGTGCCGGTGATTGTGCGCAGTTTTGACGAGCAGGAGAAGCTGGAATTGGCATTAATTGAGAACTTGCAGCGCGCGGAGTTAAACCCCATGGAAGTGGCCACGGCTTACCGCAAATTGCTCGATCAATTCAATCTGCGGCTGGAGGACCTGAGCAAGCGCATCGGCAAGGATGTATCGACTATTTCGAACACCACCCGGTTGCTTAATCTGCCCCCAGAGGCCAAGCGGGCGCTGATCGATGGTGTGATCAACGAAGGGCACGCGCGGGTACTGCTGTCGGTGGTAGAAGAAGACAAAGAGATGGAACTCGCCAAGCGGCTGGAGCTGTTGGCGATGGTGCTGAAAAACCACTGGACAATCCGCCAGACCGAAGAGTATGCCCGCGGATACAAGGGTGCTACCGGCAGCAAAGCCAAGGCGGCGGCGCGGATCGCGGCGGTCAATCAGCTGACAATGGATCTGGGTGACTACCTCGGCGCGAAGGTGACGCAGGTGCGCACCGCCAAGGGGGGCAAACTGGTGATCGAATATTACTCCGAAGAAGAGCTAGAGCGCATTTACCGGGCGATTAAGGCTGAAACCGCGTTGTAGCGCTAATTATTGTCGCGCATGTCTGATGTTGAATATTGCACAAAACGCCTGACAATAAATCGCTTCCATTAAGCAAAGGGAGTTAGTCCGATTTGAAAATATTTAATGCAGGCGCAGCTGCTGAACTCTAGAGCGCTTTGACTTGGTCGAGGGGGAGGAGCCGCAGTACGGCGTTGCCGATGATGTAGCTCGATGGCAACTCGCCCCATTCGCGGGAGTCATAGGAGCCGTTGGGAGTGCGATTGTCGCCCATCACGAAGACATTGCCATCCTGCACGACTTCATCGGTGTCCACGAGGGTGGTGGCGCCGTCGGCTTCATAAGCGGCATCGGGATTGAATCCGCCCGGATGTGTCTTGTTGTAGATAGCCACGCCGCCATTTTTCACGACTATGCGATCTCCGGGCAGGCCGATTACGCGCTTCACGAAGACCCGCGAGGTGTCCTTGGGAAAGCGAAAGACAATCACTTGGCCGCGGGCCGGGATGTATTTTTTGTCTTGGCCGAAGGTGCGCTCGATGAGGCTTTGGGTGTATCCGAGTTTGGACACGATCAAATAATCGGCGTCGTGCAGGGAGGGAACCATGCTCGTACCGATAACGTGGTAGGCCTGGAAGACAAAATTGTGGAGGATCAGTACCACTGCTACGGGAAAAATAATCCACGAAAAAATTGCACCAAAGATAGTGGAGAATCCGCGGGCGATCGAGGATAGGGCGGAACCCGTGGCGCTAGAAGATTCATCGCTGGGGGTGACGGGGTCGGGGGCGGCGGTTGGCAACTCGGTTGGGACTGGTATTGGTTGCACGTTGGCTTGGGGTGACGGTTGTGGGAGCGGCGAAGCGGGTAAGCTCGCGGCGGGGCCGTCTAGTCTGGGGGCAGTTGGGGGCGCCGGTGTTGGTGTTGGGTTTTGATCATCCATTGATAGTCAGTATACCTGCCCGGAGGTGGGTGCTACAAGCCTAATAGTTTAATGTACGGGAAGTGTTTGTGGTTGTGCCGGTTGGGTGATACTGGTTATACTTGATGACGATGACTACGTTAAATTCGGATAGACGGCGTTCACTGGATGGACCCGCCCGCCGCCCCACAATTTTACCAACCGCCCAGGCTGCTCCCGAGGAGCCGATTTTTGTTTACCGCAAACCTAAACGCGTTCGCGGGGTGGCAATGTGGGCGATGCGCTGGCTGGCATTGGGAGTACTGATTTTGATTGTGACCACGGTCGGCTGGTTTGGCTACAAAGCGTTGAGTGCGGCCCATAGCATTTTCGGACGCTCGAACGGCGGCGCTCCGGGTTTGGCCGGTTTGCTCGATGTGACAAAGCTCAAAGGTGAGGGTGATGGTCGAGTAAACGTGTTGGTGCTGGGGATTGGCGGCCAAGGGCACGAAGCCCCGAATTTGTCTGACACCATGATGGTGATAAGTTTTGATCCCAAAACCAAAGATGCGGCGATGCTGTCAATTCCGCGGGATCTGTACGTGAAGATTCCGGCCGGTGTGAACACCAAGCAGCAGTATGGCAAGATTAACGCCGCCAACGCGTATGGCGGCCCCGAGCTGGCGGCCCGGACGGTGTCAAACGTGATCGGCGTACCGATTCATTATTACGTCTTAATTGATTTCTCCGGATTTAAGCAGGCTATAGATGCGGTGGGCGGCGTTGATATCAACGTGCCGACGGCGATATACGATCCCGATTATCCGTGTGATAACGAGCGTGGCGGGTACTGTCCGTTTAGGATTAGCGCCGGTGTGCAGCACATGAGCGGCACGGTGGCATTGCGGTACGCGCGTTCGCGCAAGAGCACCAGCGATTTCGACCGCGCTGCTCGTCAGCAACTGGTGATAGCCGCTTTACGGCAGAAGGCCTTGCAATTGTCGACACTGACTAACCCGGTGAAGCTGTCGCAGCTGATAGACGCCGTGGGCAGTCATATTAAGACGGATATTCAAGCTAGCGAGTTGCAGAAAATGGCGGCAATCGTCAAAGACATCGATCCGGCTAAGATGGTACAAAAGGTGATAGACACCGACTCCAAAGATGCCCTGCTCGTGGGCGGTATAAATATTATCGCCAACGCGGGCTACATTGAAGTGCCCAAAATTGGCAACTTCAACTACACAGATATACAGGATTTCGTGAAAAATATTTTTGCCGACCATTATCTGATTGATGAGAATGCCAAGTTGGAGGTCCAGAACGGGTCGGGCATCCCGGGGATGGCAAGTAGCGTGGTGAAGAGCCTGCAATCGGCTCATTATAAGGTGGACGATCCGGTGAACGCGCTCGACCACTATACAACTACGGTGATATATGACTATACTGGCGGGAAGAAGCCGTACACACTGAATTATCTCGAGCTGCGGTTTAAGGTGAAGGCGCAGCGGATGATTGCTCCCACACCGACGTTGGACGCGAACGGTGTAGCGGTGCCTGCCCCCCAGATAAGGATAATCCTTGGAAGCAACTATAAAGCAATTAGTACGACGCAGTAATTTGTCCGCCCGTCCTTGGATGGCGTGGTTACTGGCGGCGGTCGAATTTTTGGCGGTTTACGGGTTGGCCTGGCGGGGTGGACTGTGGGTAATAGCGGCGGTCGTAATCGCGGCGATTGAGTTTCGAGGCCTGCTCCCAAGCAATAGGGCAGCCGCGGCTGAGGCGACCGCGGCGTTCTGGCGGTGTCTGCCGGGATTGATGATGGGTCTGAGTGTGACTTTGATTGTGGCGATAGTGCCGAGGCATGCCACTCAAGTGGCGGTGGCGCTGCTATACGCCGGGTGGTTGGCCTGGCGAGAGCGAGACCCGGACCAGTGGTCGAAGCAGTTGTCGCAATTATTGATAGTGCAGGCAGTCATGTTTGAGGCAATTTTCCTGATGGCGGCGATTTGGCAGGTACCTGGATGGCTGATCCTGGTGGTGGTATGGGCCGGCGCCTATTTCGGAGTCTACGGGGTACTGATGAGGCGGGGGGATAAGTCGGCGGGGGTATTGGCGGCTACCTGGGGAGTAATTGCTACCGAGGTGGCATGGGTGCTGCTGTTGTGGCTAATCACCTACACCATGACCGGCGGCTACGTGCTGGTGCCACAGCCGGCACTAATTTTGACCACCTTGGCGTATATATACGGCAGTATTTTGGTGTCTTCCCGGCAGGGCAATTTGAGCCGCGGGCGTTTGGGCGAGTACATGGTAATTGCGTTGATCTTGGTGATGATAGTAGTGGTCGGTACGTCTTGGCGGGGCAATATTTAGGCCAAGGTAATGTTTTTCAGTATATTCTCAGCCAGAGATCGCAGAATGAGGGGGGTAATAATATTATTCACAAAACATAGAGGGAATAGCCATGGCCGAATCTAGTGAAACGCAGTTGTTGGTACCCGTACCGCCAGTTAAGCGGGGATGGAGAGATGATCTGAACGGCAGGCTGGCGGCGGCGGGTTTGATACTGGGAATAGTGGGGGGGATGATAGGCACGCTGGCTATGGTGCGAATCTTTCCGGGAGCGATCCCGACCAATCGCCAGCAATTAATTGTTCAAGAAAATTCGGCTGTTATCGACGTAGCCAAACAAGTGAGTCCGGCGGTGGTTTCCATAACTTCAAAAACTGTGACCCGCGATTTTTTTGGGGACGTGCAACAAGCGCAAGGAGCCGGCACCGGCATGATCGTAACTAGCGACGGGCTGATTTTGACTAATCGGCACGTAGTGGATGACGCTAAGGCAAATTACACCGTGATTACCAATGATGGCAAGAGCTACCCGGCCAAGGTGGTGTCTAAGGATTCGGTAAATGATGTGGCCTTCGTGCGCATTGCGGCTACCGGTCTGCCGGTGATAAAGCTGGGGGATTCGGGGGTGGTAAAGGTAGGCCAGCGGGTAGTAGCCATCGGAAATGCGCTGGGGCAGTATCAAAATACCGTGACCGACGGTATTATCTCGGGGCTATCGCGCGGGGTGGTGGCCGGAGACGGTACCGGCGCCGGCGGCAATGCCGAAGTGCTGCAAAATCTGCTGCAAACCGACGCGGCCATCAATCCCGGAAATTCGGGTGGCCCGTTGGTGAACCTCGACGGACAAGTGGTGGGAATAAATACGGCAGTGGCGGGGCAAGCTCAGAATATTGGCTTTGCCATACCGATTAATGAAGCCAAGCCGTTGATTGCGAGCGTTGAGAGCGTGGGGCGGATTGTACGTCCTTATTTGGGCGTGCGCTACCTGGCGATCGACAAGCAGGTGGCAACTCAAAATAGCCTGGCGGTGAGTACCGGTGCCTGGGTGCAGGCGGCCGCTGATCAAACGCCCGGGGTAGTGGCGGGTTCGCCAGCCGATAAGGCCGGCATTAAAAACGGGGATATTATTACCAAAATCGGCTCAGAGACGGTGGACGCCACTCACAGTCTGCAGTCGTTGATTGGTAATCATAAAGTCGGAGATAAAGTGCCAGTGACGGTGCTGCGAGACGGTAAAACGCTGACATTGAGCGCGACGCTGGAGGCGGCGCCGACGGGCCAGTAGGGTTATTGCGCAATGAATCCCAGAATGAAGTAGCCCTGTTCGATCGGCTTGAGATGAACTTTGGCCGCCGCGGCGATGAGATCTGCTTGTTGCCAGGGATCGCATTCGGTAAATAGGTAGCCGCCAGGGGAGAGGTGCTGGTGGATGCCGGCGAGGAAGCGGCGGTAGATATCCAGACCGTCGGGTCCCCCAAACAGCGCGATGGCTGGTTCCCGGAGGACTTCGGGCATGAGTTCGGCGTCGTCTTTGAGATAGGGCAGGTTGGTGACGATGGTTTCGAATTTCCCGGATACACCATCCCAGAGGTCGGCTTTGATGAGCTCTATTTTGGTGCCTTGTTGCTTGGCATTGCGGCGAGCCACGGCTAGCGCCGCGGAGGTGATTTCGGTGCCGGTGATGCGCAGATCGGGGCGGGAGGCGGCGATGGCGATGGCGATGGCGCCCGAGCCGGTGCCGATGTCGATGAGATTGGAATTGGTTAGCGCGTATTTGACGGCCCATTCCACTATGACTTCCGTTTCCACACGGGGGGTGAGTACGTCGGGCGTGATAGTAAACTCTAGGCCGTAAAATTCACGATGTCCGGTGAGGTGGACTATCGGAACGTGCTGGCTGCGGCGGGAAATGAAGGCCTCGAAGTCGGCGGCTTGGTGCGGGGTGAGTTCATGGTCGTCGTGAGCCAGCAGCCAGGCACGTTCGCGGCGCAAAGTGTGGGCCAAGAGAAGTTGGGCATCGAGCCGAGCACCGGCGATGTGGCGGGAGTCCAGAAACGTGATGGCAGCGGTTAGAGCTTCGCGAACGGTGCTCACGCGGTGGCGGTCTTTTTGATGTGAGTTAAAATATTGGCCACTACCTGTTCGATGGGTTTAGTCCCGTCGATAGTGATGGCGCCGAGAGCCAGCATTTCTTGCTTAAACGGCTCGGCCCAAGCTACTAGCTGGCCTTTGTCGTCGATGCGCTGGCCGAAATTTTCTCCGTTTGAGAGATTTTTGGTGCGGCTGAGCATGAGTTCGGGGGGTACATCCAGGTAGAAAATGGCGTTAAACAGGTTCGAGGCCTTGGCGATGTTGCCGACATTGCCGCTCACATATACCGGAGCGCCCGAGTCGTGGGTAGCAATGAGCTTAGCTAGTCGGTCGATTTCGAAAATATAGTTGTGGCTCGACCACCAGCCGGCATCAGCGTGAGGCGGGTACGGGACGGGTTTGTTGTTTTTATTCACGAAGTAACACAACCCCGGCGTGCTGTCGGCGTCGATCGAGATATTCCCCTGCGAGGCCAAGTATTCGGCTGCGGCAGTTTTGCCAGATCCGGACGGGCCGGTAATTAGATAGGTGTGCTTGTTCATACTGCTGCTTGCTCCAGTTTTAATCTTAGATCTTCAGTGCGTAGGGCTTCGAGCATGTCACCAATGGCGCCAATCATGAAGCCAGGTAACCCGTGCTGGGTCCGACCGATGCGGTGGTCCGTCACGCGGTCTTGGGGGAAATTGTAAGTGCGGATCTTCTCGGAACGGTCGCCCGTGCCGATTTGGCTCAGCCGAGCCTCACGGTTCTCGCGCTGCTCGGTTTCGAGCTTTTGGGCCAATAGCCGTGAGCGCAAGACGCCCATGGCTTTAAGTTTGTTTTTGAGCTGGGATTTTTCGTCCTGGCAGGTCACCACGAGACCCGAGGGGAGGTGAGTGATGCGCACGGCTGAGTCGGTGGTGTTGACCGACTGGCCGCCGTTGCCGCCGGAGCGGTAAACGTCGATGCGCAAATCATTATCTTTGATCTCGAGGTCGGTTTCTTCGGCCTCAGGCAGAACCGCCACTGTGACCGTGGAGGTGTGAATGCGGCCGCTGGACTCGGTTTCGGGGACCCGCTGCACCCGGTGGACGCCGGACTCATATTTGAGCCAACCATAGGCATCCGGGCCTTTGAGCTGGAAGATAATTTCCTTGTAGCCGCCGACGTCGGAAGGAGATTCGCTGATGAGTTCGATGTGCCAGCCGGGATGGGTTTCGATGAAGCGGGCATACATCCGGTAGAGTTCGCCGCCAAATAAACTGGCTTCATC
>JAYUCF010000007.1:0-4037 GCA_043740495.1 bacterium
CGTTTTCGCCGGCAGTACGCTTTGCGATTCGGGCGGACTTTACAATCTGGTAATTACCTTAATTGCCGGCCAGAACGATTTGGTGGCGCGCGATCTGGACGGCCTGGGCCAGTATGGGCCCGATTCGGCCGTGGTAACGGTATTCTATGACGCGCCCGTACCCACCCCCACACCCACCCCCACACCCACTCCTACCCCAACCCCAACCCCATCCGCCACCTCCACCCCCAAACTCACAGCAACGCCGCGGCCCACCGCAAAAGTCAGCCCCTCACCCAAGCTCACCCCCGTCCCACTCGTGCCGGCCTTTTATCTCGACACCGCCTCGCACTATTTCCAAGGGTCTGATCCGAACGTGCCGGTAACCTGGCAGGTCCGTATTCATGGCGGCACCACGCCGTACCAAATTACCTGGGAATGGGGCGACCGCCACCAAGACGGCACTCTTAGCCAGGCTGCCGGCCCCATCTCAAATTCGCACACCTATCAACAACCGAGCATCTATCACGTCACCATCCGCGTGCACGATAGCCAAGGCCGGGAAGCCACCATCTCCTTGCTGGCCATTGTGAACGGTGCTCCCGTTGGCTCTCTCACTCGCCCGAGCGAGCGGCCAGGCAACCTCGTGTATATCTGGCCACTACTCGCGTTGATGAGTTTCATGGTATTAAGTTTTTGGCTTGGGGAAAGGCATAAACTTGCAACAGCCAGTCTGGCCTCTTAAACAGTTGACAGTTCCCGCAATACTAGTTACGCTTAAACCAGGCTCACGCGTGGGCTAAACAAAACCCAAAACGTCCAATAAGCTCAAAAAAGACAAAAATAAGTGCCAAAAACATACCGGTCTCGCAGGCGACATCATAATAGTTCTAATTTTCACCATCAGCTTTGGCTTATTGGTCTATTTGTTGTAGGGGTACTCTTCATTCCCAGTCTTAATATTCACGCGGCCAATCTCACATCCGCCTCGCTCGGCCTATCCGATCCTCGCCCCAACGCCGGCACTTCCAACTACACCTTCACCGGCTCGGGCGTCACCATCGGTGCCCCCGGTACCATAAAATGTATCAAGTTGCTGTTCTCCGATACTGCGGCCGGCTCCATCGTACCCGCCGGCATGTCCAGCGCCGGCGCTGGCGTGACCTTTGACACGGCAGTCTCGAACTATGTACCCACCCCGGTCTCCTGGGCCTTCACGCACGCCCTTAACGGCACCATCACGCTCACCAATGCTATCGGTGAGATCCCCGCTTCTGCCGCCGCCCGCAAGGTAGCCATCAACGGCATCACCAACGCCAGCACCGCCGACACCAAGTATTGGCTCAAGATCAACACCTACAACAATACCGACTGCGCCACCTCGCCGGTTGACAGCGCCTCCACCCAGTTTATCCTTACCAATGCTTCCACACTCAGCCTCACCGTGGACGACACCCTCACCTTCACGATTAACGCCGTGGCCGCCGGTCCGGGCTGCAATGGTGCCACAAGCACCGCGGCCAGCACCGCCACCACGATTCCTTTCGGTACCGTCACCTCCGCCACCAACGCGGTCGTATGCCAGGACCTCCAGGCCGCCACCAATGCCACGAACGGCTACACTATCTACGCTCGCTACACCGCTCAGCCCACCAACGCTATCGCGCAGACTATAGCCAACCACACTGGCACCAATCTCGCCCCGAGCGCCTTCCCGGCCGCCGGCACCGAGGCCTACGGATACACCACCAACGATGCCACCCTCGGCACCGGAACCCCTGGCCGCTTCGTCCCGAACCTGTGGGCCGGTATGACCACCACCAACGCCGAGGTGGCCTTTGAGGCCGCCGGGGTCAACTCCACCACCTACCGCGTGGGCCATGAAGTCGGGGTCTCCTTGGTGACCCGTCCGGGTACCTACACCACCACCGTCATCTATACCGCTACCCCGACCTATTAATCTATCTCAAATTAACTCCTTTGATGAGGCACAATCTCGTCCTCAATTAGGTGTTGTAAAAATGTATTGACAAGCATTTTCATAACGGTTACGCTTTATCTAGAATTCATTAAAAAAGTGTAGTGGAGAAGATAAAGATGAACCGTGTCGCACGAGCGGCGGAGGTGTTTGGAATACGCCGACCGCAAAACGTCAAAGAGCAGCTAGTAAAAATAACGGCTGTGGCCGTCGCCCTCATGGGCCTCGGTATGAACGTTGGGATTGCCAACGCGGTCGTCTTAACCAATGCCAAAGTTGCCCTGACCGATCCGCGCCCCAGCGCCGTTACTAGCTATGCCTTTACGGGCAGTACCGTAACTACGGCTACGGCAGTAAAGTGTATCAAGGTAACCTTCTCAACGGTAGGCAGTTCCGTCATAACACCAACGGGCTTTACCGCTCTCGCAGCGACGGTGAATGCTAGTTCTACCCTGATTAACTCGAGCACGACCAATTGGTCAAACACGGCACCAACCGCCAACACCATTACCTTTACTAACGCCACTGGCGTTACACCCGTAAGTGCGAACGGCACCTTTGTATTGGATAACGTCACTAGCTCAAGCGTGGCTGATATCGGCTATTACTACAAACTAGCTACCTTTACCGACACTGGTTGTACGACTGGAATCGATAACGCGATTGTACAGTTCATCAATACCAACGGCTCAACCCTGTCGCTGACGGTTGATAACACCCTGAGCTTTACTGTCAACGCGGTAACTTCCGGCGGTACGTGTGCCGGGGTAACATCCAACGCAACTTCGACGGCGACAACCATTCCCTTTGGAACGGTGACCGCTGCAACTAATGGCCTGGTTTGCCAGAACCTGACGGCCGCGACCAATGCTACCAACGGTTACACCATTTACATCCGCGAGGCTGGTCCGCTGATCAACGGACTATCTCAGACGTTCGCTGACTGGACTGGTACGAACGCAGCGCCGACCACCTTTACTGTGCCAGGTACGGAAGCCTATGGTTATTCCACCAACGCCGCAGTCTTAGGAACTGGTACCCCCGGACGGTTTGTCGGCAACAAATTTGCCGCCAACACTACAACCAATAGCGAAGTCGGCTACGTGGCAACTGGCGTCACCAGTACAACGTACTCAATAGCTCATCAAGCAGCTGTCTCACTCACGACCAAGCCAGGTACCTACACCACAACCGTCATCTATACTTGCACTCCCGTCTTTTAGACCGTAAGCTGTAAAACATGACTACGACCGCCACCACTCTGCGCCGAATTGTTCAATCAATCATCGTCGCGGGCACCGGAGCGGTCGTTGCCTTTGCTGGTAGTGCTCAAGCCACCACCACCCAGAGCTTCCAGATCTCGCCGCCCACAGCCAATTACGCGGCCGATCCGGGTAACAGCGTCCAGGGCTCGATCAAAGTCACCAATCTTACGGGTGAGCCGATAGCCCTGAATGTGGGCCGGCAAAACTTCGTGGCCAAGGGCGAAGAAGGGGAGATAGAGCTGGTCGACAACGCCAATCCCCTGTATTCGCTGGCCCCATGGTTTGGCGTCCCCGCCGGCGCCATTGAGGTTGCCCCCCGGTCTACCGTTGTAGTGCCATACACCATCGATATCCCCGTGAACGCCGAGCCGGGCGGGCGCTATGGCTCCATCATTTTTTCGAGCATTCCCCCCAAGTTGCCTTCCGGCGTATCTGGCGCCGCGGTGCAGCAAACCATTGCGGCCATCATCTTCCAGCGCATCAATGGTGCCGCCCTAGAGAACCTCGAGATGGCGAGCTTTCTCCCCTCTCAGAATTTTACCGAACACGGGCCGGTGACGCTCAACGCCCGTATTAAAAACAGTGGTAACGTGCACGAAAAACCCACCGGTACCATCACTATCAAGAACATGTTTGGCCTTACTATCGACACCCTGAAACTCGATGAGCACTTTGTGATTCCTGGGGCTGTGCGCCACCTCAAGAATGATTGGCCGGCCGCCGGCAAGCACAAATTCCTTATCGGCCGGTACACCGCCGAACTAAGCGCCACGTACGCCGGCGGCAAAAAACTGACAGCCACTACCTCATTTACC
>JAYUCF010000008.1:0-15646 GCA_043740495.1 bacterium
CGCTCGGGACAACCGATTGCTCAGTTGGCACCTTATTTTCGCCGACATTGGCAGCGCTATCCGCCTGAGCCTGAGGCGCCGCCTCAACCACACTTGGCACAACCGGGGCTACTTGAGACGTTTCGGGCATTGATACGAGCGTGGGCGTTAATGCAGGTTCCGGCGTGAGCTTGGGTTCAGGCGTGAGCGCGGGCTCCAGCGTTGACGAGGGCATAGGCATAGATGCAAGTTCCGGCGTGAGCGTGGGTGCAAGCGTGGGTGCAGGTACGGATTCGGGGGCTGCTGCTGTGACCGACGGCGCCACGACGGCTACCTCCGGTTCCACCAACACTACACCGTCCGGCAAGCCGTTCATTGAGGGCTGACTGCCATCTACGAATGTATTTTCGGGCACATCAGGAGTATTGAGCAATGATTCATCTGCCGGATCGACAAAATGTATTAGCGGTTCACTAATGATGGGCTCATCGCTAGCGGACTCAACCGGCTCGCTGAATGCAGGTTCGGGTGCGTCAGACCAATCCGCCGTCGGCAATGCCACCGGAGGTGTGATCTGAGCCGGCGGAACCGATGGTGTCGGCATCGGCGCTGGTAACGCCGGTTCGGGCGCCCGAGCAGGCTCTGGCGGCGCGGCAGACGCTGCTGGCTGAATGGCTGCGAGGACTTCAACCTGCTCTGTGGGCAAAATCACCGGTGCCACCACCGGCTCGGGTTCCGGCATTAACTTCGGCGGCAACTCCGGCTGCGGCTCCGGCTGCGACACCGGCGAAGCTTCTACCGCTGCCGCGGCCTCAGGTGGGTTACCCAGGATGCCAATTTGAGCATAGGGATCATCGGGCAGCGCCGCACCGTCACCCACCGGCGGCTCACTTACAAGTATCGGCACCGACTCATCCGCAACCGGAGGTAATGCATCGCCGAGGATATCGATATTTGCATAGGGATCATTTTCAAGCGGCTCGCCGGTGCCCGTATATGGCTGCTCAGCCGGTGATGGCTCAGGCAGCACTTCATCCAATACTGACGGCTCCTGAGGCGACACTACCGGCGGCAACTTCCCACCAGTAATATCAGTCAACGACAGCGTCCCGGCGGGATTCTGAGACGCAGATGCAGGTGAAAGCGGCGACCCGGGCAAATCAACCGGAGGCGCCCCGATCGGCGGCAGCGTCACGGGACCAACCAGTCCGGCCGGCGACTGAAGCGCGGAAGGCGGAGGTGTTTGCGTAGAACCCTGCCTATCTGCACTGGCTACCATTTGCTTCGCCAACTCATCCGCGGCATCGGCCGCTGCGTATGGTACTGGGGCGGACTGCACCGGCGCGACCACTACCGCAGCGGCCAACCCGGTGGTGCCAAGCTGCACCGGCCGCGCCCCAATTGGCGGTGGCGTTGCAAAACTAGCATCTAACGAGACCCACCTAGGTAATGGCGCCGTACTTGTCGCCACGGATAGAGCCGCCAACGGATCAGCAATTGAAACATCCGCCGGCGACATGATGGCAATTGGCTCGGCGACCGGCACTGACTCTGGCTGAGGTACCGATTGAGACGGCATTTGAAGTGTCGGTACCAACGCGGGATCGAATCCGAGTGCCGCTGCGGTCAGCGACACCGGCTTCACCACCGGCGCTGCGCTTAATTCGGCAACGGGCGCAGAGACCCCAACCGGTTGGCTTGCCGCAGCCTCAGCCATCGCCGGCGCGGCCGACGGCGCGGCCACCGCGGCCGCTGCCGGAATTGCCGGAGCCGATGCTATTGCCGGCGCCGCTGTAACCGCAGTCGCCGCCGGTACATGCCCGCTCATGCGGTCGATTAGATCAGCTTCCACCATCGCCTTGTTGCGGCCGTACTTCGCCGCGCTCAACTGCTTAATTGCCAGCCCCATCTCAACGTTCGGAGTACCCAGCGGTGCCGAATCCGAAATACTAAACGGCTGACTCGGCAGCCCACCCACCATCAACCGCATTGCCGCTTGAAAGTTCGGAATGTTCATCAAATCACTGGCATCAAACACCGGCGCAAACTGCTTCACCAGGAATTCGGCATCATCCGGCCCCATGCGGTGCGCCACGATCGTGCCAATGTTGCCAAACACCGCGTCGCGAATCTCGTTCGACAACTGCCCGATAAACTGGTTCGCCACAATCAAATTCAACCGATACTTCCGCGCCTCGCTCAAAATACTCGCAAAGCTATCGGTCGAAAAGTTCTGAAACTCATCCACATACAATGAAAAGTCCGTCCGTTGATCCTCGGGCATATCCGCCCGGCTCATCGCCGCTGCCTGGAACTTAATCACAAAGATCATACCCAGTAACTGCGAATTCAGCTCCCCTATCCTTCCCTTGCTCAAGTTCACAATCAGGATCTTCTTCTTGTCCATCACATCGCGAATATTAAACGAGCTTTTGGTCTGTCCAATGATGTTGCGCATAATCTCGTTATTCTGGAAAGCCCCAAACTTGCTCACGAACCACCCGAGCATCTCGCTCTTGTGATAGTCACTCGTTTGCCCCATCTCCTTCGTCCAGAAATCGATCACCGTTGGGTCTTTCAGGTATTTAAACTTCTGCTTCAGGTAATCCGTGTCCGTAAATACTTTGGGTATTTCAATAAACGTCGATCCGTTCGGGTCCGCCATCAATGTCAGCGCCGCATTTCGATACCAATGTTCATAGCGCGGCCCGATAACGCCGGTGTGGCCGGGATCGTACAGTTTGTAGAGCATATTAATCGTCTCTTGGACGATAAAGTCTTTCTGGGCCGGATCAGTAAACTCAAACAAGTTCAGCCCCAGCGGATACTGCCCGTCAGCCGGATTGAAATAAATTACATCCTCAGACCTTTCTTTGGGCACGAGCGCCAGCAGCTTCTCGGCGCTGTCCCCGTGCGGATCAATAAATGCAAAACCGCTTCCGCTCAGCATATCTTGCACCGCCAGGTTCTCCAGCATCGTCGACTTACCTGTCCCCGTCTGCCCCAAGATGTAGGTGTGACGGCGGCGATCCTCCGTACTCAATCGGATCTCTTTTTTGACCCCCCTGAATTCGTTATAGCCAAACAGCAAGCCCGTCGCCGGCAATTGCACCGGACCGTCGACTTGCTTAGTGGTTTGCCGTTCTACACTTCTAGTGGGCGTAAACTGCGAATCCGGCAGATGGAATAAGGTTGCCAACTCAGCACTATTGAGCACGTCACTTTTGAGCTCATTCGGGAAAAATCGAAAAATAAATGCCGTCACCAGGCCCTGCACGTCTAGAGCGGGTAAAAATTTAAAGCCGTTCATGCCCGGGTTTTCAAACAGCGCAAACGCCGTTGCAATGTCACGCAGCAGCTGTTGTGAGCGCACCACCGAACCGGTCGACACAATCACCCGGATCAATACCTCAAACCCGGGATGCTTGGTTTTATCCTCAATTCTTTCCACCTGCGACAATTTCAGATTTGATACGCCCGACCCGCCCGTCTTAGCCTTATCCTCTTCCAGCTGCTGCGACGGCGACTTCACTGCCGCCTTCACCAAATCCATGGCGGTAAATTTCATCTCGGCACTCCGGCCCTTGCGCAGGCCGTCCGCCACCGCCACCGACCGCTTCGTCCACGATGGGGCGGCCGGACGCAACATCAACTGAATTGCCACGCCGTCTTGCTTCTCCAGCGCCGATACCGTCGTGAGCAGGGCCTCCATCGGGTCGCGTTCCAACTGATCATAAGTCGCTATCGGATAGGCGCTTTCGGCCCGCAGCACCATCTCACCTCCGAGCGTCGCGGCCAATCTCCCCTCTTGGTTGAAGATGTTATGGTCTTCCACCTCCTCCAGACGAGCCCCGGGATACGCCGTCTGCACAGCCTTTTTCACGACACTCACCAGCGCCACGGGCACCGCTGCAAAGAAATGCACCATCCCTTCAATCACAATCAATTCCAGGGCTACGTGCCGCTGACCGTAAAAATTACTCTTGAAACCCTCGGTGGCAGTGCCGGCCAATAGGTTATACAGCACCTCCGCCTGAGACGTTTTTTCGCGCATTACCTCCCGCAGATCACGCGATCCCCCTTGGGTATCGAATGACGGCGGTGGCAAGTGAATTAGGATCGGGACCATCTTTAGTCCCCTCTCGATCGCTTTGGCTCGGCGCAGTTTCTTCTGATACGTAAAATAAGCCACCCCGCCTAAGCCGGCGGCTAAGGCGAAGAACACCAATACCACCACCAAGATACCGCTCACCCGAGTACCCTCAAACTCAAGACCTACACTCCCTTGGGCTTAGTATCGTCAGCATTCGGATCAACTACCTTAATCCCATAACGCTTCTGTAAGTAATCCTGCTGCAGCTCCTCAATCGCCTCCTCCTCGGTATACGGATCTCCGGCGTGCGCTTGCACTACCTGCTCGGCCTTTTCCACCCACTCGGGCTCAATCACGTCCACATCGCCCGCTACCAGGGGAGTCGGCAACGCCGCCGGAACCCCCGGCACGCTGGTTGCAGCCAGCGCTGCGGTCACATCGTCCGAAGTCAGCTTGGGAGTCGGCGCCGGCACAGATCCGCTCGCAGGTGCCGAACCTGTGCCCGGTGTTGACACGGTCTCCGGACCCGCGGCACCCGACTGCAAATCTACGGAACTAAACCCAGCCGGGCGCTCTGACGGGGCGGGCGTATTTGGTGAGGGTAATTGGTTATCCATTACCCGAAATTATACCATATATTGCACTTATGCTCGCAGGTCTATTTGTGCACCCACACCGGCGTGCCGATGGTAGACCAGTTATAGACGAATTCGGCGGTGGCATCGGGTAGATTCACGCACCCGTGAGAGCCGCCGTAGTAATAATCCTGCCCACCAAAGTTGCCGTTGCGCCAGGCCGCATCATGCAGCCCGAAGCCTGAGTAAAACGGCATCCAGTACTTCACCGGAACATCGTAATTATAACCATATTGGTACCCCACCAGATGAGTATTTGTGGTTTTGTAATAAATGCTAAACAGTCCTGTAACAGTGCCCAAATCGGCCCCGGCGGCGCCAGATGTCACCGGTGATTCGTAGATAACAACATGATCCTGCCACACCCACAAATGCTGCTTGCTCAGATTCACCTCGATGTACCGCCCCAAATCCAAACTCACTAAGTTCGTCGAAATTGTCCGAAACGGCACGGCGTGCGCCGTTATCGTGAGCGTCAGCGGTGTCTGATTATTCACGCTGTCAGTCATGGCGGCCGTTAGCGGATCCTGATCAATTGCCAGCCCGTCCACGCCCTCCTGCGTTACCTTGCTGACGCCGTTCTCCACGTTGATTTTCTGATTGATCGGTGCGATATCAATCTTGTTGGCCAGGTTCTGCACGTAATTTTTCAGCTTCGCGGTATCTACTTGCGGCACCAATTTAAACGCCGTCCCGTCGGGTTGCTTATTAAACGCGATCCACTGACCGATCTGAGAAGGGGTAGGGGTGTAAACTTGGTCGGCGTAACTCAATCCAATCGGCACGGCTATCAATTGCTTAGTTTCATCGATCGTCGCCACCAGCGCCGCCGCCTTAATATCAGCCACTTGCTCTCGTGGTTTGAGAGAGAGCTTACTCCCGCCGGGAGAGCGCACGTCGTCCTCAATCAGCCGCTGCAGTCCGACTCGATCAATCGACCAACCACTTTTCTCAGGGACCGTCGACAAGGCGCCACCCGATACCACCACGCCGGCGTCCACCGGGGAAGTGCCAACCTTGGTTGCCACACTATTCGTCAGTATGCCCAACTGTACCCGATTAAGTCGGTACGACAAATCCAACGGCTCATGGTGCAGTGGGGGAAGCCAACTCTCGCGCCCCAAAGCGTACGCGCTGGCCAAAGTGGTCTCCGCATCAAAAGTCACGCCTATATCCGTCGCTGATAATTCATATTTCTCGCTGCCCACATCCAACCGCAAGCGATAAGATGCCACGTCTTGGTTGATCGCTGATCGAGCCTGGCCCAGAGTGAGGCCTCCGAGATTTTTCCCCGCCACCACCACGCCCGGAAGAATCCGATCACTATACCAAGCCTGACTCGCCAAATGCGTGGCCAGCCCGAAAAACCCCACAACCAAGCCTAGGGCTGCCACACGTGTCACCGACGTAAAGCCGGCGCTTCCATGAAGCTCAGGATCTAATCTCCGCCTCAGCATGAAAATAGTATACCGCTAACGCTCCGTCGGGAATAGTGCGATTTGGCGAGCATTAATCCCGAGAGGTAACTCCTAGTTTGCGCCCCAGTCGAGCCAAAACCGATTCTTCCAATGCGGCCGCCTCAGCCTCGGTCGGTGTCCGGTCGGGGAGTGTAAGCTTCAACCTAATAGTCAGACTCTTCATGCCCCCCGGCAATTCGGGCCCATAATAATCACTCACGAACGCCACGTCCCAAGCGGAGGTCGTTATACGCACATCCTCCCATGTCACCACCAGCGGTACCAGCATAGTCACATCCCGCACCATTGTCGGATAAGTACTCACCGGCACGTACGGCCTCGTGCTGCTGGCGGCCATCAGGGGGGTGAGATCCAACTCGAAATGTGCCACTTCTCCTTCAAACTTCATCGTCCTCACCAACCCCGGGTGCAATTGCCCAATCCCGCCGATCTTGTGTTTGCCCAGCCAAACCTCGCCATACCTCCCTGGTGCGTACTGACCCTCATCTGACGGGCGGATGGTCAGCTCTACGTGCAGTTCGCGTGCGATCGCATCGAGCATGCCCTTGGCAGCGACGTAACCGGCTTCAGGCTCTAGCACCGTCGCCCCCAGGCGCAGCGGCTCATCCGGTTGCTCACCCTTACCCCGTTTTACGAACACTCCCGATATCTCATAAAACCGCATCGTCTTGGCATACATCCGGTTGCGCTCCAGAGTCGCCACATGGCTCGGCAGCAGACTGCTGCGCAGATAAGCCTGCTCCGAAGACAGCGGGTTTTTGAGTTTTAAATGATCTCCCGTTGCCAAACCCAAACCCTCCAACTGTTCAGCCGATATAAACGAATATGTCATGACCTCAAATGCCCCAGCCGCCCACAAAATATCGCGCAACCGACGGCGAACGGAGCGCAGGTTATCGAATGCAATCCGGCGCGGCCGCCACGAGGGGATAGTGGAGGGAATCTTATCATAGCCAATTACTCGCACTACTTCTTCCGCTAAATCCTCAATTATTTTGAGGTCGGTACGCCACCACGGCACCTCAGTAACGCTCACATAATCATTCAGATCGTCCGCAAAGCGGCGGGCTCCCAAGAATCCAGGATCATCCGTAAATTGCGCCAACTCCACCTCCGCCACCTGGCCAGCGCCGGGGGAGGCATGCACCACCTTGCCGGCGCCCACATATAGCCCAACATGTCCGACCTTACGTGGCGGCTTCACCGCGTGCCGCACATAGACTCCGCCTTCCGGTCGGGTGAAGTAATGATCCTGTACCACATCCTCGCGATCACCTTCAGTGAACACGGCGTCTCCCGGGCGCAACTGCGCCAATTCTACCGGCTGTCCGGTCTCATACTGACCAAGCGCCGTGAAGCCAACCCGCAGGCCGATCAGAGAATAAACATAATCCACCAAATAAGAGCAATCAAAAGCTGCTTCACGGTCAGTTTTGTATGAAGCTCCAAAGCGATATGGTCGACCAATTAGTTTGTGAGTTTCACCAATGATGTCAAATGAAGTGGCCGAAATCTCAAGCTTAGCTAGCGCTGCCACTGTCTCTTTGTGCGATATTCCAATGCCCAACAGCTTCGATAATCGCTTCACCGGCAATCCAATCCGCGTGATCCAAGGCCTCTCATTCAGTTGGTCTACGGCATCCACCAATTCGCCGCCAGCCACCTGCTCAAGCAATTGAATGGCCCGGGCCAGCCCGAGGGGGGGGAGTGCCGCTGGCAGCCCACGCTCAAACCGAACACTCGCTTCGGTACGCAAGCCGTGGCGCTGAGCCATCTTGCGAATCGTCACCCCGTCAAATACGGCCGATTCCAGGAGTATTTCGCCCGTCTTAGCCGACACCTCGGTAGACTGACCACCCATTAGGCCAGCCAGCGCTATAGGGCCGTGGGCGTCGGCGATCACCAAATCAGCCTCACTCAGAGTTCGCCTAACGCCATCGAGCGTCACCAATTTTTCTCCCTCGCGGGCATAACGCACATCTATCGGTAAAGACACCTTGGCCGCGTCGAAGGAGTGCAGTGGCTGACCGGTTTCGAGCAGTACATAGTTAGTAACGTCCACCACCGGGCCAATCGTGCGTACTCCGGCTGCGCGCAAGCGGGCAGCCATCCCGCGAGGGGAGTGGGAGGGTTGATCAACCTTTATGCGCGCCAACGTGTACCGCGAAGCCGCCAACTTATCGGCCAAAACACCCTTGTGCGCCGAAAACTTCACCAGCGGGGGAGCCAACGATACCGATTTCGTCGAGGTCATCGCAGCAACTTCCCGCGCCAAGCCAACAATACTTTGCACATCTGAACGATTCGCCGGGGTTTTGATATCCATCACTGTGTCAGCCGGATAAATCTCGCTTAGCGGCATTCCCATCGGCGTATCGCTTGACAATTCCATAATACCATTGTGATCCAAACCTAATTTGAGCTCAAGTTCGCTACAAAGCATTCCCTCACTTACCTCGCCCCGCAATTTTGCCTTCTCAATTCGATCACCGCCGGGCAGGGTAGTGCCGATCTGGGCTAGCGCCACCTTCATTCCCACCCGCACATTCGTTGCCCCGCAGACAATCGTGTGTGAACCTTCCCCCGTCTGGACTTCCACTAATTTGAGTCTATCCGCACCCGGATGTTGAACAACTTTTTTGACCAGAGCTGCAACCACCCTTTTATCAATTTCGTTTGACGAAATTACTTGTTCAACTTCGATGCCGGCCCGCTCCAGTGCCTCAACCAATTCGCTGTCGCTTAACATTGTGCGACGTAGCCATTCTTTAATCCAACCCGATGTAACCTTCATCTAAAACTGCTCCAGGAATTTGAAGTTTGGCCGCCAAAACTCACGGACGTCGTCTACCCCGTATTTTATCGCCGCTAGCCGCTCCGGGCCAAAGCCAAATGCAAACCCGCTATAAATTTCCGGATCGATGCCCACGTTGCGCAAAACCTGCGGATGTACCATGCCGGCGCCGCCCAACTCGAGCCAACCGGTTCCGCTGCAAAGATGACAGGCCTGACCAGCCAACTTACCGGACCCCGCGCAAATCACACATGTTGCATCCATCTCAACACTTGGCTCAGTGTAGGGGAAGTAGTTTGAGCGCAAACGCACTTTCGTATTCTCGCCGAGAATTCCCCGCATCATCTCTTCGAGCGTGCCTTTGAGGTCACCAAGACTAATTCCTTCGTCCACTACCAAACCCTCTATCTGATAAAAGCTCCACGAATGGCGCGCATCTTCATCTTCGTTTCGGTAGACTTTGCCCGGCGCCACAATCCGGATAGGTAAGTCCCCTTTGTGCTCCTGCATATACCGTATCTGGACCGCCGAAGTATGCGTGCGAGGTAAATGCGCCTCCTCCAGATAGAAAGTATCCTGCATATCACGCGCCGGATGGTCTTTCCCTACCAAGAGAGCCTCAAAATTATGCCACTCCGTCTCCACCTCCGGGCCCTCAGCCACCTGATATCCCATCTGCCAAAACAGATCAACCAGTTCGTCCAGCACTACGCTCACCGGGTGCCGGTGCCCCAACCTCGGATCCTGCCCGGGAGCTGTCACATCCAATGGAACCGCCAGGGCAGACTCCACTTCTACCCCCCTCAACTCCTCCTCCTTGGCACTCATCGCCGCCTCAACCTCCACCCGCAAGGCATTAGCAGCCTTACCGACCTCAGCCCGCGTTTCGTTAGGCATTGCCCCAATCGCCTTCAGCGACTGCGTCACAATACCCTTACGTCCAAGGTACGCCACCCGCAAGTCCTCAAGCTCGACCAAGCCTACAGCCTTCGCGATCCTGCCCAACATTTCAGTTTTACCTACGGCCACCGAAACCTCACATACACTTCGACAATTACCAACAGTATTCCCAGTAGTATAGCATCAAGCACACCTAGTTGGCGCAACGAGCTCAGACATAGCAGCCCCGACACCCAAGCCGCGAGCAGCATCCCCTGCCGCCATGAATAGCGCAGCCGATTTGCGCCGGTGGCATGCAGGCGCAAGTACGTTTTTGCGGTATAAAAAGTTAGCGTAAAACTGCCTGCCAAAGCCAAAAACAACCCCACAAACCACGCTGTCACCCCCAGCGGGCCGATCGCCAGCGGGTTTGTAAAGATCAAACTCAGCACAAGCAAGGCTACCGCCACTAGTGAGCCCACTATCAGTACAATCAACCAACCAAGAACCGTCACGCCAAAACACCACTCATGCTTATATCTCCCCTATTATCGCACTCCTGGTACACCTTGAGCAAACCAATCCAAAAAAACCGCCAAAGTCGGGCGCCTCGCGGCGGTTACTTGGGCGGTTTAAGGAGATAATTGCAGAGTTACGGGGCGAAATCTGAAGCATCCATTTGTGTGTAATTGACGCCAGTCGCCCCGTAAGTATTTCTACCCAAGGTGCGCATTGCGTGCTTGTCCTTTTTAAAGGGATTACATGGTTTTGCGTTTTGTTTTTGAGTAAAAATACGAGTTGTTTGGACTAGTCGACCGCAAATTTAGTTGTGCTTTGCTTCGAACTGAGTCCGATTACTTCCTACCATCCCTTATGGGATAGCTGGAAGCATTCGGCAACGACCCTAAAGTCATAACCGCGTGCTTCCAGCTTCCGTTAACTCTTAGCGTTACCTTGGTTTGGACCCAAAGTAAGAGTTTTCGCTTTGGATAGTAGAACGAACCCTGGTTAGAAATAAGGGGGATACCTCTAACCGGGATTGGTCCTACCATCGCAGGTGCGGGAGGAAGCGAGAGAACTAAACTTTCAACGATCAACGAACTGTATATAACTTAGCACAAGCACTTTATATTGTCAATAGTCTTATGCTTTAATAAGCAAAATAAGCAATAAATGCCTTCATATAGGCTATAAAAATGATTCACCTACTTTCAATCATAGAATAGGAATTACCTCTTGTTGCATATATAACAACGTTTATGCACAAATATTTTGCCGCATTTCCGAAGTAAAAACTAGGTTAAGCAATATACCCGGTGACATATCAACTATTCTAGGCCGATTTCAGCCACACCCCCCTGCAGCTATAGTGCAGCTGCCTTACTCCGCGCGTTAAACCGCGCCGGTATCGACATCAACCCAGCTCCGGCCACAAGACCCGCTACGCCGTCCTATCCGGTATACCGCTTCTGCGCTTCATGATCTCCCCCAAACAGCTACCAGACGCCCTCCCGCAGCTCATAGTGTAGGATGTAAAGTTCACCATAATGTTCAATGCCGCTTCGGCAACGCGATCCTTCAGCCTCGAAGATCGACTCCAGCCGGGGCTATAGTAGCCCCAAAACCTCTTTCACTTGCGCCAGTTTCGCATTTGCCAACTCCGATGCGCGCCACCACCCGTGCTCCAAGGCCTTATCGATCTTATCGTTGCCTTCGTGCATCAGTTGATCGTGGACGTGCTGCAGCGGTTTGAGCGTATGCACTACTATCTCTACCAAATCTTGTTTGAATTGCCCGTAACCCATCGTCGCGTACTTCTCTTCCAACTCGGTCAGCGGCTTATCGGTCAGCACAGACATGATCACCAGTAAGTTAGTCAGCGCCGGCTTGTCGGCTCCGGAAGCCACCACGCTGCCTGAATCAGTCACTGCCCTCAGAATCTTTTTCTCGATCACCTTCTCGTCGTCATTGAGCAAAATATTACCAGAATCATCAACGTCACTCTTGCTCATCTTGCGGGTTGGGTCCTGCAGGTTCATGATTCTCGCGCCGGAAGGCTGTACCGTCGGCACCGGTATCTTGAAAGTCTCGCCATGAACGTTGTTAAACCTGGTCGCAATATCACGCGTCAGTTCCACATGTTGCTTCTGATCTTCACCCACCGGCACCTCGTCGGGGTCGTACAGTAAAATATCGGCCGCCATCAGCACAGGGTAGTCGTAAAGTCCCACCAACTGGCCCTCGGTCCCTGATTTCGCCACTTTATCTTTGAACTGCGTCATCCGATTAAGCTCACCCATAGTGGTGTAGTTATTCAAGATCCACATCAACTCAGCGTGCGCCGGGACCTGCGACTGCATGAAGATATACGAATGATCGTGATCCACTCCCGATGCAATTAGCCACGCCACCGCCGACCGGCTGTTGCGGCGCAAGGTGTCCGGATCCGGCCGCACCGTTAAGGCGTGAAGATTGGGCACAAAGAAAAAATGCTCACGATCGGGATCAGCGCTCATCTGCCCCCAGCGCTTCATCGCCCCAATATAATTGCCTAACGTCAAATCTCCGGTGGGCTTGATACCCGATACAACTCGCTTCACTGCAGTACCCTTTCTTTGTCTTTAATTATAACGGTTTTGACCTCGCCCAGCCATAATCAGCTAATCCTCTTCCGACGGCTTATCAAGCAATAAACTCTCCACCACGGGGCTAGTATCAGCGATTTTCACGACGTCCTTATCAAATTTTTTGAGCTCCTTGTGCGCGGCGTTGAAATGATTCACCGTAGTACCAAGCGAGTTGCCCAACTTTTGCATGTACGTCTCGTGTGCGTTCAGATGCACGCCCAGCTCCCCCACCCGCTTCTGAATCTCCTTGGTCTTCTCCTCGATCTGCAGGCTCCGCAGCCCCTGAATCACCGTCTGCAAATACGCCATAAAGCTCGTCGGGCTCACAATGATAACCCGCTTATCGCGGAAGGCGTACTCAATGAGGTCACGCGAGTTAGTCTTGAGCGTGCCGATTTTATTAATCAACAGATCGTAATAGATCGCTTCACTGGGGATGAACATAAACGCAAAATCCATCGTGTCTTCACTGGGCCGGATATATTTGGCCGTCTCATCGATCCGATTCTTAAGGTCGGTCTTGATTGCCTTGATGAGCAAATCCTGCTTGTCTTTGTCTGTTTCCTCCACCAGCCGGTTGTAGTTTTCGAGCGAAAACTTCGAATCAACCGGCAGCATCAACCCGCGATCAAGCCGCACGATAGCATCCACAATCTCACCGTCGGAAAATTTATATTGCAGCTCAAACCGCTCCGGTGGCAGCACGTTCTCGAGTACACTTTGTAAAAAGTATTCACCGAGCACACCGCGCTGTTTCGGATTTTGTAGAGTATTCTGCAGTAGTTTGAGCTCGTCGGTAATACTCAAAACCTGCTTATTGCTTTCCTTGAGCTCGGTTAGATCTCGCGTCACCTCGCCAATCAGCCGACTCGATGCCGCGAACTGCCGGCTCATAGCCTCGTGCATGGTAGCGCTAGACTTATCGAGACGCGTATTCAACGTAGTATTGATCCCCTGCAGATCCTGTTTAATCAGCCCCAAGGCGGTATCATTTTTGAAGCCGTCCTTAAGACTCTGCATCTGGCGGTTCATCACCCACACGAGCGTGCCAAATCCAACCAGTACCACAACCAATAATGTTCCTATCAACACAACCGTAATCATATGTATTTAATTATACCAGTTCATTCGTTTCCGAACAAGTACCGAACGAATACCTTACGGCATAATATTCTTATTATGACTTCACAAATCCAGAAGCACGCCGGCACATTGCAATACAATCGAGAATCAATCAGTTTTTGTTTTTGGTCCCATGCGGACGCCGCAACCCCCGTAGATACCGTGATCTTTCTAGGCTCAGCGCAGGTTGGCAAAATTCCCAAATGGGCCGCGCAAGCCGCGCCCGCCGTTGTAGTGATGGTCGATGGGCTCCCCCACTGGAAAGCGCACCCAAATGATTCAGATCTGGCAGAATTTGCCCACGCCTACACGGTGGCGGCTTTTAAAATTGTGCTCAACCACTTTAAAATCCCCTCAGCTCATATTGTGGGCGTATCACAAGCTGCCCCTGGAGTCATCTGGGCAGCCCGTAACCTAGCCAAACAAGTTCAAAACGTAGCCCTCGTCGCGCCACTGGGCCTCACTGCCAATATTCTTGGCACCTCACCCGAAGCCCGTCTTCGTAAGCTCAAATGGCGCACACTTCGTACCTATCTCCAGTTCTCACACACTCCTTTCAATGACCTGCGCATTTTCTACGTACAACTAATGCTGCTCCGTTCGCTGTTGCTCGAAACAAGGTGGAGCGCTGCCGGTAAAAAATATGCCTCGGGCTTGTCGCAGGATATACTCGAAGATTGCCGGGTCGCCGCAATCGAGCGGCACCGCCGAGGCAACTCCTTCACGGTCTTCCTAGCCGAAAAAGACAAAATATTCCCCCCTCACGAAATACTAGCCTCACTGAAGCAGGCAAAAATTGACCACATCGATACCGTAATTATGCGTGGCATATCTCATCCACCACTAGAAACGCGAAGCGACCAGAAAGCCGTATGGCAAATCGTTACAAACCTTAGAGAGCAAGCCACAGCCGCGATCTAGGCCTAACCCAACTCCTTGCTCAGCACTTCAATCGCCCGCTCAAACGCCGTCTCATCCTTCAAACTCAGGTTCGAAAACAGCTCTTTTTGCTTATCCGCAATCAATTTTGAGGCATCAACCACCGCCTGCTCCCCTTTCGGGGTCAGGGCCAATACGTTCTCTCGCTTACTGCGTGGATTTGCCCGTTGGGCCACCAGCCCGCGCCCGCCCAGCACCTCTGCCTGGCGCGTCACCACCGCCGGTGTCACTCCGAGACTGTTGGCCAGTTCGCGTTGGCTCGCCTCGCCCAGCGCCAACAGACCATTCAGTACCCGGAATTGAGAAAAGGTCAGTTTAAAACTGACCTTTAGCTCATTTTCCACCTCGCGCTCGAGCCCACTAATAACTCGAGCGACTTTATTGAAGAGAGATTTCTCGAACTGAGAATTCCTTACCTGCACTTTTGAACTCCATTAACAATATACCCCTAAACAATTTAGGGGTCAATAGTTTTTATGACCCAGGCCAGCAATTATGCCCAAGAGCTCCCTTCCCTATCTGTTGGCATGTTCGAATATCTTCTAATACACCCTCTACAAATCACCTATTTTGGCCGCCCAACTCCACCAGCGCTGCCAATTAGCCCAACATCGACCCAGGGTTATCCCCAACCTATCCACACCCCGACACCAAAAAACCGAACATTCTCATGTTCGGTCCGTTCGGTATTTGACGCATTCTAGCCGAGAAAGCGGCCCGGCAGCTGTCCTGAATTTTCTAGGACCGCTTTGTGGCGCCACTCAAATGCCGCTCTCACCTCCGGCAGCACCATCTTCCGGTCCCAGTCCTTCATCGTCTTGGCGATATTACGCTTCATCAGCTCCGGCGTCGACAATGTCGGGTTCTCCCTCCAATATATCGCCATGAAAGGCCCCACGTGATGCGAAGCCCCATCAGCCGACGAGACAATTCGCACTTCTATGGCTGTGCCGTGTAAATCGACCTCCATCTTCTTATCGAGCATCTCCACGTATTCAATCACTCTATGCGCGAATATCGACTTAAAGCCAAATCGCACCAGAACCTCCGAGCCGTCCGACAATGTCGTCGAGTACTGATTATCAAAGTCGAGGATCTTA
>JAYUCF010000009.1:0-5142 GCA_043740495.1 bacterium
GATCTCAACTCCAGTGTTGAGAAAGTCCTCATGGGACCGGAGCGCAAAACGCACGTGATGAATGTTAAGGAAAAAGAAATTACCGCCTACCATGAAGCCGGTCATGCCATCGTGGCCCACATGCTCGCCTTTGCTCACCCAGTGAACAAAGTTTCGATTATCTCCCGTGGCCGCGCCGGAGGATTTACCTGGCAATTGCCCGATGAAGATCGTCATCTCAATTCCGTTTCCGACTACAAAGACGACATGGCCGTGATGCTTGGTGGCCGCCTCTCCGAGGAGATTGTCTTTGGCGACATTACCAACGGCGCTTCCAACGACCTGCAGAAAGCTACCCAGCTGGCTCGCCACATGATCATGGACAACGGCATGAGCAAAAAACTCCCGAACCGGGTCTTCGGCTCGCAGGCCGACGCCGTCTTCCTAGGCCGCGATTTTGGCTCCAGCAAGGACTATTCCGAAGAAGTTGCCAAAATTATCGACGAAGAGGTTGCCACCCTGATCGATGAAGCCGCCAAGCGCGCCGGTGAGGTAATCCGAAACAATCGCGATAAGGTAAACAAGATTGCAGCTAAGCTAATTAAGGACGAAGTCATCGACAAGGACGAGTTTATCGAGCTCATTGGACCGCGCCCGCATCACCCCAAGCCGCAAGATCCGCGCGAGCCCGGCACCACCCCCATCGAGGTTGCGCCCGACATTTCCGGCTCTCCCGCCGCGGCTTAGGCTTTTCGGAAGTAACCTACAGCGAAGCTGTTGCGTCTGCATACCCCTGCTTGTGCCGCGAACTCGGTCTCGTTGCGAATTACGTGGCTGTTGTCTTGTCCGGCGTGGCACTATCGCAGGGGCTTGCCGCCTACTCAGCGTTCACTGATGCTCGGAATTCAGGTAAAGGCCAAGGCTCTCCCGCAAGCAAAACGGTGCGCCATTGGCTTATGAGTATGCGCCGTCAACTACTATGGGTATAATAGCCAAAGCATGAAACCAAACTCCAAACCATGGTAAATTACGCCAAACGTCTGCTTGGACGGGCCAACGCTAAACAGTCACTCACCAGCGCCACGTTATTTATTTCCGGCGCCTACCTGCTCAGCCAAATTCTTGGCATGTTACGCTACCGCCTGCTGGTGGCACACTTCGGAATCAGCCCGACACTCAGTGCCTACTTCGCGGCTTTTCGCTTGCCAGAGCTATTATTCACCTTGCTCGTATCCGGCGCTTTTGCCGTTGCCTTCATTCCAGTGCTCGCCGAGCATCTCGAGAAAGATCAGCAGGATGTGGCCTGGAAAGTTGCTTCCAGCCTTCTTAATCTGCTCGTGCTCGCTACACTGGCGGCCGGCGTCTTCATCATAATTTTTGCCGATCCGCTTACTACGCTCGTTAGCCCCGGCTTTAATCCCGCAACCCACGCGATGGCCGTCCAGCTCACCCGTATCATGTCTATCACACCCATGCTGTTTGCCATTTCCAGTGTGCTGGGTAGTATCCAGCAGACATTCAACCGCTTCACCATTTTTGCTCTGGCCGGGGTCCTATACAACCTGGGGATTATCTTCGGCATTGTGGTTTTCGTTGGTCGCTGGGGTGTATACGGTGTGGCTTGGGGCGTTGTATTGGGCGTCATATTGCAGGCGCTGCTGCAATGGCTGGGGTTGTACGGGCTCGGTTTTAAATATCGTCCCATCATCAATTTTAGGCTTAAAGGCGTCACGACCACCCTCAAACTCATGCTGCCCCGAAGTATTGATCAAGGTATCGATCAAATCAACTATTCGGTAGAAACAGTCATCGGTTCACTCGTTGGCCCCAACGCCATTGCTCAGCTCGCCCTCGCTAGCAGCCTCAAAAACGTCCCGCTCATGTTGATAGGCAGCTCTATCACTACGGCGGTTTTCCCGCGGTTAGCCGCCCGTGCCGCTAGTGGCGAGCGCAAACAACTCATCGAGGCTTACGTGCAAACGGCTCGCCTCATCCTGTTCTTGGCCATCCCAGCCGCCCTCTTCGCCCTCGTTGCCCGCGGTTATATCGTGCGGCTGCTCATCGGTTTCGGTGACGTGTCCACCTCAAAC
The DNA here is from genome assembly GCA_043740495.1 of bacterium. Lineage (GTDB taxonomy): Bacteria > Patescibacteriota > Saccharimonadia > UBA4664 > UBA4664 > UBA5169. The sequence continues at coordinate 2,070 of JAYUCF010000009.1, forward strand.
ACTCTCGGCTGGTTTGCCGGCACCATCGTCTTTACCAGCTTGTTTATGCTCGTCAGCCGGGTTTACTATGCCATGCAAGACACCCGCACCCCGCTGTATCTCAGCCTCGCCAGTATTCCGCTCAACATTTTGCTGAGCTTCATCCTTTCGCGCCAATACGGGGTGGTCGGCCTCGCCATGAGTGCCTCTTTGGTGTCTGCGCTAGAGACCCTCAGCCTGTTGGCGATATTACGCTTGAGGTACGGCAGCTTTGGTGAGCTGCATATCTGGCGGGGCGCTTGGCGCATGATTATCGCCGGTGCCATTATGATTGGCGTTCTTTATCCGCTGATATCCCAAATAGTGCCACTCTACGCCACCGACCTCGGGTTCTTCACTCTTATGCCGAAATTCTTCGCCATCTTCGGCGTCGGAACCGTGGCCTACCTAATACCATGCTACATCCTCCGCCTCAATGAGGCCAAACACATCGCCGCGCGCGCCCGTGAGCTCATGCTGCGCCAGCTCAACCTTACTTAAGGCTTAGTTACAATTAAGGCTCCTTAATTGTAATATCCGCTTTTATCGTGTTATGCTCGGCGCATGAAAACCGTAGCAGTTATCTTTGGCGGCCGCTCCGCCGAACATGATGTATCCATCATTACCGCCCTTACCAGCGTTATCAAACCCCTCGAACTTACCGGTCAGTACCGCGTGGAGGCAGTTTACGTTGCCAAGGATGGCTCCTGGTACTGGGACGACAAGCTAAAAGACGTCAGTCTTTATCAAACCGGGGGAATCGTAGACTTTTGCCAGAAAGCTCCCAAGGTCCACTTGCTCTTTGACGACGGCCTCACCCTGGTAAAATCGAGTCAATTTGCCGGCCGGAAAATGTACCGGCCTATCGATGTGGTCTTCCCGTCCATGCATGGTACTTACGGGGAGGATGGCTCCTTGATGGGCTTGCTTGAGATGGCTGGCGTTCCCTACGTCGGGTGTGGGGTTTCCGCCGCGGCGGTCGCCATGGATAAGGTATTGAGTAAACAGGTGACCGCAGCTCAGAATATCCCGAGTACACCCTGGATCTGGTTCTCGGCCGCTGAGCTGGATAGTCACCCGAAGACCATATTGTCCGAAATTGCCAACCTGAAATACCCCTTGTTTGTGAAACCCGCCCGGCTAGGCTCCAGCATTGGCATTACCCGGGTAACCGATCCATCACAGCTGGTGAATGCTCTCGAAGTCGCCACTCATTTCGACGACAAAATCATAGTGGAGCAGGCTGTCGACAATCTCGTTGAGGTCACCGTACCCATTATGGGCAACGATCAGCCCGTGGCCGCCTTCGTGGAGCAACCCCTCACCAAACCCGATGATTTTTTTGATTTTGATGCTAAATATCTTCATGGGGGCAAGAAGGGTGGCGGCGTTAAAACTGGTTCCCAGAGGTCACAAGGTTACAGCAACATTCCGGCTGACCTGCCAAAGTCTCTTTACGAACAGGCGGAGTCCCTAGCTTTGCAGGTGTACAGAGAGCTCGGCTGCAGCGGCATCGCTCGAATCGATCTATTGATCGATATCAAGGCTGGGGCTGTCTACTTCAATGAGGTCAACCCGATGCCGGGCAGTCTGTATGCCCATAATTGGCGCCAAAAAGGCATCAGCGGGCATCAATTGGTGACTGAGCTCATTCGTTTGGCCCTCGAACGCCACGCCACGCGCAAACGCCTCCAGACCACCTTCCAGACTAATTTTCTCAAAAAGTTCTAGCCATGAATATGGTCGTCCAAGATCTATTGACGCAGTACTTTGATGACGGCGACCATCGGCAACCGGTGATGCTAATGCTCCACGGATGGGGTACCGATGCCCATAACTTTGATGGTCTATCTGCCTATTTAGCTAAGGGATTTCGTGTCTTACGACTCGATCTGCCCGGTTTCGGTGGCACGCAGGCGCCCGCCAGCGCCTGGTATGTCCGTGATTACGCAGAATTTGTGGCCCGGTTCCTGGAAAAGCTTGGCGTGGCCGAGCTGCGGACGGTTATTGGGCACTCATTTGGCGGGCGGATAGTCATAGCCGGTCTGGCCGAAGGCCTATTAATCGCCCAAACCGCAGTATTGCTCGATTCGGCCGGTATTAAACCTCCGAAGACCCTGCGTGTTCAGGTTATTGGCTTGGTGGCACGGGTCGGCAAGCGCGTCCTGGCGATTCCGGGTCTCAGCCAATTGGCACCCGGCCTCCGGCGCCGACTCTACCAATCAGCCGGCAGCGCCGATTATTTGGAGTCCGGCCCTTTGCGCCAAATCTTCCTCAACACCATCAATCAAGACCTCTCCGCGGACGCGGCCCGCATCGCCGTCCCCACGCTGATTATTTGGGGTGCCGACGATCTAGATACCCCGCCTGCCGATGGGCGCGCTTTGGCAAATCTGATCCCAAATTCCACCCTCTCGCTCGTCGCTGGGGCCGGCCATTTCGTTCACCTTGATGCCCCAGACCGTGTCAATTTGTTAATCAAAGATTTTCTGCGATGAAGGTAAAAAAGTTTCTCACCTGTTTTCACCCCAAGTTCGCCGCCTCGCTCGTCTATATGCTCCAGGTCAGCGAATACAACTCCGGAGATTATTTGGATTGGTTTTGGCGGGCCCGGGATTTGCGCAGTGTCGCCAGTCGCGGGCATCTGGAGCTCACCCCCAAGGCCAGACTGCTCCTCGTCTTCGTTTACTCCGTGCTGCTGCTCGAATCCCTCTCGCTCGTCGTCGCGCTTACACTTAGCCTGGCGAGGCCTCTCTGGCTGCTCGTCGCCGTATTTATCGCCGCCATGGCTCCTCTCGCAGCGGCGTATTCTCTGGTGGCGGCGTTATGGCTTGGGCGCGTCACCGTGCAAACTCGCCGCGAGCGCGCTCTCATCGACCGCGCCCGCCAACAGCTCCAAAACCACCCCGGCTTGCGCATCGCCATCGCCGGGAGCTACGGCAAAACCACTACCAAGGAAATTCTTCAGACGGTTCTTGCCGAAGCTAAGACCGTAGCCGCCACGCCCGGCAACATGAACACTCCTCTTGGTATCAGTCGGTTCATCGCCCGGCTG
>JAYUCF010000010.1:0-17428 GCA_043740495.1 bacterium
CGAGTTGTGCTCGAACAAACCCCGCCCGAACTGTCGTCAGACATTATCGACCGTGGCATGGTCCTCACCGGTGGGGGAGCCCTGCTGCAAAACCTCGACAAGATGCTCACGCAGGTCACCGGTGTACCCTGCGTGGTGGCCGAAGAGCCCTTACTCTGCGTCGCCCGCGGCACCGGCATCGCCCTCGACAACCTCGAAGAATACAAGCGGAGCCTCGTGGCGGTAAAATGAACCAAAGTACCTTCACAGGGCTGCTCACAACCCAAAATCGCGTGCAACCCTTTTCAGGTCAGGCTACAGATAAAGAGTATATTCTTGGCTGCAGGGAGCGTAGGTTCTGTCGCGCAATGGAATTAGCAAAAGGATAGCGTTCGTGAGCAAAGCCAAAAATATACCCACAACAAATACATTAGAAACCCTCATCCAATGGGGCCTTCTGGCTATCCTGGCAATCATGCCCTTCCACGCTTTCTTGAGCGTCTGGCTGGGCAGTTTGATCCATCACCAAGCCATAATTCAGGCCTGGAAAGAAGCCCTACTGATAGCTCTTACGGCGGCCACAGTCGTGCTCGTCTGGAGCGACCCGTTACGGCTAAAAATCCTGCGCGCACCCTGGGTGATGGCGGCAGCAGCTTTTGCCCTGATCGCTTTAATCGTTACCGTCTTCACCTTGCCCTCGCTTACCGCTATCGCCTTCGGCCTCAAAACTGATCTGGAGTTCCTGCTCGCCGGTATCCTGGCGCTCATCGTCGCCACCCCCGTCTTCGCCCGCCGCGTTATTTTCACCGTTCTGGCGGCCGCCAGCCTGGCAGTCGGGATCGATTTGGCCCTAATTTTCCTGCTACCTGCGGATTTCCTCACGCACTTCGGCTACGGCCCCCAGACGATTTTGCCCTACCAACATATTGCCGCCGGCACCACCGCTCTGCGCTTTCCCGGCACCCTGGGCGGCCCAAATCAACTCGGCACCTACCTCATTTTGCCGCTTTGCCTCAGCCTCATTCTTGCCCTCAAATATCACCATCACCGGCTCTGGGTGCTATTTGGCGCGTCGATCGTCGGTCTGATTGCCACCCAATCCCGAGCGGCTTGGCTGGGGGCGCTCCTAGCGGTGACCTTCACCGCCTTCGTGGTCCTGGCACCGCGCCTCCGGCGTCGGTTTACCATTATTAGCGCCCTGCTGGGCGTAGCGGCTCTGCTAGCTTTACCATTGATCATCAGCAGCGGTGGACCCCTGCAGTATTTTTTGCTGCATTCCAGCGTGGCCACCCACGACCAAGCCGGCTTATCCGACGCCCAACACACTAAATCACTCGAACAAGGCGCCTCGGCCACCCTCCAACAACCACTCGGTCACGGTCTCGGGACCGCCGGACCCGCCACCTTCCACGCCGGAAATGGCAACATTATTGAGGATTACTATCTCCAAATCGGATTTGAAGTCGGTATTGTGGGTCTCCTGTTGTTTATCGCCGCCCTCGGCCTGCTCACGCGCACTCTCTTGGCCCGCCCCGGGGCCCATCCCCTGGCAGTTGCCGCCGCCAGCGCCATCGTCGGTATTTGTCTCGTCAGCCTAGTTTTGCCCGCCTGGGCCGACTCTAGCACCGCCCTCATTGTTTGGATTAGCGCCGGGACAGCCGCCGGACTGCGACCCGGAGCCAGCTATGTCTAGGCAACAGCTCTACGATAAAGTCGACCTGCTGGGCGTTAGCATAGACGTCATCGGCCTGTCCGAGGCCATCACCTACATCTGCGCTTATGCCGGCGACCGGACCAAACCGGCCGGATACGTCATAAAACCGTACGTGGAGTTTCTAGATCAAACCTGCGGCAACCCTGGCCTCATCACTTTACTCTCAGACGCCGAACTCTCGATCGCCGATGGGGTAGCGGTACTTTGGGCGGCGCATTATCTGTATGCCGGACCCAGAACCCTGCTGCGTTTATTTACGACCCTCGCGCAGATAGTCACCGAGCCGGCTGAATTATCGTGGCCGGTACCGCAGCGCGCCGCCGGTATCACCTTCACCTGGCCCTTATTGCGCACCGCGGCCGCTAAGCCTCTGCGCGTCTACCTGATTGGCAAGGAGACCGCCGCCGAAATTGAACTCGTGGCCGCCACCATCATTCGGGAGATCCCGCAGATCATCATCGCCGGCACCAACTCCGGCCGCGACCCTGCCAGCCCGCGCGGGACGGTTAGCCAGGAATGGATCGCCCAAACCGCCGTCGACCTAGTAACCGCCAACGCCGACCTCATTCTCGTCGGTATGGGTTTTCCGCTTCAAGAAAGCGTCTGTGCCCAACTTTCGGCTCGTCTGGGCCACGGCCTGCTGATCGGCGAAGGCGGTAGCTTCGACTACGACAGCTTCGGGGGCCGCCGCCGCAAGGCGCCGCCATCCGTCCAACGTCTAGGCCTGGAATGGTTATGGCGATTAGTTCTGGAGCCGCGGCGCATCATTCGCCAACTCGCCATTCCGCGCTTTATTTACCGAATTTGGCAATCTCGGTAAACTGCCTATTCCAAGGCTGCCCGTAGTGTTGTAACATAAGCACAATAATATATGAGTCGGTGATGACGAACTGCCCGGTGTGCCAGAGCGATACTTCGCCCGTTAAAATCGGGGGGGAGCTGTATTGCGGAGTTTGCGGGAAGCCGGTTGGCCCGGGTTCCGCCAAACCAGCTGCCCCGGCCCGCCGACTTTCGCTTGATTTATCCCCCCGCAGCCGCACCAACGCCCAACCTGCCAAGCCCACGGCCGAGCCAGTTCCCCCGGCGCACCGTCGGGCTAGCGCCGCCGCGGCGCTCCACGCCCGCGTCAAGCCATCGCGTATCCTGGATTTGCGCCTTGCCCCCACCAGTCCGCCCCAGCCGTTGGCGGCGCAGCCTACGCACGACACTCCGGCCGCCCCGCCTCAGTCAACCAGCCATGAACGCCACCAAGCCAGGTTCACCGACCGCTTCGAGCAGGCGCGCCAGATTACCCGCAGCACCAGTATCAACAAATTTGCCTCCGGCACCCAACTAAGCTCGACCCCGCTCGCCCCACTGGCCGTCCCCGCCTCCGAGCCACTGCGGGAACTGCCCCAGCTGGCCGCCACCCGCCACGAGGCTATGACCCGACTCGCTCCCGGCACCCTTCCGCCCGCTCCCGCCCCTGCCCGCCCCAATGCTTCACCGACCTGGCGGCCCCACCTGGATCTCAGCCCGCACAATAACCGTAATCTGGCCACCGCCGCGGCCGTCGTGCTTATGGGTAGCTATATCTGGCTGCAGAACTATCCCAAACTTGCCCTCCAAAGCGCCAATAGCAAGGCCGGGCTGGCCGCCTCGATGCCGGCCTTCCTGCCCTCCAGCTACAACCTCAAAACCACCGCTACCAGTCCTGGTCTGGTTACCCTCAACTTCACCAGTCCAAGTGCCACCGAAGCCCTCAAAATCGCCCAAGCTCGCACCACCTGGGACTCCAGCTCACTGCTCGACAACTTTGTAGCCAAAAATACCGATGACTATGCCACGGTCCAGGGACAAGGCCTCACAATTTACCTATTCAACAATAATCACGCCACGTGGGTCAACCGTGGCATCTGGTACAGCATCGAGGGCGCCGGCCGCCTCAGCCGCGAGCAAATTCTCAAAATTGCCTACAGCCTGTAAGGACCTAGCCCAACCGATCTACCGCCTAAACTGTGTTAGGCTAGAGGCAATCAATAGGGGAGCGCTATGCAAGACGATCGTACCTGGGACCGCATCGTAGATGCCGTCGAACAGAAATTTGGACTCATTGACCATGGCCGGGCCAAACGCCAAATGGAAGACGCGCCCGACCTCACCGAATACGTCTCTTTTGTAGTCTTCAGCCGCGAAGGCGAGAAGCTCAAACTCGAGCGCATCCAAGGTCCCGCCATCGTCGACCGCAAAACCATGGGCGCCCGCCGCGCCGGCTCCACCACTCGCGTCGAAAACATCTATGACGTCAATGAAATCAGCTTCCGCACCAATCTCTACCGCGAATCCGGCACCGATTGGGAGGCCATCGATCCTAGCGTCCTCGGCTTCTAGCGCTACCCCAAACGCTCACTACGGGCTATAATTGTGCTCATGTCTAATCCTGCACGCGTCCGCTTCGCCCCCAGTCCCACCGGCCTCCTTCACGTCGGGAGCATCCGCTCCGGACTCTTTAACTATCTTTGGGCCCGCCATACCGGCGGGGTATTTGTGCTGCGCATAGAAGATACCGACCGTGCCCGACTGGTCGAGGGGGCCATCGACCAGATAAACGACAGCCTCGAAGCCCTCGGCATCACCCCCGATGAAGGCCCCCGCCAAGGCGGCCAATTTGGCCCTTATCTCCAATCAGAGCGCCTCGATATCTACCGTGAGCAGGCTGACAAACTGTTAGAGTCAGGAGCACTTTACCGCTGTTGGTGCACCTCGGAGCGCCTGGATGGTTTGCGCACGGCCGCCCAAAAAGCCGGCTTTGCTTTCAAATATGACCGGCATTGCCTCATCCCCGAAAACCACAAATCTGAGGCCGAGCCGCACGTTCTGCGTTTTAAAATTCCCGATAAACCCGCCGTTGTCGGCTGGGACGACGCCGTGCGTGGCCACCTGGAGTTCAAAATCACCGAGCTAGACGACTTCGTGGCGCTCAAATCCGATGGCTACCCCACGTACCACTTCGCCAACGTCGTGGACGATCACCTCATGGAAATTAGCCATGTCCTGCGCGCCGACGAGTGGGTTCCGAGCACTCCGAAACACATACTGCTGTTTCAAGCTTTTAACTGGACAGAGCCGATTTATGCCCATCTCCCGCCAGTTCAAGGCCCCGATGGCAAAAAAAAGCTCTCCAAACGCGACGGCGCCCAATCGGTGGGGGAGTATATCGCCGCCGGTTATCTGCCCGAGTCTCTGATGAGTTTTTTGGCCTCACTCGGCTGGAATGACGGCACTACGCAGGAAATTTACTCTCCATCTGAGCTCATCCAGAAATTCACCCTGGATCGCATTCAAAAAAGCCCCGCCATGTTCGACCTGGAGCGCCTCACCTGGCTCAATGGCAAACTCATTCGCGAAATGAATCTGCCAGAATTGCTTCAGCGTACCAAAGACTTTTGGCCTCCAGAAGCCAAAAAATCAACTGATGACTACTTACTTAGCGTGTTGGAACTAGTCCAGGAGCGCCTCAAGTTCATGTCCGAACTTCCCGATTTGACCGACTTTTTCTTCGAAGATCCAACCGTTAATGCGGGTATGTTCAAGTTTGGCGGCAATATGACCGCAGAGCTTGCAGTATCTAGTCTCACGCAATTAATCACTGCCTTTGATGATAACAATGCCGAGTGGCAACAAAATTTCAAGGCTGAAGTCATTGAGCCCTACATTAGAGAAATAGCTTCGAAAGTTTCCGAAAAGCCCGGACCGGTGTTCATGGTGATCCGCGTTGCGATAACCGGCAAAACGGCCACTCCGGGGCTTTTCGAGACCATGGAGGTCCTTGGACGGGAAGCTACGCTCAAACGACTTCAAGCCGCCGCAGACGCTCTCAACAGATAGGGACGGCCCATTTGAGCCTCTGCCGAGGCTAACAAGTTTGACAACGCGCCTAAGCCTGGCATATAGTTCAGTCACTTAAGAGAACGAGGTCAAACAGCCCATGAGTATTTCATTTTACGATGTCAAAACCCGCGAGTCAGTGGACGTACCGGATGGCGACGTTTCCAAAACCAAATACGAGCGCACCACCAAGGACGGTAAAGTCCAGGTTCGTTACGCATTGCGCGGCAGCTACCAAGGCCGTAACCTGACTAAGTTCGTCAGCCAGGCAACCTGGGACACGTTCGACGGTCCAGTCGTCTAGATTAATCTAGCAACAAACAACCGAGGCCGCGCGGCCTCGGTTTTTTGTTGTTTGGTCGCCGCAACGGGTTTGAAGCATAAGCACATAGGTGTTATTATCTGGGTATGATTGAACCCGAAAGCCCGAAAAATAATAGCGCCACACCGGAATCCGTGATCGCCGAATCGGCTGCTGGGGCCAATAAGTCGGATACACTTCCTTCCGCCCCCATCTATCGGCGCCGCAAATTCTGGCTGATCGCCGGCAGTACAGTCGTACTTCTCATTATCGCCGGGGCACTGGGGTGGGCTTTACCCGGTCTTAAAGCCGCTCCCGCCGCTGTCATAACCACCCCGAAGCCCACAGCCACCCCCGCGCCCACCCCGGTCATCAAGCTCTCGCCCCTTACTGGCCTCCCCGTCACGCCTGACCTGGCCAACCGTCCAATCACCGCCGTTGTCATCGAAAACCACCCCGACGCCAGGCCTCAATCCGGCCTGGGCCAGGCGGGCGTCGTGTATGAAGCCAACGCCGAAGGCGGCATCACCAGATTCTTAGCCTTCTTTCTCGACCAACGGCCGGCTACGGTTGGTCCCGTCCGGTCGCTGCGCACCTACTTCGTCGACTGGGCCCTAGAATTTAACGCCCCGGTGGCCCACGCCGGCGGCAATGCCGACGCGCTCGATCTCGTCGGCCCCCTCGGAATGAAAGACATGAACGCGCTCAGCTTCGCCGCCGGCGCTTTCTACCGCGCCAATGACCGCCGCGTCGCCACCGAGCACACCCTCTACACTAACTCCGACAAGCTCGACGCCCTCGAAGGTCGCCTCGGCTTTGCCAAGCCCGCTAACTTCACCGTCTCACCGCGCAAAGCCGACACACCAAATCCCGCCGCGCCTCACCCCAATATCCACATCGACTACTCTTACGCCGGCTACCAGGTTGACTACAAGTACGACCCCGCTACCAACGACTACGGCCGGTCACTTTCCGGCGCCCCTCACATCGACCGCAACACCGGTGCCCAGATCCGCGTCAAAAACGTCATTATCGAAATGATGCCCACCAGCTACGGCACTACCCGCATCGGTGAGCAAACCGTGATCATGGGCACCGTCGGGCGCGGCCAGGGCTGGGTATTGCGCGACGGCGACGCCATAGCCGTTACCTGGGTCAAAGATGCTCACAATGCCCGTACGAAGCTCCTGGACGCCACTGGGGCCGAGGTTCCTCTCGATGCCGGCAATACGTGGTACTCGATCGTTCCGGTCGGCAAAAACGTCTCGTTTTAGCCCATAGTTTGACCGCATTTCTCGCTTATGGTAAAAAGACAATAAATGAAAGCCAAAACAAAACGCCGCATCCTCCACGTGCTCACCAAAAAGAAGCTGGTGAAGCGCAAAACCTCAAAGCATATCTTGAGATCTTTTCTGATTCTGCTCGTTACCATCTCAACGGGTTCACTAGCCTACGGCATTACCCTCAATAAACCCATCATCAACCTCACCGTCCACAGTACCGGCCCGGGTGGGGTCAAAATTGAGGCCCCCGTGAAGCTAACCACCGCACCTGCACCACAACTCGCCTCTGGACCGCCCGCCATGACCGGCCGTGGGTCCTGGTATGCTCTCGGGCTGCCCCAACCCGACGCGCTCACCTGCGCCTCACGCACCTTCCCGCGCGGTACTTATCTGCTCGTCAAAGACCTTTACAACGGCCGCACCATGATCTGCCGTGTCAACGACTACGGACCGGAAGTCTGGACCGGCCGCATCATTGACCTCTCGCGTGGTTCATTTACCCAGGTTGACAGCCTCGGCCGCGGTACTATTCCGGTAGAACTGCGCGTAGCCTCGGGACCGTCCGGGTTCAGCCCCACCTTCGGCGACATCGCCGCCGTGGTGGGCTACAGTCTTTGCGGTTCCTCTCACAACCCCAGCTACTGTGAACAGCACCGCCAAGATTAAGTTATTTAACCGCGGTCAGCTCAATCTCAAACGTCAGTCTAGAGTTTGGAGGGATACCAGCCGTACCCTGCGCGCCGTAACCCAGTTCCGGCGGAATCACGAGCTTGCGCTTACCACCGACCTTCATACCCGGAATTCCTTGCTGCCAACCCTTAATTACGTTGCTTAGTGGGAATTCAATGGCTTGGCCGCCGTGCTTATCCGTCGAATCAAACACCGTACCATCATCCAGCGTACCGGTATATTTAGCGCTCACGGTGCTGTTGGCCGTGGCCTCGGCCCCGGTTCCAATGACCTCATCCGTGCTCACCAACCCAGCCGATGGACTAGCCGCTGCGGTCACCTTCGAAGTCGGAGTGGGGGATGCGCTCGGCGCCGCCGCCCCACCTCGCAGTACCACCACCGCACCAATAATTAGTGCGATTACCGCCAATGATGCAATTACTACCAAAATACGAGTGGCCACAGCTGCTACCTTTCTTAATATCGAGAGCAATTGTAACATGAGCTGGCCAAGTCAGCTCATAAGCATTAGAATTATTACGTGAAATCAGAATTGTTTAGGCGCCAAACCTTAGCCTTGTTTTTTATAGTCTCCATCATCCCCGCCCTGATCGTTGGGGCGGTTTGGTACGCCTACAGCCAAAGCACTTCTCTAAACTTCCTGTTACTCGATTTCAACTCGTTCATGCTGCCAGTGATGATGCTGGGTATCATTCCCGCCATTATCCTGAGCTTCATATTTGCCGAGATTCTCGCTCGACCCGTAAGGGAGATTCACCGAGCCGTGCGCCGTCTGGCGGTTGGCGATTTCAGCCGTCAGTCCAGTAGCCAGGGCAAAGGCGAGTTCGCTGAGATCAATATCGCCCTCGAGCAAGTCTCTCGCAAGCTAGAAGAAATCCTTTCACAAGCCTCCAGCGAAACCGACCTCATCAAGGCTGAACGAGGCAAGCTCCACAGTGTACTCAACTCAATGTCCGACGGGGTTTTTGCCCTCGACCACAGCGGCCGCATCATCCTCTTCAATAAAGCCGCCAGCGAAATCACCGGCCGCACCATCACCGAAGTCGCCGGGCAGCTGGCCGAAAAAGTTATGCCATTTCGCTCCGAAGGTGAGCTGGTGATGACCCGTTGGCTCGCCTTGGGTGCCGGTGCCGAGCACAAAGTCGGGCAATGGAAAGGGCTCGAGCTCTACCGCGCCGACGGTCTCAGCCTCGTCGTAGACGTGGAAGCCGTCGTACTCAAAGACGATCCCAACGGCATCGCCGCGCTCGTGACCTTCCACGACCTCACCAAGAGTCACCAGCTCGAGGAGATGAAGATTGACTTTGTCGCCCTGGCCGCCCACGAGCTGCGCACCCCCCTAACCGAAATTAAAGGCTACCTGGACATTCTCCAGACCGAGGCCAAAGGCCTCAACAAAACCCAACGCCAATTTCTAGGTCAAGCTATGTCCAGTGCCGAGGAGCTCGGCGATCTGATGCACAACCTCCTCAACGTAGCCCGCATCGAACACGGCGAAATCAGCTACCAAACCGAGATCATCGACTATCGGAGCTTCCTGCTTGAGACCACTGAGGCTCTGAAACAGCATGCCATCCAGCAAAATCGCACCCTCACCATTACCGTCCCCGAACAACCTTTATTGATTCAAGCGGACCAATCGGCGATTAAGGAGGTTCTCTACAACCTCGTCGCCAACGCCATTACTCACACCGCCGCCGCCACCGGCGCCATCACTATCACCGTTACCGTCCACCGCACCAACATCGAAACAGCTGTCAACGACAATGGCTCCGGCATACCAAGTCGTGCCATCCCGCACCTCTTTACGAAGTTTTATCGTGTCGATGAACTCAAGTCTGGCACCCGGGGCACCGGGCTAGGCCTATACATCTGTAAATCCATCATGGAGGCTCACGGAGGCAGCATTTCGGCGGAATCCGTCGTAGGCAAAGGCAGTACCTTTACTTATATTCTTCCCCGCAGTACGGTTGCCACGGCATCGCCTGCGGTAGATAATAAGTTCAATATTACGAGGGGAGCCCATGGCTGGATCAAAAACCATCCTGTTCGTTGAAGACGATAAACCGATTGCCGAAATGTATTCGAGGGTGCTCGAGCGCGTTGGTTACCAAGTTGAATTTGCCTACAATGGGGCTGAGGGTCTGCGCAAGACCAAGAGTAAGCACTATGATCTGATCCTGCTTGATATTATGATGCCCGAGAAAACCGGCATCGAGGTACTCGCCGAATTGCGCGGAGCCGATGGTAGCGGCAGCCCCGATACCAAAATTGTCATCCTCACCAACCTAGCCCAGGACAAGACCAGTCAGGAAGCCCTCAAGGCTCAAGCCGACGGTTATATTATCAAGGCCGACATCGTTCCGAGTCAGTTGGCCAGCATCATCGCCAAACTGCTCTAAACGGCTCGATGCTTACGGTGCTGCAAGCTAGAAACCAGTGATAACCCAATGAATACCACCCCCACCAAGCCCGTGATAACATCGGGAATTTCGTACTTTAAGCTCACCGCCAGTAGCACCGCCAGCGCCCCGACGGCGTAATGGGCCCCGTGCTCCAAATACACAAACTCGCTCAGTGTATCATGGCGCACCAGCCAGAGCGTCAGCCCTCGCACAAAAAATGCGCCTATGCCCAGACCTAACGCGATCGTCAGCACATTGTTGGTAATTGCAAACGCTCCCACAACGCCATCGAACGAAAACGATGCATCAAGCACTTCCAGATACAGGAATAAGGAAAAAGCGGCTCGTCCGGCCAACAGCACCACCTCACCGCCGGTGCTCTGTTCGCTCGCCGAGTCTGACGAAACACCGCCCAGCCCCTCAAACAACTGGCTAAACCCCCGCACTCCCAGATACGTCACCAGCCCGAACACCCCCGAGCTCAACACGCGCTGAGCTTCGGACTGCCCCTACGTGCCAACCACCACCAACAGCGACACCAGCGCAGTCAAAGACGATAGCGTCTTCAACCGACCGCCTTCAGCCAACGGCTTCTCGATTACTGCAATCCAGTGTATCCGCTTAGCCTCATCCAGCAAGAAATCCAAAAATATCATTAATAAGAACATTCCGCCAAAGGCCGCAATCGCCGGATGAGCCGCTCCCAGCTGATGAGTGTACTCGCTCGGATTGTGCAAAATCAGATCGATCACCGCCCCAAAGCTCAGTTTGGCCGTAAACGCCACAATCGCCACCGGGAAAATCAGCCGCATCCCCACCACAGCGATCACAATTCCCACCGTCAGGAACAGTTTTTGCCAATGGGCGTTGAGCCGGCGCAGTACGGTGGCATTGATCACCGCATTGTCGAACGACAACGAAATCTCCAAAATACACAAAATTGTCACTACCAACGCCTGGGCCGGTCCGCCCACTATCCAAGCGACAAACAGGCCGGCTGCGAAAACCAAAAACGGCCATTTTAACGTGACCAACACCGACGAAACCTGCTCATCAATTCTTCATATTACGCGACTGCCACCGCCACACATCCGTGCACATCTCAGCGAGAGTTTTCCCGGCCTCCCAGCCGAGTTCGTGTTTGGCCAGCGTCGTATCGGCAAAACACACCGCCACATCACCGGCTCGCCGGTCAACCACCACGTAGGCAATCGTCTTGCCTGAAGCTTTCTCGAAAGCGGTTACCAGCTCCAGCACCGAATACCCTTTGCCTGCACCCAAATTATACGCATCAATGCCGGACGTGCCGCTCTGATGCTCGAGCGCCCGTACATGCGCCCTCGCCAAATCAACCACGTGAATATAATCGCGCACCCCGGTACCGTCCTTGGTGGGATAATCATCACCATACACGTTCAGGTGCTCGCGTTGCCCCGCTGCCACCTGGGCAATCATCGGCATAAGGTTGTTGGGTGGCCCCAACGGATCCTCGCCAATCAATCCGCTCTCGTGCGCCCCCACCGGGTTGAAGTACCGCAGCAGCGTAATACGCCGCTTCGGATCAGCCGCCGCCACATCGCGCAGTATCTGCTCACCCATCAGCTTCGTCCAGCCGTAGGGGTTGGTAGCCCCCAAGGCGGCATTTTCGGGAATCGGTACATGCTCAGGATCTCCGTAGACCGTGGCTGAAGAGCTAAAAACCAAATTGCGCACACCATATTTTTCCATCAGTTCGGCTACCGTGATAACCGCCAGAACATTGTTGCGATAATAGGCGAGTGGCTGCTCCACCGATTCACCTACCGCCTTGAACCCGGCAAAATGTATCACCGCCTCTGGCCGCTCTGTCTCAAAAACACCCCCGAGAGCTTCCGCGTCACATACATCTACGTCGTAGGACTTCACCGCTTTCGCGCAGATCTGCTCGAGCCGCCGCAACACATCGGGGTGGCTATTGGAGAAATTATCGACAATTACCGGCTCCATACCGGCCGCCAGTAATTCGATCACAGTATGACTGCCGATATAGCCGGCGCCGCCCGTCACAAGTACTTTCATGAGCTCTATTCTAACCTTATTTATCGATACGACAAAACAACTACCGTCCTGCCGTCCTGGGGCCGACTCTTTCTAAAATGAAGGTAAATCGCGAAAAATACCTTGCATAAGGGCATATACGTGATCACGTACCGATTCCGGAGTATGAATATCTGTCGGCAACACTATCACGCCTTGCCCCGGATTATCCGGATGTTTCAGAGCGCCATAATCGCGGCCTCGATCGCGAGTATCGCGCGCCACAATCTCCTCAATCGTATGCTCACGCGAACGCGCGGCCGCCACCTCTGGTGCCACCGTCAACAATAGCTTGAGCGGCGCGTCCGGAAGTACGGTATGACCAATGTCGCGGCCGTCTATCAGGGCGAACCCGTCAAACTCGTTTATCTGCCTCCGCACAATGTCGGACGTCCAGTGGCGCACCGGCAATTGGCCGGCCACAATCGATGCCCCCATTCCCACCGCCGGCCCCTTGAGCTGATCGTCCACCGAGGCCAACTCGCCATCGATCCAAACCTGCCCGCCATGCATTTCAATCTGCCGCGCCTGCGCCAGTTCCAGCAGCCTGTCTCCCGGCATCTCGCGGACCCGCTTCAAGGCATCATGATTAATCTCCGACGGAGTCATCTCGGCTTTGCCCATCACCGTCTCGGCCGCATCCTCGATCGCCGCCAACGCCACCGCCCGATAAATCGACCCCGTAGAGATGTGAATCACGGGCACGCCTTTGAGTCGCAAAAGTTGAGCCAGCTCATCAATCAGCCGCCCCTTGCCGGTAGCTGTGCCGCCGTCCACTGCCACCACGCGCAAATTGTTTAACTCAATACTCATATCGATGGTATTTTGACACGCAGCCACATCTCCCGTCAAAAATCTGTTAAACTCTACCCTTATGAAGATTGGTATATTCGACTCTGGCCTCGGCGGACTCATCATTACTCAAAGCCTCACTCAAGCACTGCCGCAATATGATTACATCTACCTCGGCGACACCGCCCGCGTTCCCTACGGCAACCGTTCGCATGACACAATCTACGAATTTACTCGGGCGGCCGTCGATTTTCTCTTCGCCCGCGACTGCGGCCTCGTGATCGTCGCCTGCAACACGGCCTCGGCCGAAGCCCTCCACAAACTCCAAGACGAATACCTACCGGCCCACCACCCCGCGAGAGCCGTCATCGGGGTGTTGATTCCCGCCGCCGAAGCCGCCGTCGAGGCCACCAAAACCGGCCGCATCGGAGTGCTGGCCACCAACGCCACCGTCTCGTCTGGAGCCTTCGAGCGCGAGCTCGCTAAGCTCCGGCCGGGCTTGCAAGTAACCTCCGTCGCCGCCCCTTTACTGGTGCCCTTGGTCGAAAACGATGCCGCCAAATGGGCCGGTCCGATTCTGGGCGACTACCTTCCGGCTCTGTCCGGTATCGACACCCTGATTCTCGGTTGCACTCATTACCCTATGTTCAAACAACTCATTGCAGCTCAAATGGGACCGGGTGTTGCTATCATTTCGCAAGATGAAATTATTCCAGCCAAAGTCCAACGCTACCTGAGCGCCCATCCGAACCTCAACGCCGCTATCTCCTCTCAGCGCTCACGTGAATTTTTAGTCACCGATCTCACGAACCAAGCCGGGCAGTTGGCTGCCCGGCTTTATGGTAAGTCGATTAAGATTGATCGAGTTGAACTTTAGCTCAAGTTAGTGCTTTACCTACAAGTGTTTGGCCAGGGACTGCACCCGCGAGCGTTATACAGCAACTGCGCGCGCATATCTTGTTCGGCCGGGCTCGCGTCCGAAGGTAGGCCGCTGCCGCCGACACCTCGCCACGTACCTAGGCTAAACTGGTAGGCCCCGTAGTAACCATTTCCAGTGTTGGTGCCGTAATTGCCGCCTGACTCGCGCTGACGCACTCCAGCCGCCCAACCGCCCGCACCGGCCGAATAGTTAGCGGCTACCGCCGTCCGGCGCAGTCCGCTCCCGTTAGCTGTCGGCGTAGAGGCCTGCACTACCACCCCAGCCGGTAGGGGACGCTCAGTGGTTGGACCCGTAGGTACTACCAGCTGCTGTCCGGCATACACCAAATCGGGATTCAAAACTTCCACATTCGCATCCCACAGCGGGCGCCAATCAGCCAGCTTCTCATCCTCGGCAATCGTCGACAAACTATCCCCGGGAGCTACCACATGAACCTTAGGTGGCACTTCAGCCGGTTTTTTTGCGGCCATCTCCAACTTTGTCTGGGGCGTTGGTGTCGGTGTACTCCCAGCCAATGCTGAGCCTCCTAGGGACAAACCAATGCCGATCCCTCCAATCGCCGAGATAATTAATTTATTCATACTATCCTTCCTCATTAGCGCAGTGCGGGGTAAACCCAATTTCGGGACTTGCATAACCCACCACTAGCAAAATTCTTCACACAAAACAGTACGCTACAGGAAATAATAATCCGTACAATAATGCATTCTTACAAATTTTTAACAAAACAAGGGGCGTAGCATTAGGAGCATTCACTAGTTTATATGCTTATAATACTTATGCTTAACGCCATTAACATAAGATAACAATTATGCTTTAGCTATATAGAATAATCAGGCTATATATGTTCGAATAATATTTAGTGGGTGAAATTCGCCTATTGACAAATGGTGGGTAGCCTATGCTAACAACGCTTCAACTTGTGACCAAATTTGCCCAAACAGCGGTTAGGACTATTTCTTATCCAGATAGACGTTCAGGGTTGTCTGAGTCGCACTATGATCCAGATTTTCGCCAACCGAGCGCACCGAGTAAGTCGGACTCTCAAAAAAATACGGCTGGCTTCCGGGATTGGGCTAACTGAAGCCATGAGATAGGTTAACGACCTGACACCCGCCATCACGTGGCGGTAACTGCCAGCCGCCACCAGCTGCAAAATCCAGTGTGGGCTCTTTCCCCTGGTGGACAGCAGACCGCCGGGTGGGATCGGCACCGTACTCGGCCAATCGGCCTGCATTGTCACCGCTTGAGCTCTGCCCCCGTGCGACGTCGTCGCGGTCGCACCCGTACCTGGGTTCACGGAATAGGATTCGAGAGCCTGGGCAGGACCAATACCAACGCCAAACCCATCGACGCCACACCGGCAATCAAAAACCTCAATCGCAAATTATTATCAGCAAATTTCAACTACCATCATTTTATCGTTTTCGGCCCTGTATTACGGACTCTACTCCTCGAGCGCGTGGATTTGCCCGTGATCCAAGCCAAAATAATGCGCCACCTCGTGCCACACTGTCTGGTGCACTTCCCGGCGCAAACTCTCAAAATTGACTGCCATCGCCTCATGCGGTTGCTTAAACACGGTTATCACGTCGGGCAATACGCCCGAGTACCCGTCACCCCGCCGGGGCAGGGGAATACCTTCATACAGTCCGAGCAGCGTCATATGACCATGCAGCAAACCGCCCGCCCGCAACTGCTCCTGCGACGGCACATCCGCCACCATAAACGCCACATTGTTCAAATGGCTGGCGAACCGCTCCGGAATCGAGGCCACGGCGTCCGCGACCATCTGCTGAAATTCATCATCGGTGACACGCATCATAGCTAAATCTTACTCCATCTTGCTACGACGACTACGGACTGACGGCGTAAAGCCGGCTCCGCCCACTACCCTAGCCCCCGGCGATAGAAGGAATTAGAATTAGCAATTAACCAATTATTTGCGACTCACGCCATGCGGTATTACCATCATTAATACCGTCCAGTAACGAAACCGCCTACTATACGTTATCTATGATAAGCAACCAAGGAGGCTCTCATGAATTCACCTAAGAATATTGCGCTAACCGTAGTCGCCGTGCTGATAATCGGCGGCATCGCCCTGGCCCTGTCAAATCATTACAAAAGCCCCGTCTCAACCTTCCAATCAACGCCCGCCCCATCTACCGCCGCCACGAACAGCTCAGGCGCGTCACAAAGTCAATCTCAGGCAACCTCGGTGTCGTATGACGGTAGCTCCTTCTCACCGGCTCAGATCACGGTTAAAGCCGGCCAGACCGTGATCTTTAAAAACACATCTTCCGTGACCGTTCAGGTCGATTCCGACCCTCATCCCATTCATACCGACGATACTGATTTGAATGTAGGGACTATCGCTGCGGGTCAAAGCAAAACTGTTACCGTCAACAAAACGGGGAGCTTTAGCATTCACAACCATCTCAATCCCTCTCAGAAGGGCAGCATCACGATTCAATAAATAGCCGGTCTAAATGAACCAAAGAAAAACGCCCACCTAAGTGAGCGTTTTTCTTTGGTAGACCTAGTTGCCCGTAGATGGAACACCATCTACCCTAGTTTGAACTCGATGTATGAGAAATTGGATGAACTAGGGTTTAGTTACTACAGCGGCGAAGTCACCTTGGCCCAATACAATTAGATTGACCGTTGAGTCACCTGAGGTTAGCATTAGCATATTAAGGTGGTCTTGTAATCAGATCAGAAGGATAAAACATGCCCGCAGACACCGCCAATCAAGAAAGTTCATCCCCAATCACCTCGATGCCGCATCAGCCGATTATGCAGGCTATGGCTAGTTTCCATATAGACGGAACCGGGTTCGGTATGAGTATAGTATCGTTGTCGCTTGATAATGACCAACATCTCCGGGTATACAAACAATCAGACCAGGCTAACCAAGCATCGATACCAGACGAACCAATCGTAAACTTAGCTGCCACTGATGTAACGAGAGTATACGCTATACTTTCGAAGATACTCATCAGGACGAGCGGTAGATGGTATATGTTTGACCTAAGTGGCGCGGCAGCTGACCTCACGCAACTGAGCACCTCAATAGCAGATGCATTATCTCCTGGCATGGGAGCTTCTTATTTTGTCAGGATTAAGGATATTCTTGCCAAGCTGCCAATGGACGAGTGGCTTGACGCGCTACAACAAAACCAGTTTCCAGTTAAGAGGAGCGGATACAACGAGTTCATTACGAAAAAAGTATTACCTCATCTGTTAATTAGCTTTCTTATAAGTATTTTGTTAGGAATTGTCCTAATCTTTATCTGGGCGTTCGTCGCCATAAATGGTCCCACTTGGTTAATATATTTGGAATATTATCTATCTCCACGTTAGCTGCCGGCCGGGGGT
>JAYUCF010000011.1:0-6317 GCA_043740495.1 bacterium
ATTGGCTCTCCGGATCACGCCTTTGCTTATTCAATGATCCCCAATGACGGTGTGGGTCTGGCCCGCGAAGAATTTATTATAGACTCGCATATCCGGATCCATCCGCTCGCCCTGTTGCGGTTTGATGAGGTCAAAGATAAAAGTACCCGCGCTCTCATCAACGAGCTGACCGTCGGGTACACCAATAAAGCCCAGTACTTCATCGACAAGCTGGCCGAGGGCATCGCCATTCTTGGCGCCGCCTTTTACCCCAATGACGTGATCATTCGGTTCAGCGACTTTAAGACCAACGAGTATGCGGGCCTCATTGGCGGCAAGCAGTTTGAGCCGCTCGAGAACAACCCGATGATTGGCTGGCGCGGGGCCAGCCGCTATTACTCCACGCAATACCGGGCGGCGTTCGAACTCGAGTGTAAAGCCTTTAAGAAAGTCCGGGATGAGATGGGCCTGACTAATATTAAGGCCATGGTCCCGTTCTGTCGCGATCTGACCGAAGCTGAGAAAGTCCTCGACATTATGGCCAAGAACGGGCTGAAACGGGGAAAGAATGGTTTTGAAGCCTATGTCATGATCGAGATCCCCTCAAACGTGATTTTGGCGGAGCAGTTTGCTGAACTTTTTGACGGGTTTTCTATCGGCTCAAACGATCTGACACAGCTCACGCTCGGAGTCGATCGGGATAACCACACTGTGGCCCATATTTATAACGAGAACAATGAGGCTGTCAAACAGCTCATCCGGCAGGTAATCAGGGTTGCCAAAGCCAAGCATGTGAAGATTGGTCTTTGCGGTCAGGCGCCGTCAGACTATCCGCAGTTCGCGCGTTTCTTGGTTGAAGAGGGCATCGACAGCATTTCGCTCGCGCCAGATACTATCGTTAAGACCACGATTGATATAAATAAAACCGAAAGCAAGTTGAAAAGATAGAGGGGCTCACGCTATGAACAAGAAAACCATCCGCGACATCGACGTCCAAGGCAAAACCATTTTTGCCCGCCTCGACTGGAACGTCCCCGTGGAAGACGGTCTGGTGACCGACGCCTTCCGCATTGAAGCCACCCGCGAGACCCTCGAGTACCTATGGTCACGTGACTGTAAAATTGTGATCGCCAGCCACCTTGGCCGCCCCGACGGTAAGGTTGACCCGGCCTTTTCGCTTCAACCGGCCGCCATCAAGGCCAGCGAGATCTTCGGTCGTGAGGTGAAATTTGTGCATGACTGCATCGGACCGGAGGTTGTCTCGGCCGTCGAGGCCCTGGCCCCCGGCGCCATGATCCTGCTGGAAAATGTGCGCTTTCATCCCGAAGAAGAGGCCAACGACCCCCAGTTTGCCAAGCAGTTGGCCGGTTTAGCCGACATCTTTGTCTACGACGCCTTCGCCTCCTATCGCGCCCACGCCTCCACCGCCGGCATCTCCAAATTCCTGCCCGCTGTGGCTGGCTTCTTGGTCGAAAAAGAAATCGATCACATCACCGGCTCCATCGAGCACCCCAACCGACCGCTCCTGGCCATCATTGGCGGCGCCAAGGTGTCGACTAAGCTCGAAATTCTTAGCCACCTTATCCCTAAAGTCGATGCCATGCTGCTCACCGGACCCATCGCCAATACCTTCGCCTTCGTCCAGGGGACATCAATTGGAAAAAGTGTGGCCGAGCATGAGATGGCGGATGAAGTCAAAAAACTTATCACCATTGCCGCCACCGCCAATACTCACTTGCTCTTGCCCGACGAAGTCGTGGTGTCGTCGAGCCTCGCAGCGCCCCAGAATTTGCGCACCGTCAAACTTACCGCCGTGGGCTCGGATGACTACATCGTGGACGCCGCGCCCAGCTACGGCGACCAGCTCAAGACCGAAATCTCCACCTTTCTCGATTTCGACGGTCAAGCTACCGTCATCTGGAACGGCCCGCTCGGCATCACCGAAGTTCCCGAATTTCGCGCCGGCTCGCTCGCCATGGCGCAGGCCATCATTGGCTCTAAGGCTATCTCCATTATCGGTGGCGGCGACACCGCCGGCTTCATCGACGAAGAGGGCCTGCACAACCAGTTCACCTGGGTCTCCACCGGTGGCGGCGCCAGCCTGGAATTGATGAGCGGCAAAGGCCTCGAGTGCGTCGACGCCCTGCTCGACAAATAGGGCTTATGCTACACTTTGCCTATGAACTTAGACTATCCATCCGACGCCCCCGGCCCGTTCACACCCCCGCCGGCTGAGCCACCCAGGAAACGCCGTTCGATAGGATTTATTATCGTCGTCGTCCTACACGTCATCCTCATTGGTGGCGCCATATTGATCTACCTGGCAGCCCTCGCGTGGGCCAAGCAGGGAGCGGGCTCGGAGTTCCTTATTCTGGTGTTTAGTCCGCTGTTTGTGTCTATCCCGTTGCTGTTCCTGTTTGATTCCATTTGGCTGGTTATTTATCTGATTCGGAAGAAGCCGACCGGTCCAAAGCGCTGGCTGAGCTATCTCTGGATTGTCGTGGCGGCGGCCGTGTTGTTGCCAGTGATATTATCCATCGCCGGCTCATTCAAGGCCAATGCCGACGTTCCGGCCAAAACCGGCACCGAGATGATTGCCAACTGCCAGGTTCACCGGATTACGCGCGAGAATACACCCGATGGGACGCGCACAATTCTCTCTATGAAAGACTCGACTGCCGGAGCGGCGGGGATGGTCTATAGTGCTGCCGGAAACTTTGCAGTTTTCGTGACCGCCGCCAAGCAGGCTAAACCCGGCTGTGGAGAGATAGAATACCTCGACGCCACCCACCAGATTACAAATATGTATATTTCCCTCACCGAAGCCAAAACCGATATAACCAGCTGCAAGCTGAACGGCTTTAACTATAATCTTACTGGTCCTGTGCCTGACGGCCCGGTGTCGGGTGCCGATACGGGAATTGTGCTCCGCGATGCCGAGCCTTACTTTCAAATCAGCATCACCGACCCGACCCAGCTGCCGGCGTTGCTGCCCGCGGCCCAAGCCGCTACCAAGACCTGCCCGGGATTTTACGTCTACGATCATTAGCCCGTCCGTGACAGTCATAGCCGTAAGCGTTATTATTAACTCATACTTATGAAACGACTTATTGTAGCCAACTGGAAAATGAACCTCGCCCCCGGCGCCGCCAGCCTGCTGGTGAAGCGTCTCGACGAAAAGATCAAACCCGATGCCGATGTCGAGGTGGTGATCTGCCCCCCCACGCTTGATCTGTACCCGTTGGCCAGAGACATCGATCACAAGAAGTTCAAACTGGGCGCCCAAAACGTCCATTATCTAGATGAGGGTCCCTATACCGGTGAAACCAGCCCGCAGATGCTGCGCGGGCTGGCCGATTACGTCATCGTTGGCCACTCGGAGCGCCGCGCCATGGGGGAGACCGATAAAACCGTCGCCCTGAAACTGGCGGCCGTGGTGCGCAACGGCCTCACTCCCATCCTCTGCATCGGCGACACCCTCCACGACCATGAGCACGACCTGGCCGCCAAAGTCATCGTCGACCAGCTCACGGCGGCTCTGACGAACCTCACCGCCACCGAGGTTGCCGGTATCGTTATCGCCTACGAGCCCGTCTGGTCCATCAACCACGGTGACGGTCACGTGGTGCACGCCACCCCCGATAATATCCGCTTCGCCTACCGCGCCATCCGTACCACCCTGGAAGAGTTATACGGCGAGGGCGGCCTCGCCAACGTTCGCCTGCTTTATGGCGGCAGCACCGACCCTGACCACTGCCGCGCCTACCTTGAAGTCGAATACGTCGATGGCCTGCTGGTGGGCAATGCCAGCCTCAACTACGAATCTTTTGCCACGATTGTCAAAACCGCTCAGGTACTCGGCTAACTTTAGGCGCGAAAAAGCCGCCGGCTAGCCCCTTCACTCGATTGCGAGCGAAGGGGCCGCCAGGCGGCATGATGGACATGGGACTAATTCGGCGCGAGGTCGCGGTAGTAATTGTTGCGCCGGGCTTCCTCGATGAGCTGGTCGTCCAGTGCCAAGTCGGCGTACAACGGTGCGAACTCACCCTTTACCCATTCGAGTTCGTTGCGGATGGCCTCCACCTTGTCGGCGGCGGGCTGGCGATCAGACTCTTCGTACTCCTTGTTCTCCTCAGCTTGGATCATGGTGTCCGTGCGTCTGGAGCTGGCTTTCAGGAACATGTACCAAGCGAGCAGTACCGAGCCGGCGAGGGTCACGGACCATGCGCCTGCTATCAGCCAATGCGGCGTTTGCGGGTCCACTGCGACTCCATCGAAGTTGATGTAGTTAAAGTTGCCGTTCAAAAAAACCAGCACTTTCGGTGTCGCCAGTACCGCTAACCACAGCAACGCAGCGGCAATCAAGGCCGTAACGAGAAGTGGCCGCCACCGGCGAGCTACTGCCGAGCAACGATAGCGGAAGTTGTCGCGATCGGTCAGCATGACGGGGATCCGAGGCGGCAAAGCCGCCAGCTCGAGTTCGGCAGTACGGAACTCTGATGTCAGAAGTTCACCGTACCGCGTCAGGTCAACCAGTTCGCTGACGCCGCTATCGGAGCGGAAGATACCGTAGTTCACACCGAGTGGGCTTTCGTCTTCTTCCTCGTTACTCGATGTTGCGAGTCGAGTCGCCAAGTCCTTGATTTGGCCTTCGAGACGGCCAACATAGAAGATGAGAACAAAAATGGGACCAAACAACGCGCCAGTAAGGTTCACGACAGGCTCCAAACGCTAGAATCAATAGGGGCTTCTTCGGGTGCATGACGGACGTCACAAGAAAGAATACGTTATTATAGAACAAAAAATTAAATAATACAAGTCTAGAGTAATAAGTGGGTCGCCAGATTCTTCAACTTCGGCTAGAATAATCCAGTGATAAAACTTGAACTCACAACTGAAGAATTTCGAAAACTGATTGAGCTTGCCTATTTGGGCGAGTGGATGGTGAACGCTCAGCATGATCCGGATTTCCAAGACGAGCCGGCTGGAGCGATTGTGCAGAAACTGCTCGCGGTCCACAAGCTGCCTTACGTTGATATCGACGCTGAAACCGGTGAGTACTTTATGAAGTCCGAATGGGCCGAGCGCCTTTATGACGAATATATCCTCGATTATGACGATCACACCTTTTGGGACGAGCTCACCGAGCGTATGGCTCTGCGGGATTTGGCCCGCAAACGCGGCGTCGAGCCCGACCAAGTTAACCGTGATGACGATCTCCTGCAGCTGCGCCCCATTGAAGAGCACTACCGCGTCGAGCTCGAAGAGCATGGGCTAGACCATCTGGATATCAACTCGGGCTTCTAGCTATAGCTGCATATTCGTACCAAACATAAGGGGTATGATATGCTTAAGACTATGAAATGCTCAAATTGCAGCAACGACATGATTCAGTCCAAAGCCGGCTGGCTTTGTGTCGAATGTGGTCACATCGAAATGCTGACAGACGACGATATGGCTAAAGCCGTCGCCGCTATTCCGGCTCCGCCCGAGGTGCTCGCTTCGCCCGCCCCTGCCGCTGTCGCGGTTGAGCCTGAAGCCAAGCCCGAATCGGAAAATATACCCGAACCCGAACAACCAGCCGAACCCTTGGCAGAACCGACAGCCGAACCGGTAGCCGAAGCCAAGGTCGCCCCCCGACCCAGAGCTAAACGTCTGCAACCCCACCATAATGATCACGACAACGAGGCTAAAGCTGCCTCCAAGCCGGCTGAGCATACGGCTGAACCCTCCGTTCCGGTTCCCCTGATCGATATTTCGAGCATCGTTGGCGATGTGCCAGCGCCCGAATCAACCGTCATCGATATCCCCCCGGTTGAATCACCCGAAAAAGTTCTGCAGGAGTCAATTGCTGAAATCGAAAAAACTCCCGAACCCGAAACCACTCCCGAACCAACACCCGAAGTTGGATCTAAGTCAAACCCCGCTGCGTACGTGGAGCCCCAAACCGCCCCGTCATCGAGCCCGGCCGTCGCCAGCGTTGTGCCGGCTGCCGAAACGCCCGCCCCCGGAACAACCCCCACTCCCGAGACTCCACAGCTCACCCCCGCTCCCGAAACTCCGCAGCTCACCCCCGCTCCCGAAAACCCCGCTCCCACATCCCCAGAGGCCCCGCTTCCCGCCCTGGCTCCTACCCCTGACTCCGTCAAGCCACCCCTTCAGCCCGTCACCCACCCGCGTCCGCTCAGCTCAAAGGCCGTAGCCATAATTGCGGTTGTCTGCGCCACCTTGTTGATCCTCGGTGGTGCCGTGGCTTACGCCGCGGTTGCCAAACCGGCCGCCATGTCGTGGCTAACCGGCTCCAAACCAACTCCGGCGCCCGCACCTGCCTCCACCCC
>JAYUCF010000012.1:0-2336 GCA_043740495.1 bacterium
TGGGTGGCGTAGGCGCTCATATGCGCATCGTAATTGCCCCAGTTGGCCACGGCCGGCTTCTCGAGGCTGGCAGCGCACTGATCGCCGATGCCGGTGGTACCCGGACCAAAAGCAAAGATCGGGAGATTGTTGAGGCCGTTATCGGGCAGATAGGCGCGCCCGTGAATGGTAATCATTTGGCCATCGGGCAGTTGGGTGCGGTAGCGGAAGGAAATCTTGGTGATGCCAATCCCCTCCCCAGGGACTCCAGCCGGGTAGTTATGACGGATGAGGGCAGACGCCTCAGCGGAAGTGAAATGCTCTACGGCGTCTTGGCCCAATACGGCACCCGGCCGGACGGGTGAGTTGGGTTGGACTAGGGTGGAGCTGCCGGCCGGGGGCGACGTGCTGTTTACCCAATACACCACCCCCGCTTCAAAGAGAGTAAGCAACAATATCAACCCAAATACCGGCCTAACACGAGTAGTTTTGGATTTAAGCTTGGTGCCGGACCTGAATAATTTCATTTCACCACCGGAGGTGAAACTTTAAAAGTGAGGATGTCCATTTTGATGCCGTTAACGAGGGTTTTTTTGACATATTCAAACCCCTGGCGCTCGTAATAGGCCCGGTGGTCGTGGGTAGCAATCGATACCACCTCGGCACCTTTGAATTGAAGGTGCCGGAGCATTCGCGACAGCAAGCTCAGGCCCGTGTTGGCACCGCGAAAATTGGTGTCCACATACAGCCAAAATAGCTGAGCAGGCCCGGTAGCAGGGGCAGCACCGATAGCGTAGCCAATAAGTTTGCCCTGGGTGCGGGCCACTAAGATTTCGCGGTGAGGATCGATAGTCGCTAAAACTAGCCTGAGGACGGAATGATCTTTGATGACGCGCTGTTGAACGGCCAGGGGAAAATACGAAAAGTGGGTAGCTACAGCTTTGGCAAACAGGCGATGCAGGGCAAAAAGTGAGCTGGCCGAGGCCGGAGCGATGACAATTTGACTCATTTATTTGATCACGACAATAAGAACAAGGCCAATAATAATAAGCAAAGCTAGGGTAGCGAGGGCATAGGTTTGGGCTCGGTCTTCACGGATCTCAACTTCGCGCATATTTCGAGCGGCCAAAACGTAGCCGCCATCATGGTGTACTACCACGGTTGCCAGGCGTACCCCGGATTTTGGTTCCCAGGTGAACCGGTCGTCCGAGTGAGTTTTGGCGTACTCGAAGACAACGGCTGGTGGCGTGGGGGTCTTGCCGTCGAGCTGACCAGTGGCAGCCAAAACATTGTGCTGTTCATCGAAGATAATCTCAAAGGACGCCAGGCTGGAGGACACGTCGATCACGGGGCCATTGATAGCTCCCACGAGGCTGTCGTGGGCAAGTTGGATCTGCGGATCATTGGCGCCCAGGCGTAGACTCTGCTGCACGGATACGAAAATTAGCGAGGTGAGGCCAACCGCGAGCACGAAATACGCTAGACCGAGGCGATTTATCTGTGACTTTGCAAGGGCGGGAAGCTTCATCGCAGGCTCGAATTCATGGCTGTATCATAACTCATTCGGGGGATTTATTCATGTGCCGGACATTTGCTTATTGATAACGCCATAATAGTAATTATAATGTTATACATTCAATTGGAATGTCCAATTGTTCCCGAGATCAGAGGAGGCACTAATGGACTGCCTAAAATGCCACATTCCCATGACCCGAAAACGAAAGCACGGCTATCTGACGCAATTCGTCTGCCCCATATGCCGCAAGAAAGTGGAAGGGAACAAAAAATCCAAATAAGCTGAGATTTACAACATCCAATTGTTCGCGAGGTCCCAGGAGCCGACAATGAAGAAGTGCCCGTATTGCGGAGTACCTATGACCAAGAAACGAAAGCTTGGCGTAGTGACATACACCTGCCCCAAATGCCTCCACAAGCAGACAGTGGTCAGATGACCTATGCCTGATAAGGGCGCCCGGAGTTTGGCGGTTTGTCCGGCGCCAATCTAACTGTCCGCCCAACGGCCGCCTCATCAGAGGCGGCCGTGAGACTTTTGATCTTAATAAATGCTAATAATGTTAGCCCCATTCGATGGTGGCGGGCGGCTTGTCCGAGATACGGTAGACCACCGAAGCCAGCTCGGGAATTTCGTTGGTGAGACGGCGCGAAAGCCCGCGCAGAAAGTCGTAAGGCAGCTCGGCCCACTCGGCGGTAAAACCGTTGACGCTCCAAACTGCCCAAATCGCGAGCACAAGGCCGGTACCGGCGTCGTCGCCTTTGGAGTAGGTGGCGACGGAGTGGGTGACCACCGCGCCGGCCTGCCAAACGCTGGCGTAGAGGCCGGCGGCACGCAGTTCCTC
>JAYUCF010000013.1:0-4154 GCA_043740495.1 bacterium
TAGAGATCGAGTAAGGCCTGAGTTGGGTGTTCACCGCTGCCATCGCCGGCGTTGATGATGGGCACGCTTGAGACGGCGGCCGCTTGGGCGGCTTCACCATCCTTGGCGCTGCGCAGGACTATCATGCTCGGGCGATAGCTGCAGATAGTTCTGATGGTGTCTTCGAGGGTTTCACCTTTGGCGACCGAGGAAAATTGGACGCTTTGAGTGCCAAGCACGGCCATGCCCATGTGGGTGGCGGCAAATCCGAACGATTCGTAGGTACGGGTGGATTCTTTGTAGAAGAGCCGATACAGAATGTGCCCGGAAAGTCGGTTGCCGAGTTGATGATAGCGCCTTTGATCTTCGACTGCGACTCCTGCCCGATCCGCGTATTCGAAGATACGGCTGATGAGCTGGGTGTCGAACTGGTCGGCGGAGAGAATGTGGCGCAGAGGTGCGGCGGCTGTGGGCATGGGCTCCCTCCTTATGGTTGGTCTTCCGACCTATAATACACTAAATGGTACTTAATGACGGTCGGTTATTCAATCGATGCAGCTAGTCGGTTGATGAATGCGTGGACTTGATCAACTGAGTTGAGGTGGTAGCGGGCAATTGAGCTGCCGATGCCCACCTTAATGGTGTAGGCTCCCACGGGCAGGGCCGCAAACATATCTTCGTCGGTGTAGTCATCACCGATGGCGATAATAAAGTCGTAGGCACCCTCCGACAGCTTTTGTTTCACGGCGGCACCCTTGGTGATAAAGCGCGGTTTGAATTCGAGAATCTTATTGCCCTGAAAAACATCCACGTCAGAATCGCGGAGTTGCTTCTCTACATCATGCTTGAGATTGGCTTTGCGGACGTAGGCCAGCTCGGGGCTGACGTTGCGGTAGTGCCAAACCACCGAAAAATGTTTATTTTCGATAAAAGCGCCGGGGGTGCGTTCGGTAATGGCTTCGAGAAGGAGTATCACCGGTTCTTTCCAGTCGGCGGGAAAATCAGATCTGGCGGTCCACTTGCCGTGATCTTTCACCCAGGCTCCGTGTTCAGCGACTAAGGTCACCGGGAGCTTGCTAAACCAGGATTCAAGCGCGCGCTTGGGTCGGCCACTCACGATCATCACTTCATTGCCCTGGGTGTGGCTGAGTTTTTTTAGGATGCGCAATAACTTGCTGGTAGGCTTTGATGAGAGCGGTCGGATGTCGGAGACAAACTTGGTGAGCGTACCGTCATAGTCGAGCATGAGCAGGCGTTTCTTAGCGTTCTTATATTTATTGACTATGTCGTCCATTACCGGCGATGTCAGAAAATTGAGATCGTGCTCCGCGCGGTGGGCTTTGGTATCGGACAGCTGCTCGATGAAATCCTCGGCCCAGCGTTGAACGGTGTACTTTGAGAGGCGATTTTGCATCGCCACCAGACGTCGACGCTGTTCGGTGGGGGTCATCTTGAGAGCTTTTTCAAGTGCCCGGACAATGCCGGCCCGGTCGTTGGGATTAACTTTGGTCGCCTCGGGTAATTCATCTGCCACTCCCGCCATCTCGCTAATAATCAGAACTCCGTTGCGTCGTTGTTTGCTGGCGATGTACTCTTTGGCGACAAGATTCATGCCATCACGCAGCGGCGTCACGAGTGCGACATCCGAGCAGCAATATAGAGCCACCAACTCATCAAAAGGCAAATTTTTATATTGATAAGAGATGGGCGACCAATCCACGGTGGTATATTTGCCATTTACCCGGCTCACTGCCCGCTCAATCTCTTCGCGCATTTGCTGATAGGCGCCTACGGCGCTGCGCGACGGTACGGCGATTACTACCAGTACGAGTTTTTTGTGCCAGCGGGGGTTCTTTTCCAGAAAGTAATCGAAGGCCTCCAGGCGCTCCAATATCCCCTTAGAATAATCTAATCGATCGACTGACAGCACTATTTTTTGGTCATGGAAATGTTTTTTGAGAGCTTCTATCTCGGTTTTCACGACGGCCGACTTGGCCGCTACGGCGAATTTTTCGTAGTCAATCCCGATTGGAAAAACATCGGCGCGCACGAGTCGGTCCCCGATGATAATTGAAGACATTTTGTTATCATAACCCAACGTGCGCAGGACTCCACTCAGGAAGTGCCGAGCGTAGTCATAGGTATGAAATCCTACCAAATCCGCCCCAATCAGTCCCTCCACGATCTCCTTGCGATCCGGGAGTAATCGGTAAATTTCGTATGACGGAAACGGCGTGTGCAAGAAAAAACCGATGGAGCTTTCGGGTAGTTCGGCGCGCAACATTTGTGGCAAAACCATCAGATGATAATCATGTATCCAGATCGAAGACTTATTGGTAGCGTATTTGAGAACGGCCGCTTCATAGAGCTTGTTGACCTTTTTGTATTCGTCCCAGTATTCGGCCCGGTGCTTGGTATGTGATTGAAAGTAATGAAGCAACGGCCAGAGAGTACCGTTCGAGTATCCGTTATAAAAATTTTCGA
Organism: bacterium; assembly: GCA_043740495.1. Taxonomy (GTDB): domain Bacteria; phylum Patescibacteriota; class Saccharimonadia; order UBA4664; family UBA4664; genus UBA5169. The sequence continues at coordinate 2,464 of JAYUCF010000013.1, forward strand.
TCTGTTTTGCGCTCAAAAACACCGGGTAACATTTATGCTTAGTGAGTTCCTTGCGAATGGTTTTTTTATCTTCCCCCGTGAGTTCATCTGAAGCGATGCCTGGCCAGCCTATCCAGATATAGTCATGGGTCTTGCCAAGCGAAGACATTGCCGTAGCCAACCCGCCCTGGCTGGACTGGAAGTCAATTTTGCCATTTACTTTCGACACACTGATGGGAAGCCTGTTCGAAACAACGATGAGGCTGGGGGTGGCCAAGGGGTATCTCCGTAGCAGTAGTTAATTAGGTCCAACAATAATTATAGCAAGCCTGTCGACCCCCGGGGCCAGTTTGACTTAAATTGAGGCTGGCGCAGTCGAACTGCCAGATGGCTTTGTAGCGGTCTTGGCAGGTCCGGTGGCCAAGGCATAGAGACCGAAGAAGCTGGCGGCGTAGAACAGATCGCCAAGCAAAGTCCAGCGCAGGAAGGGCAAGCCAGCGGCGTAGCTGGTGGCTAGGCCAGATAAATCGCGAGCATAGGCGCCGGCGGCCCATACTCCAAAGTTGGTAATCACGTAGAATTGCAATGAGGCCAGTACGGTGATGGCCCCTACTCGCATAGCGCTGCGCCGGTGGCGGAGTGCCAATCCGAGCAGGCCACTGACCATAAAACTACCCCAGACCCAAAAGGTTGTGTCGTTTACTAGTGCGCTCAGGGGTTGAATGTGACTGAAGTTGAAGACTTGAGGGCTGAATGGGTTGATATAGAGTAGCAGATAATCACTGAGAGCGATGGCTGCCAGTGGAACCAGTAATACGTAACGTTTTGGCAAATAAGCCGCTGCAAATAAGGCCGCCCCCGTAATGGGCGCAAAGTTGGGAATATGCGGTACCAAACGCATTATGATGGCGCTGATTATAACCGTGACAACCATAATTGTGCCTTGCTTTGGAGTAACTGACATCTCAGACCTTCTTCCTTGTGATTAATTGTAGCATGTACCAGATCACGGCTATGGCCAGGAGGACTAATAACCCGTAAAGCGCGATATTCGACTTGGGAGTGGTCTGACTGCTCTGGATTTGGGCGGGCTTGGTTTGCGATATTCCCTGGACGCTACCGGCTGGTGCAACGGGTGAAACTTCAATTTCAGACGTCGCGGGTGCTGGCGGCAGAACGACTGGCGTAGTAGCGGACTGGACAGGGACTGGCGGCTGCCCGGAGTAGGTCGAGGCTAGAGGGGCAACAGCGGTTTGAACTGGGGTGGTTTGCAGGGGTGCCGGGCTCAGCAGCCAGGTAGTACCTAGCAGCGCCAAAATTGCTGGGGCTGTGGTAGAGGCGTCGCTAGAGGTCGTCCCATACGCCGCAAAATTAAAGCCCCCATCGGCATTTTGATTACCAAGAAGCCAACCACGAGCCGCCAGGGCTGGTATTTGGGTGGAAGTGCCGATCGAATTCAGCGCCATCAAACTCCAGGCGGTGGAGCTGCCGTCGGAAGGGCTGGAAGTATCATAGCCAAAACCACCATTGGTTTTTTGCGTGCTCAATAGATAAGCCAGTGCTTTGTCTTGAGAGGTGGTCAGATTGGCGTTGGTGAGCGCCAGTTGCTTGGCCGCAGGGACCGCCAAGCGCATCCACCAGACCAAGCCGCTGTCGGTGGCCGAGCTCGAAGTGCTGGTGGCTGCGATGCCAGCAAAGTACCGGCCGATGAC
>JAYUCF010000014.1:0-8844 GCA_043740495.1 bacterium
GGCGCTCGATTTCATCGAAAACGATGAGTTGCTCGAAGTCACCCCCGAGTCCTTGCGCATGCGCAAACGCTATCTCACATTGGGCGAACGCAAGCGCAACCGCAGCTAACCGTGCCCCTCAGATGCGGAGTTATATTCATCACCTTGACAAAGATTACAAAGGTGATATAATACTACGGATTCGATAATCGCTCGTCGATTGTCGATCAACCCGCATCATTTACATCCTGCGTCACCGAACCCTCTTGGAGGAACGATGAATTCAGCACGACGTCCTCGTCGCGCCGGCACCATCATTGCCGCCCTCGTGGCATTCGCGCTCACTCCGGCCTTGTCGGCTTGCAACACTCCGATTATCCCGGGCTGGACCTGTACGGGTTATCGGCAGGTGACTGCCCGCCAGGGCGAGACCCTTTCAGGGATGATCGTGCGCAGCACAACCTACTCGCCTCATACAGCGGCGAGCCTCAGAGACATCCAAGTCAAGATCACCGCCAAGTATGGCAATGGGCAGGTACAGGCGGGTAAAACGTACCCCATCCCACGTTCGTGCCACACGTAGAAACCTGATGCGGGCCCGGTGGCGGCAGAGACTAGCTCGAGATACTCGAGCCCTCTGCCGCCCCGGCCAACCTTTCAACCAGTTTCGCCCATCAACCATCCTCCCTTCGGGAGGTTTTTTGTTTGTCGCATATCCGTCAAACCGGTACAATGGCCATATGCCAAAACGCTTATTACTTACTATTATCATGATGCTGGTGCCGCTAGGCGCTTCGGCCGACACAGTGACCAGCCCCGACGCGCCGGCCGGTCTTGGCCCGCAAACTGCCACTTCCACCAACCCCGGCGGCTCCAGTGCCGATTCATCCGTCCTGCAACCAGCTGGTCTTTCGCCCCTTCAGTCCACCTCGGCTGATTCTACCGGCCTCACCGCCCCGAGCAGCGTCCTGCAGGCTCCGGCGACCGCGGGTGACGCGCTCAAAGTTCTCGCTGGCGAAGCCGACGGGGCTCCCCAAGCCAGTGCCGATGGCGCCACTGAGTCTCACTGGAGCTGGGCGGTATTTTTGGTATCTTTTGGACTCATCGCCGCCGCCGTCAGCGTAGTCTGGCGCGACCGCCGCCGGTATGCACTCCCGAGCCGTGACTAGCCCTAGCCCGGCGTACGTAAAACGGTTATGCTAGACAATATGAGATCAGCAGAGAAACGGCCCATATTCGATCGCGACGAAGACTTCGAATCGTCTTCTAGAATTGTCCGCTGGATTGTGCTGGCGTTGGTACTCATTACATACCCGTTCGAAAACAGCAACGGGCTCATCGGCCTCACGGGGATTATATTTATGGCCGTCTATAACGGCCTCCGTTACCTGCGCAGCTTTCGGTCGCTAAAACTGTTTAAATCCCGCTCCAATTCACTCGGAGTTGACCACGTGTTTGTGCTTGGTCTGATAATGCTCAGCGGCGGCCTGGCCAGCCCCTACTATCCGCTGTTTTATCTGTTGATTATTGGCACAATCGCCTCATACGGCATTGCCGGTTTTGCCTTTTCGCTTAGCGCGCAGGTGATTATTACCTTGATCTTGCTCAAAGTTCAGCTGCCGGCAGTCCCAAACAATCCGGAGTTTCAATTTGTCATCAAGCTGGTCATCTTAATTATCTTCAGCCTGGTGGCCGAGCAATCGGTGCGCAGCCGCGATGAAGAATATGTACTCGAAAATCGATTTACCCGTCGGATTGAAAACGAGCGGCAACGGCTGCTGTCGCTAATTAACTCGCTGTCTAGCGCCGTGCTGGCCATCGACGACGAGGGAAAAGTGTATTTGTATAACGCCGCCGCGCTAGAGTTGCTTAATACTAACCGTGACATCAGCGGACTGGGTATCAATGAGCTGCTCCCACTTCACGATGCCGCCGGGCGACGGGTGAACCTTCTGCGTGCTGTCGCCAAAGACGGCCTCACTTTCAAGCCCCAAGATGTGCAATTCCAGGCCACGGATGGCTCGAAGATGGTTCTCGATCTCACTGTAACGCCGGTACATGTGCTTGGGGCAATCCACAGCAATTGGGGTGGCTATATGGTGGTATTTCGCGATATTACTAAAGAAAAATCCTTCGACGAAGAACGCGATGAGTTTATTGCAGTCACCTCGCACGAGCTGCGCACTCCGCTCGCCATCGCCGAGGCCAACCTATCGACCGCTCTATTGCCTGGATATGCCCAGATTGATCCCAAAGCCAAACCGTTGCTAGAGCAGGCACACGAAAACATCGTGTTTCTAAGTGAACTTATTGAAGATCTTGCGACTCTCTCGAGGGCTGAACGGGGTGGCCTGAAGCTCGATGTTGAGCTGATCAGCAGTGCTGAGTTTGCCGAAGACCTAGTGCGTGATTACCGTCCGCAGGCCCAGGCCAAGCAATTGAAGCTAAATCTCGTCATTGGCAGCGATATCGGCAGTATTATTTCTAGCCGGCCAGAGCTTCGTGAAATCCTCCAAAACTTCCTTACCAACGCCATCAAATACACCGCCAGCGGGCACGTGACGTTCGAAGTTCATTCCGTTGACGGCGGGACTGAGTTCTCGGTGAAAGACACCGGTATTGGTATCTCAGCCAGCGATAAAACCAAGATATTCAGTAAGTTCTATCGCTCGGAAGACTATCGCACTCGCCAAACCGGAGGCACCGGACTGGGGCTATATATCACGCATAAGCTCGGCGAAAAGCTGGGAGTGCATATTAGTTTTGCCTCGCGGCTCAATCATGGCTCAACCTTCCGTGTGATGGTGCCGGTGCGCAGCGACTCAGCCGCCAGTATGGCGATCGCGGCGGCAGCTCAGAAAGTCGAAGTGGTCTAAAACATGCAATATTTAGACAAAACTACGACATCGGTTCACTGTTTACTGTTGATCTGCACAAAAAAACTGTGGAAGACGGTGGACAAGTCGCCGACTCGACCGTCGTTGAGAACTAATCCAATAAGTGCTTAAATAATGCTAATGGTTTGCCCAAATTGTCACTCCGACCAAATTATAGCCGTGCAAGATCAGCACTTCTGTATTAATTGTGGTCAAATGGTCCCCGAACTTCCCGCAGAAAAGCTTACCCAGAAAGTAAAACCGCCGGTTGCAGTGCAGGATAACGGTCTGCCCGAGGGGGTAGAGATACTACCGGTACATCCGGACTCTCAAGCCGCCGTCCCGGCTAATGAACCCATCGCCGTTACAGGAAAGCCTGCCGTGACGGTCGCGCCGGCGGCAGGTGGCTTAATTCAGCGCCGCACGCGGCTTGAGCTGCCCACCGACGAGTCGGCCGACCCAATCAAGCGTCGCAAGCCTGGCCGCCCCAAGGCTGGCCGCCTCGATATTCCGCGCGCCGTGGCCAGCTATGCGCCAGCCACTCTGCCGCCAGCACCGCTTCCGATGGCCCCCAAGATTGCCCGCCCCCACCTGCTGCCGTCCGCTCAGCCGACCAGTTCGGCCGCCGGACCGCGCAGCATGAGCGACCTGGCTCCGCGACCGGTCCACGCCGCCCGCCACAAATCCGCCGGTGCGCCAGCTCCAGGCGAATCGCCCAAACCTACCAAACCGGGCAAATCTAGACGCCCGCGAGCTCACCGTGTGGGTGTGGCGCCGTTGCATTACGGTCCGGTCATTGCGTTCAGTTTTCGCGCCCGGGTGCGCCCGCGCCTGATCGCCTTGGGTGCGCTAGCCACCGCCAGCCTCGGTGTGGCGGCCGGCTACGGGGTTTGGATTGTGCTCACGCATGGCGTATCGGGTTTGGCCCGGCAGGTAATGAATACTGGACCCAAACTTGCCTTAGAGGCCGGCCTGCTCGGGGTCATCTATTACATCGGCCGCAGCCTTGGTCAAGCCGCCATTACCTACGGCATCGCCCGCGAGGCCGACCAGCGCCCCGTGTCCCTCAGCCGTCAATTCGGCATCGCCGTCAATACGTTTGGCCGCCGACTAATGCTCGATATTGGTTTCGGTTTGGGCGAATTAGTCCTTATTGCGGCCGGTATAGCACTGTTTATCACCGGCGGCCAATCTTGGCCCATCGACCCTAATCTCCAGATTGGCATTGTCTTCGGGGCCTACATTGTGCTGCTATACCTTTTCGCCGCCTCGGCCATATCGCGCGGGTTGGCAGGCGTGAACCTCACTCTTACTACCGACCGAGCCCGTACTGCCGCGAAAGTCGGTTGGCAGCTGTTTAGCCACCGGATTGAGCTCATCGGCCCGCGTTTCGGAGCAATTCTCATGGAAATTGTATTGGCCGTCCCACTAGTTGCGCTCGGGGTGGCTTTGGTAGTGTCGGCACCGCCCCAATATCAACTCTTGGTCACCGTTGCTGCTGGAGCCCTTGCTTGGCTGGCGGGGGCCTTACTGGGAGTGGGGACCGCTGCCTGGTGGGCCATGTTGTATCGCCAGCTCGTAATTGCGGACCGCCCCATGGAGGCAGTGGCGCTGCTCTCGAGCCGTCAACCCGAGGACGCCCGCCGCGGGCCGCTGGCTTTAATCGTTTCCCTGAGCACCCTGATTGTCGCCGCCATCATCATTCTGCCCTGGATCCAACTCGGCTAACACTGAGTAGAATCATATCGTCCGAAACATGCAAGCACCGTCTATGCCTCAAACAAGCCCAGGTTGACTTTTATCGGGTTTTCAGGCATATTTAATGGCAAAGCCCCGGGCTTTTTAATTTTGGTCGCAAACCGGCGGCCGAGGGAGAACTCAGAGTGAAGCCGCTGTTAGAATATTTCTCCGCCTCGCGCGTAGAATTATCAAAAGTTTCCTGGCCCAACCGCCGCGCCACTGTTCGGCTGACTATCCTGGTGATCCTCTTCTCACTTCTTTTCGCCGCTTTCATGGGCGTACTAGATCTGTTGTTTACAACCTTGGTTCAGAAAGTAATCGTTAAAGGGTAATTATGGCCGACAGTTCCACTACAACTAAGCATTGGTATGTAATTCACACCTACTCCGGTTATGAAGACCGCGTGGCCGAGAACCTTCGCCAACGCATCGATACAATGCACATGGCTGAAAAGATTTTTGATGTGATTGTACCCAAAGAGAACCAGATCGAGATCAAGAACGGCCGTCGCCGCATCGTGGAACGCCGTATTTTTCCCGGCTATGTTCTAGTCCAGATGGACGTAACCGAAGATTCCTGGTACGTCGTGCGCAACACCCCCAACGTTACCGGTTTCGTGGGATCGGGCACCACTCCGACCCCAATCTCCGAAGATGAGGTCAAGCACATCCAGAAGCGTATGGGAGTCGAGGAGCCGAAATTCAAGATCGACTTCAGCGTGGGTGAGGCCGTCAATATCGTCGATGGACCCTTCAAAGGCTTTGACGGTATGGTCAACGAAATCGACGAGAACAAAGGCAAGATCAAGGTTCTGGTCAACATGTTCGGCCGCGAAACCCCCGTGGAGCTCGATTCATTGCAGGTTAAGAAAATATAGTTAAAACAACTGTGGGAGGCCGCTCTAAGCATCGGCCGCTTGCACCACAAAGGAGAATAGTATGGCAGTAATTAAAAAAGTTAAATCCAACATCAAATTTCGTGTCACCGCTGGCAAAGCCACTCCGGCGCCCCCGGTAGGCTCCATGCTCGGTGCTCACGGTGTAAACATGATGGAATTCATTAATGCCTTCAATGATCAGACCCGCGACATGGGCGATGTGCTCGTAACCGTCAAGGTGGCGATCTTCGAGGACCGCAGTTTCACCTTTGCCGTCAAGGGTGAGTCGATGGCCCGTCAGATCCGCCGCGCCGCTGGAGTCGAAAAGGGCTCGGGCGTACCGAATAAAGACAAAGTCGGCACCATTTCCCAAGCTCAGGTCAATGAGCTCGCCGAAGGCAAGATGAAAGACATGAACGCCCACACCGTAGCCGCCGCCGCCAAGATAGTCGCCGGCCAGGCTCGCTCTATGGGCATTGAAGTCACCGAATCATAGTTTAGTAACATAACGTGGGAGGCCGCGCAGTAGCGGCCGCCTGAACCACGAGGAGATAGTATTATGGCAAAAGCCAAAACACCTAAAGAAGTCAAAGCGGTCGACGAGACCGCCGCCGAAGTCGCCGAAATCAAAGAAACCGCTCCCGAAATTGACCTGCCCGACGAGGCCGTAGCTGCCGAAGTTACCGAATCCAAATCTGTCGAAGCCGAAGTTACCGAGACCGAAACCGACGAGTCGGTCAAAGCAGACGCCGAAGGCGACGTCGAATCTGGACACCTCACCAAGGCTGGCAAGCACAGCGCCAAGGCTCAGCGCGAAGCTGAGGAAGAAGAGGCCCGCCTCAAAGCCAAGGAAGAGCACAAAGCCGCCGAGGATGACGCTCCCAAGCCCGCCCAGCGTTCGGTGCCCAACCCTCTGCACCAACACGGCAAGAAGTACCGCGAAGCCGCCAAACTCGTTGAAGTGGGCAAAGCTTACACTCTCGATGAAGCCCTCGATCTCGCCCGGCAGACTGCCAGTGTTAAGTTCGACAGCTCGGTGGAATTGCATGTCAATCTCGGCGTCGATCCGCGCCAGGCCGACCAAATGGTGCGCGCCACTGTGGTACTGCCTCATGGTACCGGTAAAACCATCCGCATCGCGGTTTACGCTGACGGCAAAGCCGCCGAAGACGCCACAGCTGCCGGTGCTGACATCGTGGGCACCGCCGACCTGCTGGCCGACATCGAAAAAGGCAAACTGGATTTTGATATGCTGGTAGCCACTCCCGCCGGTATGGCCACTCTTGGAAAAGTCGCCAAGGTCCTCGGACCGCGCGGCCTGATGCCAAACCCCAAAAGCGGCACCGTCACCCCCGACCCAGCCAAAGCCGTCAAAGAGGCCAAGGCCGGTAAGGTAGAGTTCCGTATCGATAAGCAGGGCATTCTGCATCAGGCGATCGGTAAAGTCTCCTTTACTCCCGAGCATCTCCGCGCCAACGCCGTCACCTTCCTCAGCGCCGTGCTCAAGAGCAAGCCCTCGTCCACCAAAGGGACTTATGTGAAGGCGCTTTCGGCCACCACCTCGATGGGACCTGGTATCAAGATTGACTCCTCCGCCACTATTTCGGCCATCGCCACCGGCAAAAAATAGGCAGACGCCCGGTTGATAGTGCAATAAAGGACCCTCACGCAGGGTCCTTTATATTTCACCCGCTCACTTCATAAGATATACTCATACATAAGTATTTCACGAAACGGGGATCAAGCCATTGGTATACAGCGACAAAGAGATCAAGACTGAGTTAAAAACCGGCCACATCGTCATCCACCCGCTCATCGAAGATAACATCCGCGGGTCCAGTGTAGACGTCACGCTCGGCGAATGGTTTTACACCACTGAGCGCATGGACAACCGGGATACCTATAATCCTTTCGATCAGGAAGATATGGAGCGTTACTTCAACGGACCGCTCAAGGCCATTCCGCATGAAGATTGGTGCAAGAAGTATGGCCGGCAGTTGTTCCGCGGCATTCCTGAGCGCACCCCGATCATTGTTCTGCGGCCAGGGGAGCGCATCCTCGCCCATACCCACGAGTTCATTGGCATCAACCCACCCGGAACTACCGAAATGAAATCACGCTCCAGCTGGGGCCGCAACGGTATCTCGGCCTGTTTTGATGCCGGGTGGGGAGACCCCGGGTACATCAATCGCTGGACGATGGAAATATACAACCTGAACCAGCACGAAAGTGTCCCGTTGCCGGTCGGCGAACGCATTGCACAGATTATCTTTCATCAAACTGGCGAGGTGGAGCGACCTTACGGGCTTGGAGGAAAGTACCAGAGCGGCATAGATATTGAGACGATCGTAAAAAGCTGGTCACCAGAACAAATGCTGCCCCAAGCCTTCAAAGACTCTCGCAATCAGCCGCTGCCTCTATGAAGCCGGGCGAAACCAGCCGGGGCAAGTTTATTGTCATCGAGGGCACCGATGGTTCGGGCAAAGGTACTCATACGCAGTTATTGATCGACTGGCTAACCGAGCGTGGAGACGAGTTTGAAGCCTTTGATTTCCCCCAATACGGCCAGCCCTCGGCCTATTTTGTGGAGCAATATCTGAACGGCTCATACGGCAGTCTCGGTGAGATCGGGCCGTATCGCGGGTCACTGTTTTACGCCCTCGACCGCTATCAGGCCGGTTTCAAGATTCGCGAAGCCTTATCTAGCGGTGTGCACGTGCTTTCAAATCGGTACGTGGGGTCAAATATGGGGCATCAAGGCGGGAAGATTGATAACGATCAGGAGCGTGCTGCTTATTTTATATGGAATGACAACCTGGAATTCGAGATTCTCGGCATTCCGCGCCCGGACTTGAATATTGTGCTGCACATGCCTAGCCGCCAAGCCCAATTATTTGTCGACCAAAAAGCCAAACGCGATTACATCGGCGGCAAAAAGCGCGATCTTCACGAAGCCGATTTAGGTCATCTGAAAAAAGCCGAGAGAACCTACCTTGAGCTCTGCTCCACCTTCCCCGAGACGTATACTCGGGTGCCATGCGAAAAAGACGGAGTTATTTTGCCGCTTGATCATATTCAGCAACAAATCCGGGCCTTAGTGGAGCCGCTACTTTCCGGTCGTGATATTATCGAACCATGAAGCAATACCTCGATCTCCTCGAAGACATCAAGACCAACGGCACTACCAAGACTGATCGTACCGGCACGGGCACCAAAAGTGTTTTTGGGCGGCAGCTGCGGTTTGATCTGAGCAAGGGTTTCCCGGCCGTTACCACCAAAAAGCTGTTTATGCGCGGAATTACTCACGAACTTCTGTGGTTCTTGAGGGGCGGGACCAACATTAAGTATCTGGTTGATAATGATGTGCACATT
>JAYUCF010000015.1:0-3030 GCA_043740495.1 bacterium
CCAAACGGCGCGGCGCTTTGGCGCACCAGCCGTGCCGCCGCGTCTACCATGTCTAGCCGGTAGTCGTGCAGCATCGAAATTTCGTCGATTATCAGCACATCGGTTTTAACGATAATATCGTGCCGCGATTTAGACAGATTGCGCATAAAATCCTGGGGCAGCGCGTCAGCAATCCCAATTCCGCTCCAGGAATGAATCGTGGATCCGCTCAAATGGCTGGCCGCCAGTCCCGTAGTGGCCGTCACCGCCACCGTCCGGCCCTCGCGTTTAGCCAGCCGAATAAACTCACCCAGCACATACGTCTTGCCCGAGCCGGCCGGCCCCGTCAACAGTACGCTTTCTCCCGCCATCATAATTTCGAGCGCCAACGCTTGATTCATAGGTACCAAGCATATCAAATAATTGCGCAGTGGGGGCTCCCCCGGGGCCACACCTCGTGCCGCCCCGGGGGAATATTATCTGCCGCCCCTGATTTCAGCCAACAGCCGGTGCTCGGCTGGAATCAGCCCAAGCCACAAACTCTTCGCCAATCGTCTGTGCCAAGGCCGTGGCCCGCCCGACTATGGGCTGCATATTCACCGGCTCATAACCCAGCCTCGCCAGTTCCTGAGCACCGAGTATCAAGGCGCCATACGCCTCCTGAACCAGCTGCGGCGGCAAATCGCAGTGAGCGAAGGCAAAGTTGCCTGGCAAGAAATGCATCAAGCCCGCCAGCAAAGTCCAATTCTTTTGACTGCGTGACGCCGGGTTCGGCCTCAGATAGTCCTCATACACCGTAAACCTCACAGGATTAACGCTACCCGAAGCCACTAACTCTGCCAGGCTATCGTCCAGGTCGGCGATGAAGTCTCCAAGGTCGCCAGCTACCAACCACGGGTTAAGGCCGAGGGTCGCCGCAAATTTGGTAGCGACGTCCCAATACCGGTTGAACGACAGACTCGCCAACAACGACTCCAGGTCAACTTCGGAAAGATCTTCTCTCAGCATTTTCAAGCCACATCCTTCAACGTGAGTAGGGGAGACGAAAGGAAAAGAGATGCTAGCGACTCTACTCCAAAGCCAGAGGCATTGCTATATACTGCCACCACCTACTTCCAGATCTGTAGCACAAGCGTTACAATGATATGGTGCCTATTGACTATATCACCCACAGCTTTTCCCAATTCTTCGCCCCGCTCGCACCCAATTGGGGCGAGTTTCATATCATTTTGAGTTTCGGGATCGCCCTGCTGGTCGCCTATATTTTCAATAAGACCATAGCCCGCCTGGCCCCCGCCATGGCCGCCAGCATCACCCGTAGCATGGAGTCAGCCCCTGCCAGCGAACGTTTCTTGCGTACTCGCCGACTCGAAACCTTCCTCAGTCTCGGAGTAGCCATCGGCCGCGTAGTGGTAATAATCGGCGCCCTCATAATTGCCTGGAAGCTCTCGAACCCCACTACCGCCCCACTGGCCATCGTGGGCGCCAGCACGATATTTGTCTTACTCGGCGGCGCTACCCTAGTGCCGCTGCTCAAAGATGTCACCTACGGCTTTGTCATGATTGCCGAACACTGGTTCAACGTGGGCGATCACGTGGTCATAGAGCCGTTTCCGCACCTCGGCGGGGTAGTAGAACAAGTCACCTTGCGCGCTACCAAGCTGCGCAGCGTGAACGGTGAGATAATCTGGGTCCACAATCAGCATATTCAAGCCGTGCGGGTCTCCGCCGCCGCCTCTCACACCATGGCTATCGAAACCTTCGTCTCCGACCCCGAACTCGGCGAGCAGATTATCAAAAAAGCCTTCAAAGTGATCCCCTCGAGTCCTATCACCATCCCCAAGCCCCTTACAATTTCCGAGATCAAACAGGTCGACGATGACATTTGGCGCATAACGGCGATTTGCGAAGTCACGCCGTACCGCGAATGGATGATCGAAAGATTCGCCCTCGAAGCCATTACCACCACCGACCAGCGCACCGGCCGCGAGCCGGTAATTGTCCATGGCCCAGTGGCTTTCTACGCCGACGCCACGGCCGAGCGACGCTACCGCCGTTCGGTCCACGGCCACATCAAGCGCACGGCCGCCCCGCCGCGCCCGGGCCCCAAACCCCAGTAGCCGCCTCAGTCGCCCGGGAATGTCCGCCAGCCATCAGCCGCACTGCTGCCGACGCCACTCGATAATCAACAAATAATTGCCTGTGTTGGGGTCTCCCCCCCAGGGCGGCAGTAGGCGGCCCTGGGGGCGGGGGAGTCAGCCGACCGCGTTCTAGCGGGCGGTCAACTCTCCAATCTCTTGCTCCGTGAAGCCAGCCCACCGGGCAAAGGCCACACCGATTTCCGTGGCCAACCGCCTGAGCCTTGGACCGGTCGCTCGCCGCTTCGCGGTTTCCTGGCGGGCATCCGCGATCATCGTGGCGCCGTCGCGCAGTGCCCGGTAAGCCGAGCCCACGACCTGCCGGTCTCGGATCGGCTGGGCGGCGTAGACCTCGAGGTGATGCAGCAGGCTGGCCAACTCCACCCAGTTCGCCTCGATCACATCTACCGGATCTACCGGCGAGGTATTCACAGCAGCACCGTAACTAGCCAGCCCATCATCCGGTGCCGCTACCGCCGCGTTGAGGCTGTTGCGCAGGTTGGCGGTGTCGAGCTTGACGTAGCGCAACGCTTGATCCGGGTCCAACATGAACGCGGCCGCCAAGAACTGACCCAGCCCTGCGTAGCCTTTGAGCGACAGTCTCGACACCATCGACTCCAAGCCGATTGTAGAAGATATTACTTGCTGGACCAATTCAGACACATCCTTATATCGGGGGAAAGAGACGAATAGCACTATACAATATATAATTCCGGATTGCTATATCTGGACTTCAACTCGGAATTGCTCTCATAGCCATCTAAGCCGCCCGGGAATTGCCCACCGCCAACAGGCGCCCAATGCCATAGCCAATCAAGCTATACACCACAATTGCTACTAAAGTCTCAATCTCAAACCTGGCCACACCATACTGGAAGGTATACCCAAATAGGCCAAAAAACGGCGCTACCAG
>JAYUCF010000016.1:0-5374 GCA_043740495.1 bacterium
GCGGTAGGCGATGCCGCCGATTTCTTTGGTACCAATCGGGAATTTGTATTCAAAATCGATAGTTTTCTTGGAATAGTGGGCGCGGTCGGCCGTGGGGACGTCGAGCTCGTGAATGTCTGCCTTGGCCAAACCGATGCGCTCGTACCAAGCGAGAGTCAGCTGATGCAGTTCGTCGAAGGCGGTCTGCCATCCATCTTCTTTCACGAAATATTCGAATTCCATAATTTCAAATTCGCGAACGCGGAAGATGAAATCACGAGGGGTAATTTCATTACGGAAGTTTTTACCGATTTGGGCTATCCCAAAAGGTAATTTCGGGTGCATTGAATCCAGAATATTTTTGAAGTTTACGAACATGCCTTGGGCGGTTTCGGGGCGCAGGTAGACCTTGGCCGACGTGTCGTCTACGGGGCCGGCTTGGGTGCTGAACATCAAGTTGAAGACCCGCGCCGGGCTAAGCGGATTGCCGTCGGGACTGGTTAACTTCATCTCCTTAATCTTCGCGTCCATTTGTTCGATCGTCAGCTCGGCAGTATTGGTCACGCCGTTGTCTTCCAGGAGATGGTCTGCCCGGTAGCGTTTATGGGTTTTGAGGTCTTCCACGAGTGGATCGGCAAAACCGGCGCCGGTGTGTCCGGAGGCTTCCCAGACGCGCGGGTTCATTAGGATAGCACTATCGATGCCGTACATATCTTCACGTTGGGTCACAAAGTGCTCCCACCAAAGATTCTTGAGGTTGTTTTTGAGCAGTACACCGTAGGGACCGTAGTCCCAGGTGCCGGCTAGCCCGCCGTAAATGTCGGAGCCTTGGAATATGAATCCCCGCCTTTTAGCAAGGGCAACGATGGTTTCGAGGGACGGGTTGGATTTAGACATATATAAATTAAAACCTGATGTTATCTGGTTCGGTGAGGTCATTATAATCGTCCTCGGTGATTCGTCCAAGGCTTAAAAGGTATGTGAGATCGGCCACGTACCCCGACACGACCAATTCGTAACGCGGGGAGCGTTTATCGAGCAAGATGCGGCAGGTAGCAATTGAATCTTTCAGGTACTGCTCGAGCTCGTCGTCGGCCATCATTTCTCCCTCGGTTTGGCCGGGGTTGGCGGTGATGCGGGCGGGCGGGTCACTCCCGGCATTAACATAGTCTTCAAGTTTCCAGCTGAGTTCGGAAGCGGGGTTCAAGCTGATTCTCCGGTAAGCGTTGGTCTGAATTGGCTGCCGAGGTGATGCTCGTAAAACCCGTCGCACAGAGGTAGGGTCTGGTCAGCCAGGGTAGCGGCATCGGCAATGTGGGATATTGTGCCATAAGGGTAGTCGCAAAGCAAGCGCCAGAATTTGATCTGGAGGGCGGTTATGGGCGAATCCAATGGGCGCGAGTCGCTGGCGCAGACAACGCCGCCTCGCTCGGTACTAAAGAGGTAGGTGGCTTCGGGAGAGTTTTGCCCGCAGCTCATACAACCTCCGAGCTCGGGGCGGTAGCCGAGCGTTTCGAGCAGCCGGAGCTTGAACCAAAGCTCGAATAATGCCCCGCCAGCGCCGGCATCGAGGGCGCCCAAGGCTTCGCGGACCATAGAGTACAGCGCGGCGGCGGGATGGTCGGGTTCGGTAAGCTTGTCAACGGCTCCGGCAATGAGAAAGGCCAGACCAAGCTGGTCGTAGTTGCTAACCAGCTGATTCGGGTACCAGATGAGGCGGGCCGAGGTGATGGTATCGAGGTTGCGGCCTTTGGTTAGCATGAGCTCGACCTCGCCAAAGAGTTCCAAGTGCCCCCCAAAGCGGGATTTGATGCGGCGCACGCCTTTGGCGACGGCGGCAAGTTTGCCGTGGTCGGGAGTGAGGAAACGCACTACCCGATCGGCCTCGCCAAAATTGATTCGGCCGATCACTATCGCCTTGGTTTTATAGGATGGTTTTCCTGGCATGACGGCTCTATTATATCCGGATTAGACGGTTATCCCTCGATCAGCTCGATTAGCCTGGTTTTGATTTCATTGCCGGTTGGGCTTAGGTGAAGTTTTGGGATTTCAGCGGAGGTGAACCAGTGGAAATCAATAACGTGTTCGGTATTTGTTAAGTCATGTAGGGGAAGTTGGGCGCGACAAAAGAGGTTGGCTATTGGTACTCCATTATTTATCCTTCCTGTGGTTGCGAATAGGATGTCGGTATCGGTTTGGATTGTGGATCCGTCGACACCAAGTTCTTCTGAAAGTTCGCGGCTGAGGGCTTGGCTAATGGTCTCTGCGTGTTCGATGCCGCCTCCGGGCAAGCCCCACCACTTATGATTGTGCTCTTTGACAAGGAGGATTTTGTGATCAACAATAACTATCGCGTTAACCGACACACGGTACAGACAATCTCGAATTTGATTGAGACGAGGGTCGATATCCATAAAGTGAGTCTATTTTTCGCTGGGTGCGGGCTTTTGGCCGGAGGCACCGAGGACCTTCACGGCCTTTTGGACCACTTCGTCGGGGGTGTGGTGGCTCTTGATGAGGTAGTCATTCACTCCGAGGGCCTTGGCCAGCTCCTGGTTCATATCAACCTCAGCCTGGCCGAGATTGGTGAGCAAAATTACCGGAATTTGGCGTAGCTCCGGCTGTTTCTTGATTTCCTTGAGCACGTGGAAACCGTTGAGCTTGGGCATCAGAATGTCGAGCAAGATAAGTTCCGGCTGGAAGTCTTTAAGAATTGCTAGGCACTCTTCGCCATTTGTAGCTACGGAAACCTGGTGACCTTCGAGCTCAAATTTGGCTTGATACATTTCAACTAGGATTGTGTCGTCTTCGACCAGTAAGATTTTTGCCATATTGGACTCCTTATTTATTAGTTTAGCAAATGTCTGGACATGAGGCTACTCGATAAGCGGTAATTGTTTGGCGATGGGTAGGCTGAAATTGAATTTACTGCCTTTTCCCTCTTGGCTGGTAACCCAAATGCGGCCTTCGTGGGCTTCCACGAGGTTCTTGACGATATACAACCCGAGGCCGGTTCCGCCTGCCTGGACACTTAGTGGGTTGAATATGCGGCCGAACTTGGTAAATAGTCGGTCGATCTGACTTTTGCCAATGCCGACCCCGCTATCGGTAACGGTAGTTATGAGTTCATCTTCCTGGGTACGGAAGCTGATGATAATCTCGGTTCCGGGCATCGAGTATTTAATGGCATTGTCGATGAGGTTGAGGATGATTTGATGGAGACGGGTTTCGTCGGCTAACACCAGCGGCAGCCGCTGGCGGCGTCTGACTTTGATCAAGATCTGACTGGCCGCGCCTTTGGCAGCGACTTCCGAAATGACGTTAGCTACGACATTATCGAGTGCCACGGGAGTAATCGAGAGGGTAATTTTGCCCGATTCAATGTAGGTGGCATCCATGAGGTCTTCAACGAGATCAATCATGCGCTGGTTTGACTGGTATACCCGGCTCAAGTAGTGGAACTGTTTTTCGTTTAATGAGCCAAAATCGTGTTTGAGTGTCATCGACAGAAAGCCCTTGATAGCGGTGAGGGGGGTCCGGAGCTCATGCGAGACAATCGAGATGAAGTCGCTTTTGATCTCTTCGACTTCGCGGTCTTTAGTGGTGTTACGAATGATGGCTATTCCGGAGGTTACTCGGCCGGCGTCGTTGAAGATTGGCGAGTAGCTGATTTCTGTCCAGATTCTCACCCCGCCGCGGTTTTCAATCAGCTGTTCGCTTTTGGCAATGGTAACGCCCTCTTCGAGAACACGCTCGATGGGGCCAATGTTGTTGCCGCTTATAGTATAGGCGCCAACCGTCTTGATGATTTTGTTGAATGGTTCGCCAATGACTTCGGAGGGGCTGTACTGCGTAATTTGGGTACAGGCCGGATTAAAACCGACAATGGTGCCGGTGCGATCGAAAACCACAATCCCCTCTTCGGTAAACCTAAAGACCGCTTCCCAGCGCTCGCGGCGGGCATTGACGTCGTGATAGAGGCTGGCGTTTTCAACCAGTACCGCCAGCCGGGTAGCTACCATGCGCAGCAGCTGGGCTTCATGTTCGCCGTAGGCACCGCTGGTACGGCCAACGAGGAGAACGCCGAGAATTTTGGAGTGGTGGGTGATTGGCAGCGCGAGGCGGTGTTGCTGCTGGGCCTGCCCTTCAATAGATATGGGCTGTCGGGCGGTAAAGGCGCGGGCAACCAGATGTCTTGAACTAAGTTCGAGGGTAGGGGTATCGCTGGGGTCGGGATTGGTAGCTTGATCCTGCATAAGTAATTGTGTGTTGGGGTTGTAGAGGTACAGGCTGACCGAGGCGGATTCAAGTAGGGTGGCAGTTTTGGACAGATATTTCTGATAAATGCTGGACACATTAAAGCCCACGATGCCCGATAGCTCTGCGAGTTGCGAGAGCTCACGGAGGTGTCGATGAGCCTTGGCCGCCATCTCGTTGGACTCGACGGTTTTTTCGACGAGAGACGTAATATCTCGGGCCGTTGCGACGACGCCGGTGACGCGCTCGTCAACGGTGATTGGATTGACCGAGATTTGGATATGGCGCCCATGTTCCGTGTCGTGGGCGTAGCACGGTAGGCTTCTGCCCCTGAGTGCGTCGCGGATGAGCTCGATCGGATCATGGTCGAAGGTGAAGTTTTGCCGGGCGGCTAGCAGTTCGAAAAACGGCCGGCCGGTAATTTCTCCTTGGTGATTGAATAGCCGCGTCCATTCGTCGTTGTAGTCGATAGTGTTGCCGTCTCCCCCGATGAGGATGATGCCGTCCGAGATGCCGTTTTGGATCGCCTGAAGTTTTTCTTTTTCCAGATAAATGGCCGTGATGTCGCGAATGTTCATGAGTACACCGATAAGCACGCCTTTAGTGTCACGGTAGGGTGAATATATCGCCTCGTAGTGAGAGGTATCGTGACCTTCTACCGAAAATTGAGTGCGGCTGACATGGCCTTCCAGGGCTTTTTCTATGGTTCTTTCTAGCTCTATAGTATCGATATTGAGTCCGGGAACATGCTTGATGGAGCGGGACGGAAAATGCTTCATGAGGTTTTCGGTGGTTAGGCCCAGTAAGCCACCGGCGGCCGCATTGAAATAATGGAGTTGTCGCTCGAGGTCAAACACGAGCAGCCCGTCACGCATAAGGTTGCGGGTTTGTTCGATTTCATTTACGGCATTGCGCAGATTAGCGTGCAGGTTAGCATTGGCAAACGCGATACCGGCATGCTCGGCGAGGCTCTGGCTAAAGCGAAGCTCGGCTGAAGTAAACGTGCGGGGGGTTTTGGATATCAGCGTCATAGCACCTACTAGATCATCCCTGGAGAATATCGGGGTCAACATGGTGGTCTTGACGCCCTCTTTGCGGACAAGGTCGGGATCGCCCGAAAGTACCGCCTCACCATTGG
>JAYUCF010000017.1:0-6456 GCA_043740495.1 bacterium
CCGCTCCCTACCAGGCTGGGTAGCGCAGTACTTCCCAGACCAATGCCCACTTGATTCAGCGTCGCCGATGAGCCCACGGTAAAGGAGTTATTGCCGGTGCTGGTTTGCACAGTGAGTGTTGGCGCGGCAAGTGAATCCGAAGCCGGCAGGAACAAGGCGGTCTTAGACGTGAGCGCGCCACCCTGCGTAACTCCGAAGTTGCTCGAAGTGATGAGATTAGTGCCGAAGGTTCCCGAAAGGTTAATGCCGTTCGTGACGTTTGCTCCGGAAATTTTAATTCCGTCGGTTACCGTGATCTGATTACCAGTAGCAGTATCATTGTTGGCCAAGCTGAGGATACTGGCGACTGTTTGGTCGGTCGGCGAGCCGGCATTGGCCGCTACCGCCAGGTTTGCCACCGTCTCGTTGTTGCCGGCAATTGTAGGAGCCTGGACAAATTGAATGTCCAGGCCGGAAATGAGGTTGGTGCCGCTCACGGCCGTTGTACCCTGTGAGTTGGTGGGATTGAGCGAGATGGCGCTCCAAGAGATGTCGGCGGCTGAGTTGTTGGCCGATGTCACTTTGAGGGCCGTGCCCGTAGTCAGCGAGTTGGCCGTGATGGCGTGAGCATGGGTGGTGGTGCCGGTGTTGGTTTGGCTAAACACGCCCGCGCCGGAGGCCAATGTGAGGTTTTTGCCGCCCAAGATTGTGGTGTTTTGGTTGAGGTTAATGGCAGTTGCATTAGTGGTACCAACGTTTAATGCCACCGCACTGGCCGCATCTAGCAATGGCGTCATAAGGCTAGTGGCAGCCGACACTGTGCCGGTAAAGTTGGCGGCGCTCGAAATCGTCTGACCATTGATTAATCCCGACGCAATCGTCCCCGCCGTCAAATTCCCCGTACTATCGAACTTCGCCACCACCGTCGCCGCGCTGTTTTGCAGCTGCAGCAGGTCCCCGCCCGCTCCCGGGGTGGCTCCCCCTTTCACTACCAGTACTGGGGCTGTGGCGCTGGCGACAGCCTGAATCTGCGCGGCTGCTACTGTCGTAGCCGCTCCGCTGAGGATGTTAATATTGGCCGTTTGTTGACTGAGATTGGGAGCTACGTTCTGAATATAGCCGGCCGAGCTTAGGCCTCCCAGCTCGCCGGCGTTGAGCGCATACACACTACTGCCCATCCTGCGCATCGACAGCATCTCGCCGTCACCTCCGGTACAGCTGGCCGGTGATCCGCTGGCGAAACCTGTACACTGCGCGGTAGCACCAGCGGCGTTCTCAATGTTCGTGCTCAGCCACAAGGTATCTTGGTTAAAGTCCATCACCGTGTTGGTCTGGGCGTTGCCTGTGTTGGCGGTACAGGTGGTGGAGGTAAAGGCACAGATGGTTCCCAGTGGTACCGAGAAGTAACCGTTCTTCACCGTCACCCGGTTGTCGGGGGTGTTTACGCCGTACACCCACGATTCTGTCCACATTAGGGTACCGCCGGGGTTGCCCGCTGCCGTGCCGGCCCCGTCCTGGTAGATCTTAAACTGCATGTTGTACGTCCCGTCGGCCACCACCGCCCCGGCCGCGTTGAGTAGCCGCCCCTGAAAGTTCACGCTGGAGTTAATCCCGACAGCGGCCTGGGCGGGGGTAGCCGGCACCAGTCCGGACAAGACAAATAGCCCGACGAGGATCAGGAGCGGTGCTGGATGGAAGATAAATATTTGAATCCATCGCATCGAGTTTTGCCTCAAAATATGCACTTCACATACAGCTTATGCTAATTTACAATAACGAATAACAGGATTATACACAAGCTCTTGTAATGGCCTTTGCGTGAAGCCTAGCTCATGCCCCTGAGCATTGCCCGATAGATACTGGCGCGTGAGTCGCAACAATTTACACCCACCACCAATAAATGTCGTAGCTTGCCATGGGACAAGTGATTTGCCCCCACTGCTCCTATTGGATCGCGAGGGGGTCATCAGGGGCAGCAAACTGGCGTGTCAGTAGCTTTTCCGTGAGCTCGGAGTACGGTTGCATTCTTGGATCAAGATATGGACGCGACACTCTTCAGATGGGCTCGCGTCGTCCTCGCAGTTGCACATTGACAGAAACTGCTCCCACTCAAGGTAAACATGAGGTCCGCCCGGCATGCTGAGTATTGTGCGTGCACGCTCGACAGGATTGAGGGTGTTTCCGCCTATGCTCACCGTGCTTTCATGACGGGTGATGATGAGAACAAAAAACGCGTCATAAGGACACTGAGTTATAACTTAACCCTGAAAGATAAAGTATTGCAGCTTGAAGCCAAAAAGTGGCTAATTCCTATCGCTGAAGGCTACCCTGAGTTGGAAGCGAAATATTTAGAGGTTATAACCAGTAATAATCCCTCTACGAAGGACAAAACCGCCGCGTTAGCGACGGTATCATCACAATGGTGGAGCATTGTTAACGTTGTTCGAACTGCGATACGCACCGAGGCGGGGTTTGGTGATAGCTATGCATTTCAAGTCTCAGAGTGGGCTTGGTAAGGGTGCCGATTTTCCTCGGCGAAATATGGCGGCCAAATCGGGTAGTATGCCAGCCATCAGGATAAAGGCCCCTCCGAGAATAAGCGATAGCGTTAGATGCTGATGAAAGAGCACCAAACCAAACCCAATGCTAAAAATAATCTCGGTCAGGCCAATCAGACCACCGACCGATGCATCGACATATTTAAACCCTTCGATCACGAGCCAAAATCCGGCCAATGCCAGTACTGCAAACGCGAGCATACCGAGCCAGGCGTTATTTAGTGCTAGCGGCACGAAAGGCTCGTGAGTTACGAACGCCATAACCACGTGAGTCACCATGATACTAGCCCAAGACATGGCGGTAACTTGGATGGTCGAATACTTCTCGGTTACGAGCTTACTGAAAGTGACTTCTCCGCCGCTGGCAACGCCGTTGAGGGCCGCCAAGAATAGTGCCAATACTGAGAACACTGCTAGCGAGAAACCAAACGTGATAAAAAGTCCAACAATTGCCAGCCCAAAAGCAATGAGCTTGGTGACCGTCATACGCTCGCGCATCACAGTCCATCCGATGAGGTAAGTTGTCAAGAGAAAGAGACTATAGAAGATGAGGGTTGCCGTCCCTAGCGAGAGGTGGTTAAACGCATAGAATATAGGGGCGACTGTAAATACGGTGAAAACGATGGTAGGAATAAACAATCGCCAGTCTTGGCGATCGATGCGGCGAAAGGCATTCGTCCAAAGCCCGAGCGGGATTAGGATTAAAAGAATAATTGCGCTTCTGACCCAGCCTTGAGAATAAATGCTAAATTCGCCTCCCAGAAGCTTTGACCAAACTCCGTAGCTACCAAAACAAAGGGCCGAGGCTAGCACCATCGCAGAGCCTTTGAACTTGTGCCCGCGGAGTAATCCGAGTTTCATTTCTCTCCTAATATATCGAGGTAAATCTTATCATAAAGCAAAAAGAGCCTTGCGGCTCTAAATGGCTATATTGCGCTAAAACGCAGTAAAAATGACTATATGGTGGAGCTGAAGGGATTCGAACCCTTCACCTCTGCAATGCGAATGCAGCGCTCTACCAAATGAGCTACAGCCCCGAGACGATTGGAAATGACTGGTCTATTGTGCATGGTTGCGGCCCGAGCGTCAAACACGCGCGGGAGCGGGCTGGGGGCCTGGCTCGGCGGGATCATCCTCTTCGATGAAGTCGCCGGATTGGTGGCTCCAGAGAGTAGCGTACTGGCCGCCGGCCGCCAGTAGCTGGGCATGGGTGCCGTCCTCGATAATCTCGCCGTCCTCGAGCACCACGATGCGGTCCATGCGGGCGATGGTACTGAGGCGGTGGGCGATGACGATGGCGGTGCGGCCCTCCATGAGGCTCCAGAGGGCGGATTGGATGAGGCGCTCGGATTCTGAGTCGAGGGCGCTGGTGGCTTCGTCGAGCGCCAGGATGGGGGCGTCTTTGAGCATGGCCCGGGCGATGGCTACGCGCTGGCGCTGGCCGCCGGACAGCTTGATGCCGCGTTCCCCCACCAAGGTGTCGAAACCGTGGGGGAGTTTGTCGATAAACTCGTCGGCGTGGGCACGTTGGGTAGCGCGCTGGATTTCGGCCTCGGTGGCATCTGGCTTGCCGTAGGCAATATTTTCGCGGAGGGTGCGGTGAAACAGTAGAGGCTCCTGCGGTACATAACTGATGGCGCGGCGAAGATCGTCCTGGGTAACGCTGGTGATGTTTTGGCCGTCGATGGCGATATGGCCGCTATCAAGATCGGCAAAGCGCAGGAGGAGGCGGGTGAGGGTAGTTTTGCCCGAACCGGAGCGGCCGACGAGACCGATCTTTTCGCCGGGGCGAATGTGGAGATTGAGCTCGGTAAACAGCGGGTCGTCGTTTTCGCCGTGGGTAAAGGTCATGTCTTTGAAGACGATGTCGCCGGCGGTCATGCGGGAAACTTCCGGCCTAGTCGGGTCTTTGATGCCGGGTTTGATCTGGAGTATTTCGATCATGTCGTGCGAATCGCCGAGGGCGCGGTTGTACTGGCGCAGGACACTTTGGAATTGCCACAAGTTGACAGCCAGAGTGTCGGTGTAGGTAACAATTAAGAAGATGGTGGCAATGTCGGCTTTGAATAGTCCCACGCCGATGATGGCGAGGAACAGGGCAGCAACGCGGAGACCCTGGGTCAGGACAGCCGCAAAGTTTTGACGCCTGATGAGGGCCGAGACGGTCCGCAATCCAGCCCCCCGCACTTCATCGTTGATGAGGCCATAGCGAGCTCGTTCGCTGGCGATGGCGGCGAAGGTTTTGATGGCCGAGACGTTGGTGAGACTGTCGGCCAGATAGCCGGTTTGGCGGTTTTGGGCGCCGGCCTCGGCCGCACTAGCCACGCTGACATCTTTAAAAAAGTAGATGGTACCGACGATATAGGCGAGCGAAATCACCAGGAGAACCGCCACATACCCAGGGGCGCGGGGGGCTAAAATGACGACCGTGGCAATGATAGAGATGATCAGCGGGGCGAGACTAAAGATAATTGCGTCGGCCAGACGAATGTAGGCCCCGGCGAGCTTATTGGTTTGCGACACGAGCGAACCGGCAAACCGATTGGCGTGGAAGCTGGCGCTCATATCTATGAGGTGCGCGAAGACGCGGCGATTGAC
This sequence comes from bacterium, assembly GCA_043740495.1. GTDB lineage: Bacteria > Patescibacteriota > Saccharimonadia > UBA4664 > UBA4664 > UBA5169. The sequence continues at coordinate 5,136 of JAYUCF010000017.1, forward strand.
GTCGCGCACAACGTCAACTTCCAGACGCGCGGTCAGCCACAGCGCCACCCGCCACCCGATGATGCCACTGAAGAGGGCGCCGACCGCGTAGAGCACGAGCTGTGGCCCGAAGCTGGCCCAGAGATGCAGGTGGTCGTAGGCGCCGGTGCTGATGCGCGCGAGAACTTGCGCGGTGATATAAGGCAGCAGGAAGTCGCCAATGACAACGATCACGGGAACAAGCAGGGCCAGCGACCAAAGCAAGGCCGGGTACTTCGAGGCATTACGCCAGAAGAAGCGGAGAGTCCGCATGGTTTGAATGGTTTTGGTCTTTGCCATAACGCTTATATTAGCTCAACCAGGTCAGTTCCGTATCGCCGATGCGAATGATGTCACCGTCGACGGCGCCTTGGCGGCGGATCTCACGGGCCACCCCGGTTTTGGCGAGAATGTCGCGCAGACGGCGCACGCCGTCGTCTTCTTCGAAGTTGGTGCGGCGGGCAAAGCCCTCGATGCGCTCGCCGATAACGCGGAAAATGCCGTCCTCATCGCTGGTGACGCGCCAGAAATCGGGGAGGTCGATGGTTTCGATAACCGGAATGGCGGTGGCGGCAATGTGGCGCTCACGCTCGGCGCGGGCGGCTTTCACGAGCTCGGCGGCGGCGCGGAGTACCTCAAGCAAGCCCTGGTGGGCCTGGGCAGAAATGGTGAAGATGGGGGTGCTGCCCGCGACCTTTTTGATGGCCTTGGTGGCGGCGGTGATAGTTTTTTCATCCACCGCCTCTTGCTTGGTGATCACGATGAGCTGCGGTTTGACGGACAAGTCAACCTGATAGTGGGCGAGTTCGGACTGGATCACTTTATAGTCGGCGGCTGGCTGGGCGCTAGAGGGGTCGACGAGGTGCAGCAGCACGGCCGTGCGCTCGATGTGACGCAGGAATTCGTCGCCGAGACCTTTGCCGGCACTGGCGCCCTCGATGAGGCCGGGAATGTCGGCCACGAGGAAGCCAAATTCGTCCACGTCGACCACACCGAGGTTTGGAACCAGGGTGGTAAAAGGATAATCGGCGATCTCGGGTTTGGCGTTGGAAATCACCGACAGCAGGGTGGACTTGCCGGCGTTAGGCAGGCCCACCAGGCCGACATCGGCGACCATTTTGAGCTCGAGACGCAGCTTGTGAGCCTCGCCGGGGTCACCGAGCTCGGCGTTACGGGGAGCCTGGCGGGTGCTGGACTTGAAGTGAGAGTTGCCGAAGCCGCCACGGCCGCCCTGCGCAATAATCGCCTCGTCCTGGGGGCCGGTAAGATCCACCACCAAAACGTCGTCTTCCCAAACCTGGGT
>JAYUCF010000018.1:0-6362 GCA_043740495.1 bacterium
TCGGACCGGAGCAGGTTACTCGCGACATCGCCAACGTTTCCGAAGAGTCCCTGAAAGATCTCGACGAAAACGGCATCGTGCGCATCGGCGCCGAAGTCACCGCCGGTGACATTCTCGTCGGTAAAATTACTCCCAAGGGCGAGCAAGAGCTCAGCTCCGAAGAAAAACTATTGCGCGCCATCTTTGGCGAAAAAGCCCGCGATGTCAAAGATACCTCCCTCCGCATGCCTAACGGCGAGCGCGGCAAGGTCGTCGGCGTCAAGATTTTTAGCCGTGAACACGGCGACGAGCTCCAAGCCGGTGTCATCGAGCAGTACCACGTTTCGGTGGCTCAAATGCGCAAGATCAGCATGGGCGACAAGATGGCCGGCCGTCACGGGAACAAGGGCGTTATTGCCCGTATCCTCCCGGTCGAAGATATGCCCTACATGGAAGACGGTACCCCGATCGACATGATCCTAAACCCCCTTGGTGTTGGTAAGCGTATGAACATCGGTCAGATCTTCGAGACTCACCTTGGTTGGGCAGCTCAAGCTCTGGGCTATACCGTAGCCTCGCCGGTCTTCGACGGTGTCACTCACGCGCAGATCAAGGCTGAGCTCAAAAAAGCCGGTCTCCCCGAAGACGGCAAAGCTCAGCTGCACGACGGCCAAACCGGCGATCCGTTCCAGGAACGCACCACGGTTGGTTACAATTACATGCTCAAGCTCCAACACATGGTTGACGACAAAATCCACGCCCGTTCGACCGGTCCCTACGCCATGGTCACTCAGCAGCCGCTCGGTGGTAAGGCCCAGATGGGCGGCCAGCGCTTCGGAGAGATGGAAGTATGGGCACTCGAGGCCTACGGGGCCGCTCACACCCTTCAGGAAATTCTGACCATCAAGAGTGACGACGTGGTCGGCCGCTCCAAGGCCTACGAGGCCATCATCAAGTCGGAACAAATCCGTGGGCCGCGTATTCCTGAAAGCTTCAACGTTCTCGTGAAGGAACTCCAGTCCCTCGGTCTATCCGTGGACCTGACCCATGAAGACGGTGCCAGTGAAACCGAGATCGATGCCGAAACGGTTATATCCCAACGGCTCGACGATGAAATTACCGATCTCGGCGCCGAAAAAATCATCGAGGGCGACGCCGTTGTGGCCGATATGCCTCTCGTTGACCTAGCCGCTAGTGGTGAAGGTGATGATGATTTTGAAACGCTCGATGGCGAAAAAAATGAAGCTGATGATGAAGCCCAAGCCGATGCGGCCGTTGCTTCAGAATCAGAATTAACGGTGGAAGGCTAGTATATGGAACAATTTGAAAATCAAACCTCCACCGACTTTGATGGTGTGAAGCTATCACTGGCTTCCCCAGAGATGATCCTAACTTGGTCGCACGGTGAAGTTACTAAACCTGAAACGATTAATTATCGTACCCAGAAACCCGAAAAAGACGGCCTATTCTGCGAGAAAATTTTCGGACCCACCAAAGACTGGGAATGTTACTGCGGTAAATACAAGCGCATTCGCTATAAGGACGTAGTTTGCGATAAGTGTGGCGTTCGCGTAACCCGTAGCATTGTCCGCCGCGAGCGCATGGGGCACATTTCTCTGGCCGTGCCCGTAACGCACATTTGGTTCCTGCGCGGTACGCCGAGCTCTATCGGCCTCGTGCTCAACATGAGCATCCGCGACCTCGAGCGTGTTGTATACTTTGCCAGCTACATTGTCACTAGTGTCGATGATGTCCGCCGCCAAAAGGCTCTCGGCGACCTCGAGAGCGAATTTAACTCCCGCCGCGGCGAGATTATCAAGACTTACGAGCTGCGCGCCGGTGAGCCGGAAGCCGATGTGAAAGCCTTGGCCGAAGCTCAAAACGCCGAGCTAGAAGAGCTCGATGCTAGTCGCTCCACTGCCAAAGCCGAGCTCGACAGCTTGGCCCGACTGACTCTCCTGCCCGAAGCCAAATACCGCGATCTCAACCTTAAATACGGTGAAGTTTTCCGCGCCGCCATCGGTGCCGAAGCTGTTCGCGCGCTGCTGGCCGAAATCGACATGGAGAAACTGGTGAGTGATCTGGGCGAGGAAGCCGACAAATCTCAAGGCCAAAAGCGCAAGAAGACCCTCAAGCGTCTCAAGATGCTCGAAGGTATGAAGGCCGCCAGTATTCGCCCCGAGTGGATGGTTACTACTGAGCTCCCCGTGATTCCTCCGGATCTGCGACCAATGGTGCAGCTGGCCGGTGGCCGTTTTGCCGCCTCGGACCTCAACGACTTGTACCGCCGCGTGATCAACCGAAACAACCGTCTCAAGCGCCTTATTGAGCTTGATGCACCGGAAGTTATCCGCCGCAATGAGAAGCGTATGCTCCAGGAGGCGGTTGATGCCCTTATCGACAATAACGCCCGCCGTGAACGCGCCGTCTCCTCAACCGGCACCCGCCGCAAGCTCAAGAGCCTGTCTGACATGCTCAAAGGCAAGCAAGGCCGCTTCCGCCAGAACCTACTTGGCAAGCGCGTTGACTACTCCGGCCGTTCGGTCATCGTAGTCGGCCCGCAATTGCGTCTCTACCAATGCGGTCTGCCGAAGATGATGGCTCTCGAGCTGTTCAAGCCGTTCGTCATCGGTAGTCTCATCGAGCAAGGCCACGCCCACAACGTCAAGAGCGCCAGCCGTATGATTGAGCGCGCCACGACCGTGGTTTGGGATACTCTCGAGGAGATTATCGAAGGCAAGTACGTGCTCTTGAACCGCGCCCCTACGCTTCACCGTCTCGGTATTCAGGCTTTCCAGCCTAAGCTCATTGAAGGTAAGGCCATCCAGCTGCACCCGCTCGTTTGTCGCGCCTTCAACGCCGACTTCGACGGCGACCAGATGGCTGTCCACGTACCATTGAGTGACGCCGCCCAGAAGGAAGCCCGCGAGATTATGCTTTCAAGCAAAAACCTCCTGAAGCCGGCCGATGGTGAAGTCGTCGTGGACGCCACCAAGGACATGGTCCTCGGCAACTACTACCTCACATTCATCAAAGATGCCAAGGACAAAGCTACCAAGGCTTACTCCACCTTCAACGAGGCCATCTACGCCCACCAGACCGGGTTCATTACCCTACAGAAGCTCATCAAGGTTCCAATTGAGGGCCAACTCGTCGAAACTACCGTTGGCCGTATTCTCTTTAATGAGGTCCTTCCCGAGGGCTTTGGCTACCGCAACGAAACCATGACCAAGAAAGTTCTCCAGCGCCTCATGGCCGAAGTATTCGTGCGCTACGGCGGCGATATCACGGCCGTAGTCATCGACGCCGTGAAAGACCTCGGATTTGAGAATTCCACCAAATCCGGCGTGTCCGTCTCCCTGGACGACTATCAGGTGCCCGAAGGCAAGAATACCATCATCGCTACTGGCGAGCAGCAGACCGCCACTATCTCCAGTCAGTATGCGCAGGGGTTGATTACCGACGAAGAGCGCTACCAGCGCACCGTCGACACCTGGAAGTCCGCCAACGCTCAGATCACCAAGGCCGTTGCCGAAAAGCTCAAAGAGGGCAACACCTCCACAGCGCTCTTCATCGACTCCGGTGCCGAAGGTGACATAGCTCAGGCTAACCAGATTGCCGGTATGCTCGGACTAGTGGTTGACCCGTCGGGCCGAACCATTGAGCTGCCAATCAAGTCCAACTACAAAGAAGGCTTCTCTGTACTTGAGTACTTCAACTCTACTCACGGAGCTCGCAAGGGTCTCACCGATACCGCCCTCAAGACAGCTGAATCAGGCTATCTTACCCGCCGTTTGGTCGACGTCTCTCAGGACGTGATTATCACCGAAGACAATTGTGGCGACACTATCGGTATCGTTATGGTTCGCGGTGAAGCCAAAGCCATCGGTGAAAGCTTTGCTCACCGCTTGGCCGGCCGTGTGGTTACTGCCGACGTTAAAGATGGCAAGATCGTCCTCACCAAGGCGCTCTCGCTGATCACTGACGAAGCGTCCGCCGCTATCGACGCCGCCGGTATCGATGAAGTCCCGATCCGCAGCGTGCTCACTTGCCGCACCAGCTGGGGCATTTGCCGCCTCTGCTACGGCCTCGACCTGGCCCGCGGCCACATTGTGGACCTCGGCGAACCGGTCGGAGTTATCGCGGCTCAGTCGATTGGCGAGCCTGGAACTCAGCTCACCATGAAGACCTTCCACAAGGGCGGTATTGCCGGCGAAGACATCACTCAAGGTCTGCCGCGCGTTGAAGAAATCTTCGAGGCCCGCTCGCCTAAGGCACAGGCAATTTTGGCCGACGTCGCGGGTGTGGTCACCGTCAAGCAATCTGCCGCCAAGCAAATTGTCCGCATCGCTCCCGCCGACCTCAAAGTCACGAGCCACGATCTGGAAGGCCGCGTCGCGACCGTCAAGAGCGGCCAGAAGGTTGTTCCCGGCGACGTTATCGCCGCTATGGAAGGCGGCAAGAAGCCGATGAAGGCCAAGGCCGAGGGCGTCGTAAAGGTCCACAAGGACCACATCGACCTCACCCACACCGGCGGGTCCGAGCGTGAGTACGCCATTCCGGCCTTCCAGAACCTGGAAGTTAAAACCGGCGATCTCGTAGCGCCTGGCCAACGCCTCACCGAAGGTTCAATTAACCTTCAGGAAATGCTCACACTCTCGGGCGAAACTACCGTCCAGCGCTACATCATCTCCGAAGTCCAGACCATCTACGCCGCCCAGGGACAGATTGTATCCGACAAGCACATCGAGGTGATCATTCGCCAGATGTTCAGCCGCGTACAGGTTGAAGAGCCGGGAGACAGCCTGTTCGTCACCGGTGAGATCGTCCCGCGCCAAACCGTCACCGAAGACAATGAGAAGCTCGCCGCCGATGGCAAGACCGAGTCTACCTATACTCAACTGCTGCTTCCCGTTACCAAGATATCGCTCTCGAGCGACTCTTTCCTCTCCGCCGCCTCCTTCCAGGACACCACCCGAGTGCTGATTGCCGCTGCCATCCGTGGCAAAACCGACAAGCTCCGCGGACTCAAAGAAAACGTGATTATCGGCCGGCTCATTCCCGTCGGTACCGGATTCCATGTGGATGGCGAGGGCGAAACCGGTCTCCCCGTTGACCAAACAGATAAAATCGAGTAACATTTAGGACCGTTATGCCTACTATCAACCAACTTCTGCGCAAGCCCCGGAAAGACCCGAAGAAAAAATCGGCGACTCCCGCTTTGGGCCGCATCCAGAACTCTCTCAAAGGCCGGACCTACAACCTAAACTCCCCGTTTATGCGCGGAGTTTGCGTGAAGGTTTCCACCACCACCCCGAAGAAGCCGAACTCGGCTCTGCGTAAAATCGCCCGTGTGCGTCTCACTAACGGTATGGAGGTCACGGCCTACATTCCCGGTATTGGCCACAACCTGCAGGAGCACTCCGTAGTGCTCATTCGCGGCGGCCGGGTGAAGGACCTTCCGGGCGTTCGTTACCACATCATTCGTGGCGCCCTCGACACCGCCGGCGTTGCCAAACGCATGCAGGGTCGCAGTAAATACGGCACCAAGAAACCCAAAGCCGCTTAAACATTAAATTAATTCGCATCGGCCGACCTCCCAGTGAGGAATTATCGGCAGTATCCGAACAAGGAGAAGTCAGATGCCCCGCAAGAAAACCAAGTCCTTCAAACGCGTCGTTGACGCCGACCTTAAGTACAATAACGTCATGGTCACCAAGCTGATTAACAAAGTTATGCGCGATGGCAAAAAGCGTCTCGCTGAAACTCTGGTCTACAGCGCCCTCGAAAATGCTGAGGCCAAGGCCAAACAGCCGGCTCTTGAGATCTTCGAGAACGCCGTCAAAAACGTCGCTCCGGCCGTTCAAGTGAAGGCCAAACGTATCGGTGGCGCCACCTATCAAGTGCCAATGGAAGTCCGCGGCGACCGCAAAATCCACCTCGCCATGACGTGGATCCTCGATGCCGCTCGCAAGAAGAGCGGCAAGGGCTTCGATGAACGCCTGGCCGACGAGCTGATGAATGCCGCCAACAATTCCGGCGATGCCGTTAAGAAACGCGAAGACACCCACCGTATGGCCGAGGCCAACAAGGCCTTCGCCCACTTCGCCCGCTATTAACCATCGGCCAAGGTGCCGCAAATGGTGCGGTATTTTTGGTATGCTAGAGCTATGAAATACGCCACCCTCACCGACACGACCTACGCCCTCCGGCTCGAACGAGCTGAAGATATTCATTCCGTTGTCCAGCAGTTTTGTGCCACCCACTCAATCGCCAATGCGGCTATCGAAGGGATCGGTTCGGTTCGGTCGCCTACCCTGGCGCATTACAGTATCGAGACCAAGCATTTCACCAATAAACAATTCGACGGCATCTACGAAGTC
>JAYUCF010000019.1:0-5058 GCA_043740495.1 bacterium
GATACATGAGGTGCATCAGGTTGGCCTTTACGGCGCCGGCCGGCATGACGAACTCGGCGCGCTCACGGGTCCAAGTGCTAGCCACCGGGGCGCTCCCGACGTATAGGTACTGCGTGGAACTATCGGCCATAGTGACGGCAATGTCGACCTCCGAGGCTACGGTGGATTTATACCAGTCGTTGAAAACGTAGCGGGTGCCGGCTGAAACGGGTTGGGGCGCGTAGGCCCAGTTGGCGGTGCCGCTTGCATAGTGCGTAACGGTGAGGCTTAGGCTGCGAGTACCGGTGTGCCCGGTGTTCAAGTAGCTGAAAGTAGCAACGTTACTCCCCCATCGGCTCCCGGTCCAGCCCGCGGGCTGAGCGCCGGCAACCGTTTCGGCCGATGGGTTCGGCACGCCGGTAGCGAATGGCACCGGGGTGGGCGCGGGGGTGGGGGTCGGAACGGGTGAAGGCGTGGGTACGGCGGCGACGCTAAGAGAGAAATTGTCGGTAGCGAGGGTGCCATTGGCGGCGATCACATGGAAAACTGTGGCGGTTTTGGCACCCGACGGAGCGATAAAGGTGGCGCTCGCCGGTTTCCAGACGGAACTGGCGGCAAAATTGATCGGCTCGGTGTAAGAATAGTTGCCCGCGCCATCGTCGGTCTGCACGATTACGCTAGAGGCAACCGTGGACTGAAAATAATCGCTAAAGCTGTACTGCGCGCCGCCGATGACGGGTACAGGAGCGAAATACCATTTGGCATCGCCATCGATGTAGCCCGTGACGGTGAGACTGAGCGCGTGAGTGCCATCCTCGGCACCCGTGGAAGTATAGCTGAAGGCCGGGGTGTTCGTGCCCCAATGGCCCTGCAACCAACCGGTGGGTGTACCGGCAACGGCCGTTTCGGCCGAAGGATTAGATACCAAGTTTGCCCCGGCGGCAAACGCCGGGGCAAACGGAGCAACGAGCTCGGCTAGCAAGACTACAGCAGCGACTAGGCGGGCAATCTGATTCATTGGGGGTGGATTCCTTTCGAACTCGTTGTTTAATGATGAGAATAATAGCTCGAGGGCAAGCTGCCCTCGAAGCATACAGGCCGCGCGCGCGGGCCTGTATGTGATTGGACCGGCTTTATTGACGCCCGCTCAGCAGCGACATTAAGAAGCTGCCGGTGGAGAGCACGTGATAAAGCACCATTGCCGCAATAATTGCGGCACCGGTCCAGCCGACAACGCGCTTCATGATTAGCGCTTGCCGAACTTAGCAACCGCGACGTAGACCACAGCCCAAACGGCCAGGCCAGCAGCGGCGGCGAGAGCGATCTCGACGGCGTTCGAAACACCCGTCAACGGGAGAACCGTGGCGGTTGTAGCGGCGGCCAAAACGACACCAGTGGCGTTTCCTTGTCCGTACATAGTTTATTTCCTTTCGTTAATTACTTACTACCGCAGCGTTCATGATGCGGTATCGGCGACCGGCGGTAGCCCAGCCCGGTGCAACCGAACTAAACTTGTGCTGGACGACGATTTCGTACCACGACTTGAAGAACACAAACAGGTTTACGAAGCGCAGGAAGTAGAACAACGGGAAGGCCTTTATGACCTGGGCGCGGCGGTTGAGGGTGGCGGACCAGATTGTCAGCAGGAAAAATATTGCCATGTCGTTGATAAACATAAACGCTAGTGGCGCGTAGTTTTGACCCCACCAAGCGATGAAGGGCAGAAGAGTAATTTCGAGCAGCAGCACTACCTCCTCCAGAATCATGTAGTCCATATAAACGTCGACTTTGTGTGGGCGTAGGCCAATTTTGTGGCGGGTCATAACCTGCCAAGTGCCGCGGTACCAGCGGGTAATCTGCTTATAATAGTCACCAAGATCTTTGGGGTCTTGGGTGAAGGCTTTGGCCTCGGGAATGTAGGCGATTTTACCGAGCTTGCCCCGGTGAATCTGCAGCGTAAGGTCCATGTCTTCGGTGAGGGAGGTCTGGGTGAAGTCGAGTTGATCGATAATATCGGTGCGGAACACGCAAGTGGCGCCCGGGATCACCGTGATAACGCCGAGAAAGTTCTGGATGCGACGGATGATTTCGAGACCGAGAGTGTATTCGTAGGTCCGGTACTGGGAGATCCAACCGCCCTGAAGACTCTGGACGTGTCCGGTAGCGGCCACGTAGGAATCGTCGAGGCGGGCCTTGAGCTCATTGAAGTAGGTAGGGCTAAATACGCCGTCGGCGTCGGCGATGTGCACCCAGCGATAGCGCTCCACGATATTGAAGTGTTTGATACCCGCCGAGATGGCCATAGCCTTGCCGCCTTGAGGTTGAGCAAAGACGTTGTACCACGGTAAGTGAGCCAGGGCGATGAGCACAGTCGAGTCGAGCGAACCATCGCTCACCACAAAGATATCGTGGGGGTCCATACCCGCGGCCAGAGCCGAACGCACCGTGGAAGCTATCACCATCTGCTCATCGTGAGCAGGCAGAATCAGCGCTAACTTGCGCTGCGGGGCAGAATTGGTTGTGATCGTGTGGTCCATGGGGCGATTAAAATAGAGGGCCGCGGCAAAAGCCGCAAAACCCTCTGTTTCTCTAATTAATTAAGCATTGTATAGTGTTATTGCTTTTTTGTCAATACTACTGCGCTGTGGCAGGTTTTTGAATTGAAGCATAGCCGTCGTGAATCGTTTCCACCTCAATGCCCGAAGTCTTGATGCTGCGAAGATCGGCCTCAAAGTCGGCGGGGGTGCGAGAGTACTCCCCGCCGCCATTTATGACCTGGTGATACACTAGGATCAGCCATACGCGGTTGGCCTTGGCTGTATCGAGCCAAGCTCGGATTTGCTGAGGCGATGTGTCTGAGCGGACGTTTTGGACTTTGAGCTGATAAGAATTGAGGGTATCGGACGAGTTGAAACCGACCTCGGTGGAACGGGCAGTTTGGTAGAGGGTCTGCTCGGCTTTAATCGTGCGCTCGTTGCTGGCACCAAAGGGTGGAGCGAAGTCAGTCGTAGGCTGGAAGCACTTCGTCAACCCATCGTGGGAGGCTTTGAGCTGATGGGTTAGGTCTTTGTCGCTCAGTTGGGTGAGGTCGGGGTGATCGACGGTATGAGAACCGATCTCATGGCCCGCCACGAGAAAGTCGTAGACCTGCGACTGGGTCATGTAATCCTTGAGCTGACCGAGGAAACCCGAAACGATGTACTGAGTGGATAACACATTGTAGCGCTTCATCAGCGGCAAAGCGTTGTCGTGAATACTGCGCCAACCGTCGTCGAATGTCAGCGATACCATGGCCTTGTTCCAGGCCGGGGCGGCAGCAAGCTGGAGATTGTAGTTGTCGGTTTCTAGCCAACCGACACGGTCGAGGGGACGCGAAATCATGATAGTTAAAATATTGCTCGGTACGAAAAAGCGCTGCGTGTCGGGGGTCCAATCGGCGCTAGGAGGGACGGAGTCGAGCTGAATGTACTGAGATTTTCCTAATTGGTCTTTTAAGATGAGGACGGGGCGAGTGGTAACGTTCGACCGGTACGCGTCCGAAAACTGGTAGTAAGCGCCGGGAGTAACTGCGATGTTTTGGGTATACCAGTCGGCGGTGCCATCGATATAGCGCGTGATGTCGATACGCAACCCGGTCTGTGAGTTAGCGCCGGCGACCACCGAGAAACGGCTGCTGTTTGCGCCGACCGCATTGTTTTCCCAGACGTCGGGCTTGGCTCCGATGTGGGCCTCGAGCGTGCCGTTGGAGATGAGGTTACCGGAGGTAAGTGCGACGGGCGCAAAGGTGGAGCTGGTGGTTTGAGCGGGGCGATTCGCCAGGGTACCTGACACATCGGAATGCACGTCGGCCTGCACGGTGCTCGGCGCTTTGGCATGAGCGATAAACGCCCCGGCGGAACAACGGCTTTCGACAATAGCGCGGCCCACGTCAATACCGTCTCGACCAATGGCGTAAGAGCCGGATGAGGCGAGGATGGTAGCTATGAGGATGGCGGCGCGGGTTTTGGTGAGTTTCATCTAAGTAAAAACAATCGTTAACAATTGATGATTATACATATTTATTCCATTTTTGTCAATGAGTAGGATGCATTGCAATAACTAACACCCGCTCAAAGGCGGGTGTTTAAAGAGAATAATTGCGTTGGGCGGCAAGGACGAGGAGGATTGCTCCTCGTCCTTGCCGTGTGCCCGGCTGATTCAGCCAAACTCGGGAAGTGCACGAATCTGGCTTACCGCTCGCTTTACCTGATCGAGCTGGCCGGGCGTAGCTTGCGCGTAGCCGTAGCTGAAGACCGCAAGGTTGCGGACGCCTCCCCGTAGAGCGAGCTGCGCCATGTAAGTCATCCAATCGGCATTGGGTGCCGGTGGGTTGGGGCCGAACGTGAAGTTCGCCGCCGTGTCGGGTTCAGCCTGCCAAGAGAAGCCTTGGAGGCCAAACCAGCTGCCGTTGCCGGCCACCGTCTGAACCGTCTGCCCTACCTTGAAGCTGTCCAGGGTTGATCCGTAGAACTTACCGGGGACGGCTCGTGTGTCCGGATAGGGGTAGTAATCGACCATTAGCTGGTCGGTACCGGTCTTGACCTGCTTGAGGAATTCCTCTCGCTGATCACCCCAATACATCGTGGTCAGGGTGGGCTTGTCGGTGAGACCTTTTAGAAGCGCATTGCGATCTTGCAGCGGCCTCAGCCACTTATTGAGGCCTTGGTCGCCAGCAGGATCCTGGGGCAGCTCATCGGAGATGAGGTAGCCCCAGACTGCCGGGTGGGAATCGAAATCCTTGATAATCTCACCCACCTGGTCGTCCGGCGTGACCCCGTAGGTTTTGTGCATGCCCAGGTTGCCGGGGTCTTGATCGAGCGCCGGGTCGGATACCAGATTGGGGCCTCCGAGGAGGTCCTTGAGGCTGAGCGCCACCTGCACGCCGCGCGCTTGCGCTGCGTCGAGGTATTGCTTCACCACAGCCGGTTTCTCGTTGATGCCCGAGTAGTTGATCACTAGGTTGATGTTCGCGGACTTCGCGAAATCGAGGGCAGCGGTGGCCTCGGAGGTCCCGGGAACACCACTATCGAAGATCGCGAT
>JAYUCF010000020.1:0-14431 GCA_043740495.1 bacterium
GATAAACGTGGCAGGTGACAGCATGGCACCTGAATATCCTAACGGGTGCCAGGTATTAATAAAAAAGATAAACGAAAAAGCATTTATGGAGTGGGGCAAGGTTTACGTTCTGGATACCTGCAATGGAATTGTCGCAACCTGGATGGGGTCATGAGTGATGCTGATATGGTCGAGCAGCTTGATCGGGTTAGTATGAAGAAAGCGGAGCTGGTTGGCGCTCGAGGTGAGTTGTATGAAGGAGAACTAGAGAAAGAGGCAATTGTAGACGTAGCCGTCTCTTTCATGGCTAATGCCGGGCGCTTATGGACGCTCGCTTCGCTTGGAGATCGTCAGCGGTTCCAAAAAATGCTGTATCCAGACGGAATTTCGTATTCTACGACGGAAGGATTTGGAACCGCCCTAATGGGTCTTTGCTACCAAGAAATATCCCTTATTGAAGTTGAAAATCAAAAAGAAGCCGATAAGGATACGGCCTCATTTGATGAAAATAATACGATGGTGCCCCAGGAGGGAATCGAACCCCCGACGCTCTCCTTAGGACGGAGACGCTCTATCCACTGAGCTACTGAGGCACGGTGACTCTTGCGATTATATCAGACGCACCTCAGCGCGAATGTTACAATTAAAGCATGAGCAAAAACGAATCCGCCAAAGCGGTGGCAAAGGAATTTCCGGGCCAGCACGAAGGTGAAATCGTGCAGCTGGTGTTTCGGCAGCATCCGTTGGTGATGCGCAAGGCGTTGATCGTAGGGCTGCTGGTGATCGTGGTAGCCGTGTTGCCGCTCGATTTTCAGCAGATTTACACCGTTGAATGGCTACCCGCGGTTCTAATGAAGGTCATGTGGGGGATCGTGGTGCTGGTTGTCCTGGCATGGTTCTACCGGTGGGTGGGCTGGTATTACACGGTTTATTTGGTGACCGACCGCCGGATACTCGAGATCAAGCAAAAAGGGTTTTTCGACCGCAAGGTAGATGAGTGGCAGCTTGATGTGATATCGAACGTGAATTATCACATCGGGGGATTTCAGGCGGTGTTGTTTGGCTTTGGCGACATTACGGCGCGGACGTACGTGGGTGATCTGGAAATGAAGACGATTCACAGGCCGGCAGAGATCCATGCTCAGCTGCTGGAGGCGGTACGGCGGGGCGGAGGCGGGTCGACACAGTGAGTGAACTAAGCTAGCATTATAACCATATAATTACCGAACTTACTGGATGGGTGGGTTCGAGACGAGGAGTTTGTTTTGCCGAGTAACAATGACAAAGTTGCCAAGGACGTGTCGAAAGATATAGATCCGTTGAAGAAACTTAAGACACCGGCCAAATCGGCAGATGCTCCGAAGGCAAAGAAGCCTGAGAAAGTTGATGTAATGGACAAGGTCGCTCCGAAGGTGGCTGAGGTTGATAAAACCGAGGCCGTTGGTTCTATGACGGCGAAAACCGAAGGCTCGCCCAGTACCTTGATCCCGCCCGTGAAGGCACGGGATATACGCGGGTTGGCGATGAAGGTAGCGGCAGTAGTGGTGGGCCTGATAGCAGTAGTGGTGGTGATATTTGGTGTGCTGATTTATGTTTACCGCAGCGATAATCCGGCCGTTAAGGCGGTGGCCTCTGTGGTACCTTACCCGGTAGAACGGGTGAACGGGCACTTTGTGACGTACAAGGCTTATCTGTTTGAGGTCGAAGCCAACAAGCGGGCTTACCAGAACAATGCCAAACTAAACAACCAACCGGCGGTGGACTTTAATTCCGCCGACGGCAAGAAGCTGGTGGTTCAGATAAAAGAGCACGCCTTGGGCAAACTGGTAGATGACTCTCTGACTGCCCAGCTGGCCTCTCAAAAGAAGGTAAAAGTGACCGACAAAGAGGTGAACGATCTTATCAACCAGCTCTACCAACGCTATGGTGGCAAAGACACGCTGCTGAAGACCCTAAATCAGATCTACGGCTGGAACATCGGTGACCTCAAGAGTGTGGTTTACAAGCAGCTTTTGGCTAAGGACCTGGAAGATAAAGTGACCTCCGACCCGGCTGTGACCGCCGCTGCCAAAACCAAGGCGCAGAACGTACTGAAAGATATTAAGGCCGGGGGAGATTTCACCGAAGTGGCCAAGAAGAATTCACAGTCGTCCGATGCGGCCAGTGGAGGCGATCTGGGCTTCTTTACCAAAGGTCAACTTCCCGACGAGCTACAGAAGGCTGCCGAGGCGCTACAGCCAGGCCAGGTGTCCGATCCCATCAAAGATCAGTATGGCTTCGAGATATTGAAGGTTATTGAGAAGAAAGACGATGGCTCAATTCACGCTCAACACATCCTTATCAAGACGGTAGATTTTACAGAGTACTTCGCCGGTGAGAAGAGCAAGGCCAAGGTCAACAAGTTCATCAAGGCCTAAGTCTGACCCCGAGCAAGATAAAACGACAAGTCATCGTCAAGTCTTGCTCGGGGTGCCGATAAATGATAGGATTAGGCGGTTTTACAGCTATGGGCTCGTAGTGAAGTGGTTATCACGCCTCCCTGTCACGGAGGAGATCGCCGGTTCGAAACCGGTCGAGCCCGCCAGGAAAAGTGCGTCACGAAAGTGGCGCTTTTTTCATGCCCGATAAACATATTACTCATGCTTGCAGCAATTATATATTTGTTGGATAATTACCCAGTTCCGAAAGCGAATGCCGGTGCGTTTCACCGGTTGGCCCTAGACCAAAGGATAATTATGTACTGGCAACGTGATCAGGCTACGACCACTCGCGTAACTCGTTTCGCTTCTAGCTCCGAAGGGAGGCCGTTTGAGGCGATTATCTCTCTCAAGTTCACGGTGATGTGTCCGGTGTGCCGAACCAGCCAGATGCTTGAGCAGAGCGGGAATACCCAAGCAGCTCGGGACGACTGGGCGGCGGCAGACGGTCGCTACTACTGGGTGCTGCCCAATATGAGACAGTATTGGGAAGAGTGTGGCCGGGGATTGGCTCAGGAGGCGTGCTGCGAGTGCGGCACAGTCGGAATCCTGCCTGCGGCCAGCGTTGCTGCACTGTACGCCTACGCGACTAAGCACTCTACCGACAAAATGCTATGCAAAGCGCTCGAGGAGCTCGGTTTCGAGGTAGATCGTGTGAACCACAGGTTCTACTTTGTCGGAACCATACCGGCTGAGAATGAGGTTGTTCTGAGCGCTTGACCATTCGGCATCGCGGAGACTTTTCAAGAAGACAGAGGCCCGCCCTGAGCTCACTAGCCAACTTTAGTAGACGGCCCCACCCACTACGCCCCCCTCGGGGAATTCCTCGTCTTTATGAGACCGGAATGCCCAGGAGGGGGTTATTCCATGCCCTGCGGTTTGACATATAGTCCGAACTTCATCCTTTCTGGCTCGGCGCAAACGGGCGTAACCGGTAATTTGCCAAAATGTTTGGATTATATCTGGGGAATTCTAGGGGTATGGGCGAAGCCTCCCGCAACACAGTCTGGCAGTATTGGTCGGGGAGTTCAGAAACCGACGATAGGAGAACCGCATGCGCTTGAAAGCACCATTCTCGTTGGCAAGAGGGGTACTCGGTAGGGTTGGTCTTGAACCAGGCCGGTCTATAGCAAATGCTCAGGCAGCTGCCACGCAGGGTCCGACGCCGAGGGAGCTGCATGATTTGGCGGAGCATATCTGCCGGCAAACGAAAAATCCCAACGGGGTTCGTCCCGCCGATCTTGTCCGCCGACGCTACCCGAATCGTGCCGCGCTCGACTGATCGAGCTTCTTTCTGGCTTCCATACCCGGTATTGCCCTCGAAGGTGATATCGGGTTTGGCCTCTTTATAAATGCCGTTGGGCTGGCACTGCGTACGGTGCATTTGCGAATAATTTGTGAGAGAGTAGTTTTCTAAGGGTAATTTGGGAGTGTTACGATGGCTGATTATGATTTTTCCGATTTGAAAGCTATATATATTAATGCGACGCTGAAAAAGTCTCCGGAAGTGAGCAATACCGATGGTTTGCTCGATAAAAGCCGGGCAATCATGGATAAACACGGGGTGAAGACCGAGGTAATTCGGGCGGTGGATCACGACATTGCGACCGGAGTGTGGCCGGATATGCGCGAACACGGCTGGAAAACCGATCAGTGGCCTGAGATTGCGAAGAAGGTGATGGTGGCCGATATTTTGGTGTTGTGCGGGCCGATTTGGCTGGGAGATAACAGCTCGGTGATGAAGCGGGTGGTGGAGCGGCTGTACGCGGGATCGAGCGAACTAAACGAAGCGGGGCAATACGCGTATTACGGCCGGGTAGGCGGGTGCATCATCACGGGGAACGAAGACGGGGTGAAGCATTGCGCGATGAATCTGTTATATAGTTTGCAACATGTGGGGTATACGATTCCCCCTCAAGCAGATTCCGGGTGGATCGGCGAAGCGGGTCCGGGGCCGTCATACTTGGATAAGGGGTCGGGCGGACC
This sequence comes from bacterium, assembly GCA_043740495.1. Lineage (GTDB taxonomy): Bacteria > Patescibacteriota > Saccharimonadia > UBA4664 > UBA4664 > UBA5169. Next base: position 4,443 of record JAYUCF010000020.1, read on the forward strand.
GGAGAACGATTTCACCAATCGCAATACCACGTTCATGGCATGGAACCTTATGCACCTGGCCAAGCTGCTGAAAGACAGCGGCGGCATTCCGGCCTATGGCAATCAGCGCCGGGAGTGGGATGCGGGGGCGCGGTTTGATTTTGAAAATCCGGAGTATCGATAGGACGAAATACCGGGTTGTATCAATTATTAGCTCAATGAACTTCGCTTAACATAGCCGGTTTATATGATAGGATCATATAAATGATGAGGCAAAACATGGCCGATGCAGTGATCGAACGTTTGACCGAAGTTAGCGTAAAAGTGGCCGAGCAAATTGGGGGTTTGTTGCCGCAATTGACGGCAAGTGCCGAGATACTGACACCGGAACGGCTAGGGCGGGTGCTGGCTATGCCGGGGGGAGTGTATGTGGCGCGGGTGCAGGGTAGGATAGTGGGCACGGTGCAACGGGTGGATGTGAGCCATTCGGTACGGACCATCTGCTGGATTGAGGATTTTGTGGTGGATGAGGCTTTCCGCGGGCAGGGGATTGCCACTCGATTGCTGGAGACGGCAATCGCGGAGGCGCCGGCTGAAGCGGGTTCAATCAATTTGACCTCTAATCCTACGAGGGTGAGCTCACATAGGGTGTATACCAGGCTAGGTTTTAAGATGCGAGATGATACTACGCTGTGGCGGCTGGGGCTTTAATTCTCGGTGGCGGCGGCAAGAATCTTGGATCGGTCTAGGAAATACTCTTGGTAGTAGGTTTCGAGCTTAGGAGGGAGATTTTTGTATTCGGTACCAAGCAGCGAGTGGGCCTCATCGCGGCGATCTTCAAGCGTAGTTTCGGATCGGAGCTCATTGCTGATATCGATGGCGTGGGCTGAGATGGCTTGATCGAGCAGGGGGGCGAGTTCAGCTTTTTGGCTTTGCGTGAGACGACGGTAAGCGAGATGGAGCATCTCGTGGGCTCCGGTAACGATGGTTTGAGTGGGTTTTGCGGGATCATCTAAGATGAAAGTTTGGCCTTCCCGGCTGAGGCAGCCGAGCCGTTCGATATCACATGCTTTGATTATAGCTGCCCGGCTGGAGAACTGCGGGTTGGTGCGATACAGCAGGGTGCGGCCGGAGTCGGACAGACCGGCGGCGGCGGCTAGTTGGATGGTTTTGGCGGAGGGTTCGTAGCTCAGGAAGAAGATTTTGTCGCCGAAATACTGGCGATTGATGGAGGCTAATATGAGCAGGCCGGTAACGACCAAGAGAAACAGGACATCAAAAGTTCGGGTGGTGCGGAAGGTAGTCATAATTAACCCTGAGCATAACACGCGAGGCGATAATTCTGAGCACAAGCATTAATCTGAAAATGTGGTATTATTGAGAGAGTAATGGGTAGTAAACGAGCGTGGATCAACCAAGATCGAATCGTAGAATGACAGATATGGGGCCGCGAAGAATGGACGGGTTTGCCCGACCAGCGCGGTCGGCGGGAGCTCCTCCGGCGCAGAATCCAGACGTGCGGGCGGCGGTTGCGCCGTCACGTCCCGCGGGGCCGTCGGTTCAACCAATGAGGCCAACTCACAACCACCAAACCGAGCCGGAGTCTCAAGCCAAGCCCGCATCCGCCAAACGCGGTGGCGGATGGAAGGTGGTGCTGCAGTTCGTGATCGGATTGCTGGTGATCGTAGGGGTAGCTGCGGCAATCGTGATGTTGTATATCAAGTATTACCAGCAGTAGGTATAGAGCGTGGAGAGGTTTGCAGCAACGTTCGGAAGCCTCGTGATATTGGCAGTGCTGGCCGGAGGTCTCACCGAGGCCACCATGGCGCTTGGCGGGCGCGGCAGCCTGGCTAATGATATTTTGTTGCGCCCGCTAAATCTCGGCGGTACGCCGTCGCCAACCGTGACACCCAAACCAACCGCGAGCCCCACACCGACGGCGACTCCAGCGCCTACGCCGGTACCGACGGTGGCGGTCCCCACTGCTACGACGAACTCATACCCAATCGTGCATATGCGGGCCGGGAAATCGGCGTCCACGGGCGTCATAACCGATATTAACGGCGGTACGCTGGTGCAGCTGTTGCCTGATAGCGACTCACAATGGCAGCAGGTACGCTACAACGGCCTAAGCGGGTATATTTTCAAGCTATATCTTACATATTAAGTTAGTTTTGTTTAGACAAAAGTTTGTCCATTGAAGACCTTAAGCTTTGGAATAAGAGCTGATGTTCGGAATCAGGGATTTGGAGATACTGGCGTCACAACTAATGAGTGAGGGTTGATACCGTGGGCCGATCAAGAATTCGAAAGATCAAATCACAAAACATGCAGGTACAGCAACAAGATCTGTACGATGTGTTCTACATGAGTCCGGATGAAGCCAAGCGGGCTCTCGAGCAGAAGTATGAATTTCTGGCTGAGAGGTACGAGCGAAGGTTTCCAAAGCACAAGGGTTTTGCTTAGTACGGTAGGGTAGTTTTGGTTATTAATAGTCCTAATAGCTAGCAGGTTTGGCTAGCTATTAGCTTTTTTATTTTAGGGGATGGTAGACATGATTTTAGCGAGGGCATTCATGAAGGCGGCTTCCTTGTATGAGACTTTGAATTTATCCGCGGTGAGATACATGGCGCCAATGGCTGGGATGAGGTAGTGGTTGAGTTCAGAGTTGACCTTGTTCTCGGACCAATGCTGATCGGCTAGGTTTTGGACCCATTCCAGATAGCTCACGATGACGCCGCCGGCGTTGGCGATGATGTCGGGGAGCACCACGGTGTTTCGGGTGGCGAGGGAGTCGCTAGCCGCCTCGTTGATGGGGCCGTTGGCGAGCTCCACGACAGTTTTGGCCTTTACAGAGCCCATATTTGTTTCGGTGATGGTGTCGCCAAGAGCGGCTAACACAAGGACGTCAACGTCTTGGGCGATGATGTTGTCGGTGGCAATTTGGGTAACGCCCGGGGCCTGATAGTTGGCGAAGCGGCCCCGGTCCCGTTTGAGCTTGGCGAGGGCGGCGGCATCGAGGCCGTGAGGGTTGGAGAGGCCAGCGGAGGTGTCGCTGGCGGCTATTAGCTTCCAGTGGGGATGATTAGCTTTGGCTACGGTGCTGAAGAACGGGCCGACGTTGCCGAAACCCTGAACGGCGACTGTGAGCGGTCGGTCGGCCTGACCGCTGAGACGGAGGTACTCGGCGAGGGTAATCACCCCGCCGCGGCCGGTGGCGGCATCCCGCCCGAGGCTACCCCCGGCACTCAGGCTTTTGCCGGTGAAACTGGCTTTGGTGGTGTCGCCGGTGATCTGTTCAAATTCGTCGACCATCCAGTCGATAATGGCCGGATTGGTGTTGACGTCCGGAGCAGGGACGTCTTTGTGAGGGCCAATGTGGGGTGCCAGGTGTCGGGAGTAGGCGCGGCTGAGTTCTTCGAGCTCAGCGGGCGTAAGCTCGCGCGGATCTACGGATATTCCTCCCTTACCTCCGCCTAGCGGGAGACCCACAGCAGCGGTCTTGAGGGTCATTAGCGTGGCGAGAGCCCGAACCTCTTCCAAATTTACATCCGGGTGGAAACGAATGCCGCCCTTGTAGGGGCCATGCAGATCATTGTGTTGGACGCGGTAGGATTGAAAACGTTTACCGCTGGCAAGCTCAATCTCGAAGATATGCTCGAAATTTGGTTCGAGAAAATCGTTAATGATGGCATCGTTTAGACCCAATCGGCGCCCGGCGCGGACTATGAGTGAGATGGCTGTATTTAACATGTTCTCAGGATAGCACTTACGTTGGGCTCTGGAAATTTCACCCGTAATTTGCTAATCTATCCTGGTTACGCCGATGTAGCTCAGTTGGTAGAGCGGCGCTTTCGTAAAGCGTAGGTCATGGGTTCGAATCCCTTCATCGGCTCCAGTTTTTATTGTGCGGGTATAGTTTAGGGGTAAAACGCGACCTTCCCAAGGTTGAGTCGAGGGTTCGATTCCCTCTACCCGCTCCAATGCAGGTAATGATTCTCTACTCAGGGTGTTATAATTCGATTCATGAAAGGCTTCCAGCCACTAAGTAAGCTTCGGCTAACTATTCAAGAACTCACCAGCGATGTGCTCAGCCAGCGCTTTTTTCATGATCGGTTGACGGTGGGGGTCTTGAGCGGCGCGCTGGGCGTGAACGCGGTGAATCTGGTGAGTTTGATGTTGCGATTACACCCGACGGATAGCCAGGTGCCAGTGCATTTCTCGAGTTTCACGCTATTCGACCGATTGGGCCCCTGGTACTATCCGTTTGAGGTTGCCGTGGTGTCGTTAATGATTACCATCATTAACGTGGTGTTTGCCTACCATAGCTTTACCCGTAGCCGGCTAGCCAGCTTTTTCCTGCTGGTGACGGCGGTGGTGGTGAGCGTATTCGGTTTTATAATTGCGCAGGCTTTTGGGGCGGTGCGATGAGTAATTCCACGGCGGCCGCGTCCGACAGTCGGTACTACGATCGGCATTGGTTTACGCGCAGTATGGAGATATTGCCTGGGACGATCACCTGGCTCACTTTGTTGCTGCCAATTTTGTTGAGCCTAACGTTGCCAGTGGCGGTGGCGTATTTCATTATTGCCTATGATCTGTACTGGACGATTAAGTCATTCCGTATGAGCGGTAATTTGATTCGAGGGTATCGGCGGCTGCATTTGGCTCAGAGTATTGACTGGAACGGGCGGCTGGAGCAGCTGCAGCACCTGGACAATAGTCTGCAGGTCGCTAGCGACGAACTGGCAGCGATGCGGGGAGCTCAACCCGGAGCTGCGAGTATGTGGAGCTTCACGGACAGTAAAACCAAATTGCAATATCGCCAGCTGAGACGCGAGAAGGCGCGGGTGGCTGATCTGGTCGGGCGCGCCGATGAGATTATGGATCCGACTGAAATCTATCACGCCGTGGTGCTGGCGACATTAAACGAATCAATGGATATCTTGCATCCGTCGGTAAAATCGTTGACAGAGGTGGATTTTCCGCTGAAGCAGATCATGTTGGTGGTGGCATACGAGGAGCGTGGCGGCCCCGAGACCGAAGCCAACGCCCACCGGCTCGTGGCGGAGTTTGGTGATAAGTTTGCGATGGCAATCGCCGTGAAGCACCCTGACGGGATGGTGGGTGAGGTCCGCGGCAAGGGCGGTAACATAAGTTTTGCCGGACGCGTACTGACCGCCGAGATCCTAAAACGAGGGATCGATCCGGAGCGGGTGGTGGTGACCACTTTCGATTCTGATCACCGGGCGGCAAAGAATTATTTTAGCTACTTATCTTATCTGTACGCCACCGATACCAAGCGAGTGCAGAGAAGCTATCAGCCGGTACCGATGTTTTACAACAACATTTGGGACGTACCGGCGCCGATGCGGGTGATTGCGACGGGTAACTCGTTTTGGCTGTTGATGGAGACGATGCGGCCGCATCGGTTGCGAAACTTTGCCGCTCACGCTCAATCTTTGAAGGCGCTGATTGCGACTGATTATTGGAGCGTCACTTCGATTGTGGAGGACGGGCATCAGTACTGGCGTACATATTTTGTGTTCAACGGTGATCATGAAGTAGTTCCGGTCTTTACTCCGGTGTATCAAGACGCGGTGCTGGCGGGGACCTACTTTAAGACATTTCAGGTGCAATTTTTGCAGCTGCGGCGGTGGGCCTGGGGTGTGAGCGATTTTCCTTTCGTTGTACGGAATTCTATCGCAAATAAGCGCATATCTTGGGCAAACAAAGGGGTTCAGATCGCCCGGTTGTTTGATTCACATTTTTCGTGGGCAACGGCACCACTTATTCTGACCTTCGTGGGTTGGCTGCCATTATATTTGAACCGTAGTTTTGCTTATCAATCTTTGGCTCACAATTTGCCTATAATTACTTCGAGAATACTCACATTAGCCTCGGTTTCGATAGTGATAACGATTCTGCTTAGTTTAATATCGCTGCCGCCGAAGCCGGAGCGGTATCACAAGACGAGGTTTATCGGGATGTTGGCTCAGTGGGCATTGCTGCCGGTGGTTAGTATTTGCTTCGGAGCGCTCGCGGCACTGAATTCGCAAACGCGTCTAATGTTTGGTAAATATCTGGAATTTTATGTGACCGAAAAGGCTACAAAAAAATAATGATATATCTGCTCGGGTTTGGTCTGGCCTTCGCGTTGAGTGCGGGGCTGACGCCGTGGGTGCGCCGCTATGCTTTGGCGCACGGGATTGTGGACCTGCCGTCGGCTAACCGCAAAATCCATACCCGTGAGGTAGCTTACTTGGGCGGGGTGGCAATATTTGCGGCGTTTGTGATAACGGTGATGATTTTACTGCCGATGTCGCGCCAGCTGGCGAGCCTGCTGCTGGGATGCCTGATACTGGTGGCTGTGGGGGTGTTGGACGATATTCGGGATTTGTCGCCGGGAATTAAGCTGGCGGGGCAATTTTTGGCGGCGGGGGTGGCGCTGGCTGGGGGAATTGGAATCACCGCGGTGACTAATCCGTTTGGCGGAGTGATCGATTTGAGCTGGGGCCGGACGAATTTTGAGGTGCTGGGGGCGCAGTTTCACATTACGCCGATTGCGAATATTTTGAGCTTGCTCTGGATGGTGGGGTTGGCGAACACGATCAACTTTCTAGATGGGCTCGACGGTTTGGCGTGCGGGGTGTCGGGGATTGCCGCGGTGGTGATGTTTGTGGTGGCCGTGCGCCCGAACGTCCATCAGCCGGCGGTGGCATTACTGGCGATCATACTGGCGGGGGCGGCACTGGGTTTTTTACCGCACAATTTCTATCCGGCCAAAATTTTTATGGGCGATTCGGGCGCATATTTCCTGGGTCTGACGCTGGCCATGTTGTCGATATACTCTGGTGCCAAGTTGGCGACGGCGGCTTTGGTGCTCGGATTTCCGATTCTTGATGCCCTGTGGGCGGCGGTGCGGCGGATAATGCGCGGTGTGTCGCCGTTTAAGGCTGATCGGCAGCATTTTCACCACTTGCTGCTCGAGGCGGGGCTAAATCAGCGCCAAGCGGTGCTGGTGGTGTACGCGGTGGTGGCATTATTTGGAATGGTGGCACTCACTTCGAGTTCGATGGTCAAATTAATCGGGTTCGGAGTATTGGTGTGCATGATGGTATTGGCTATGGGCGGGTTGTTTTTGCGTGACCTCCATCAACGGCGAAGCAAGTCCTAGGCGAAAAGGGCATTACCTGCTATGTTTGCTCGGGCGTCGTGGCGGGTGCTAAGATGAGGTTGTAACGGGGGGATACCTAATGCAGCCGAAGTACTTACAAGAATTGATTCGCAATCTGCAAGAGTTCTATAAGTGCCCCTCGTGCGAAACGAATTATCATTTCGATGATATTCGATTCTTGGGCGACATAGATTTGTACTGTTTCGTGCAGTTATCGTGTCACAACTGCTCCTTGCCCGTGCTGGCAACGGTATCGGTCAATGGCAAGAGCGGGGGCAAGCGTAAATCTGATTTGCGGCAGAGCGAAGAGGCCAAATTCGCTTCCAAGGGAGCCATTTCGGCGAGTGAGATTGCAGAATTTCATCGCTGGATGTCCAAATCTAAAACCTTCGTGAAGAAGGGTAAATAGCAGTTAATTTCGGGTAAAGGATGAAACGATGGATATGATTGAACTGGTGGCCGAAAAACGCTCGGTAAGCGGTAAGAAAAATAAGCTTTTGCGCGCCGCCGGCAAGGTGCCGGCAGTGGTTTACGGAAACGGGGTGGCCTCCGAATCGCTTGAGCTGGAGTCAAAAACGATTGAGAAGATCTACCGCAGTGCCGGCGGAAACAAGATTGTGGCGCTAAAAGTAGGTGAGGGCAAAGCCCGAAACGTATTAATCCACGACGTGCAGCATAGCAGCGCCCGTGGTGAAATTACTCATGTAGACTTTTATATTGTCCGAATGGACGAAGTGCTTAAGGCTGAAGTACCAATTCACTACGTTGGTGAATCCAACGCGGTGTTCCAGGGTGAAGGGACGTTGGTGAAGGGTCTGGAAATGGTCGAGGTGGAGTGCCTGCCGGGTAACTTGCCGCAGTCGATCGAGGCCGATATCGCCGTGCTGGATGATTTCGAAAAGACGATCACGCTGGCCGACCTGAAACTACCCAAGGGCGTGAAGTTTGTGGAGGAAGATCTCACCATGCTGGTGGCGAAAGTGGAGCCGCCACGCTCAGACGCCGAGATGGCCGAGCTTGAGGAGGCTGTGGAAGGCGGAGTACCGGAAAGTGCCATGGAAGAGGATCCAATCGTGGTATCTGAGGAGAATGAGGGCGATAAGGATCGCCGCGACAAAAAGTAGAGTTTACCTAGCCAAAGAAAAAGGGCCCCTGAGGGGGTCCTTTTTCTTTAATAATTTCGAAGCTGTCGTTTGAGCTCAGACTTGGAGCGCAGATCGGCGTGGGAGGCGAGATAGCGCAGGAAGGCCGAGGTATCTATGTGTTTGAGGGTGGTGAGGATTATGGCGGCAATCTGGTCCGAGTTGATAATGGGGTTTTTGAGGTCGAGGAGCTTGGATTCGACCGTGTCGGTGACCGCGTCGACGGCGGTGGAGGTAACTTTGGCGGGTTCAAAGGCCGAAGCAATAGCGGAGTATAGCCTCGCGCGGCTGTAGGGTCGCTGTGAGCCGTTTTGGGCGTGAACATGAAGGAATCCTAGGTCGGCGGCTTCGTACGTAGTGAAGGCCTCGTGGCAACTTAGGCAACGCCGACGGCGCCAGATCTGGGTAGCGAACTTGGTGGCACGGGTGTTGTAGATCTCGGTTTGATTAGATCGGCAAAACGGACATTTCATGACTATATGTTGTCATATGACTGGTAATTTTGCCAGGGGATAACTTTTCATAAATTGGGGAAAAGTGCAGCTGGGGCTTGTTGGTAACGGATAGGGCATTTACAATACGGTTTTGAGGAGAAGAAGTGCCAAACGATCACGTAGAAGTTGATGAAATGAGAAGCAAATTCGCAGGCCTTCCAGGCCAACTAGTGGTGATCTCCGGTCCGTCCGCGGGGGCCGGTAAAGGCAAAGTCATCGATGAAATGCTGGCATTTGCGGGGGAAAAGCTCTGGTTATCGGTATCAACTACCACGCGCGAGCCTCGTCCCGGTGAGGTGCTACACCACAAATACACCTTTACCACCAAGGACGAATTCGAAGCGCGTGAGCGGGCCGGAGGGTTCTTGGAGGCTAACGGGTTCACTGAAGGCGCCCGCTACGGTACGCCGCTGGAGCCGATTATTGAGCATTTGCGCCGCGGCGTGACGGTGCTGCTGGAAATTGAAATTAACGGCGGCGAATTTGTTCACCAAATACTGCCCGATAGCCTGTGTATCTTCATCAAGCCGACGGATGGGAGCGATCAGGACGATGTGGTAGAGCTGAGGCGCCGGCTTGAGCATCGTGGAACTAACGATCTGGCGTCGATAGAGCGTCGCCTAGAGCAAGCGGTGCGCGAGCTCGATCAAGCTCGCGGGCTGGATTTTTATACCTGGGTAGTGAATGCCACGGGCAAAAGCGAGCAGGCGGCCAAGCAGATATACGATATGATCTCGAGCCGAGTTCGACCGGAACGTGTTTAGCTCCAACCGACGAGTGGGGCTGCTCACCGGAACGTTTGATCCGGTACACCTGGGCCATACGGCGATGGCTCGGGCGGCTCAGAGCGCCTGTGAGCTCGATGAGGTGTGGTTCCTGACCAATCCGGCTCCGGAGCATAAGACCGGCGTGATGGCTCTGGAGGACCGTGTGGCGATGGTGCGGCTGGCGGTGGCGGATGAGCCGACAATGCGCGAGGGGGTGCCGGCGGGTGGTGAGGTGTCGGTGAGCCATACCATAGCTGATTTTGAGCTTATGATGTCGCGCTATCCGGCTACGGATTTTGTATTTATTGTGGGGGCGGATGTGCTGAGCTCGATCGATACCTGGGAAGATGCTGCTCGGGCGCGGGTATTACAGTATGCCGCGGCCCGGCGGGCGGGGGCTGATGAGACGCTGATTGATGATTTAAGGGTA
>JAYUCF010000021.1:0-3800 GCA_043740495.1 bacterium
GTTGCCGCCGCCAAGGCGGGGATTGATGCCGGTTTCGAATTTATTCACATAGATCTTTCCCAAGCCAAAAAAGACGCTAGTCCAGCCGAAATCATCGCCGCCACCAAAGAGGTAGTGGAGTACGCCAAAACCACCGGGGCACTCGTGGAAAGCGAGCCGCACTATTTTGGAGGCAGCTCCAACGTTCACACCGACACCATCGACTATGAGGAAATCAAAAAAACCTTTACCAAGCCAAAAGAGGCGCAAGAATTTATTGCTGCCACCGGATTGGACACCTTTGCAGTGGCCATCGGCAATCTACACGGCACGTACCCGGTACCCAAACAACTCGACCTCAAACTGCTCGAGCAGATCGTCGCGGCCAGCCCCGATGCGCATTTTAGTTTGCACGGCGGTTCCGGCACGCCCGACGAGCAATTTCGCGGCGCCGTCGCGCGCGGTATCAACAAAATCAACATTAACTCCGACCTGCGCAGGGCCTACCGCAATACCCTCGAAAAAGTACTGGCAGATAATCCCGCGGAATTCGCGGTAGTGAAGCTTATGCCCGAGGTCATTGCCGCCGTCCAAGCCGTTGTGGAGGCCAAAATAGATAGCTTCGGGTCTGCCGGCAAGGGTTCTGTGCCTAGTTCTGACCCGATTACCTCTGCTCCTGTTGACGAAGACGCCTTTAATTAAATTCCCGCATCGGGCTGTTATTTGTAAAGCACAACTGGTATTCTAGATACAATGCATGAGGTGAATATCAAAATTCTAACATTTGGAGCTGCTACTCAAGACGTGTTCTTGACCGGCAAGGCCCTCCATGCTCGCCGTGATGTCCGCAGCCGTGACTATGTGGAGCAATTTCCGTTGGGGGCCAAAATTGACGTTGAGCACGTTTATTTCGATACCGGCGGCGGCGCCACCAACGCGGCCGTGACTTTTGCCCGGCAGGGCCTGCACGCCGGGTTCGTTGGCAAGATCGGTCACGACCCCGCCGGCGTTGAGGTGATGCGCGTGTTGCGGCGCGAAGGCGTGGCTACCGATCGCGTCGTCCACGATCCCAAGCTTAATACTGGCTATTCCACCCTGCTCGTCGCCCCCACCGGTGAGCGCACAATTCTGACTCATCGCGGCGCTTCGCACGAGCTGGGAGCCAAAGATATCGCCATTCGCACCCTCGATCCCGACTGGTTTTACATCACATCCTTAGCCGGCAATCTTGATCTGCTCACCAAACTGCTCAAGCACGCCAATAATCACCAGATTCAGGTCGCTATCGATCCCGGTGCCGCCGAACTCGCCCAAACTAAAAAATTCCGCGCCCTGCTGCCTTTAATCACCGTTCTCAAAGCCAACTCTGCGGAGCTTCGACAACTGTTTGGCGGCTCCGATTTGCGTGAAACGGTGGTACGCGCCGAGGGCGTCTGCCCGTACGTGGTCGGTACCAACGGGCCGGCCGGCGCCTACGCGGCGGTGGCCGGCAAGCTCTACCAGGTCGGTGCCTACCAAAAGGTCAAGGCCATCGACCGCACCGGCGCCGGGGACGCCTTTGGCTCCGGTTTCGTGGCTGCCCTCGCCAAGGGCCTGCCCATTGAAGACGCCCTCACGCTCGGCAGCGCCAACGCCACCAGCGTGGTCGCGAAAATTGGTGCCAAAGCCGGCATTCTCAAAACCGGGCGTATCAAGCGTATGAAGCTCAAAATTACAAATTTGGAGGGTAAGTAATGTCTACTATCGGCCGGTTTTTGCAAGCCAAAGAGCCGCTATTCGACCACGCGCTGCATCAGCTCGAGCTGCAGTCGCACCAAAAGGGCGTCGATATTAAACTCGCGGCTGAAATTGCCGAAACTTCCGCCCAGCGGATTCACGATTTGCGGCTTTCTGCGGAGGCCACCGGCCCCGAGCTTTACGCTGCACTCATTAAGCGCGTCGAGGAGCACGACGACCATCTCGCTCGGGCCATTGGCGGCACCGATCCGAGCGACCTGCGCCAGATGATCCCGCTCATCGTCAAAGCCGCCGAGGCCGCGCCGCTGCCGAAAGACGGCTGGTTTCTCAAGGAGGACAAGGCCAAAGACATGCTGCGCCGCACCCCGCCGATGGCTATCATGGACCGCCTCGGCTACCACCTAGTATCTCGCCTGCTCGAGTCCGAGGATATTTACGAACTGTTCCTGGCCCTCAGGTTCGCCGAGAGCCCCGAGTGGCTGACAAACTTCGACCGGCAATACCTCGACCTCATTGCCGCAGATTTTGAGCCCCGCCGCATCAAGGTGGTACCGTTTGCGGTCGAAAAGTGGGGCGACATCGCTGAGCATTTCATTCAGAAGAAACGCCATAACATTACTCATTCTAAAGAAATGGGCGCCATTGCCATTATGCCTATGCATGAAACCCACATGATGGGGGTTACGCTCAAAGTCATGCCTTTGTTGTTCCATTACTTCAACGAGATTCGTCTTTACAGTTCATTTTTCAAGCTTATGCAAGCCAAAAAGAACTTTGGCGCCATCGTTGCAGACACGCTCATAGCCGATCCTGCTCACATTAAGATCGTCGACAACGCGCACATCCATTGGCGGGTGATTCAGCGCTACTTTGGCAAACTCACCACCGAGCGGCACCCCGAGATTTTCGAGCCCCACGTGCAACCCGAAGATCTGCACTGGCGACGCGCCGAAGAGGTACTCTACGATATTGACCCCGAGATCAAGTTCTGGAAAAATCTCGACTTTGTGGCCGTGCTCAAAGACCCCGCTCACGACACCGTCACTTTCAATCTGATGGATATTTCACTCGGCTACTCGAATAGCATTCCCTACTCCGACCGCTATCTCTATCATTTCCGCGAAGCGCTGTGGAACGAGATATTTGCCCGCTACATGGGCGAGGCAGCTCTGGAGGAGCAATTGCTCGAGAAGCTCGATAATGCCGTTATTTCGCCGGAGATATTGGTTCGGCATGAGTAATCACAATCTACGCTATCAAATCTGCGTGTCCGGAGCTGCCCGCGGCGATAGCGTGGAGGTTGGCAAAGAGCTGGCCGCCGCCGTGGCGCGCGAGATCGTTCGCCGCGGCCATTTAGTAGTCACGGGGGCTACCCGCGGGCTGCCGTACGCCGCCGCCAAAGCTGCCAAGATTGAAGGCGGCCGCGACATCACCTCAATCGGCTTCTCGCCAGCCGCCAGCCGCCTCGCGCACGTCAAAAAATACCAACTTCCGCTGGATGCCTTCGATACAGTGATCTTTACCGGCTTCGAATATACCGGACGCAATCTTCTGTTGGTGCGCTCGTCCGACGCGGTCATCATGATCGGTGGCCGCATCGGCACGCTCAACGAGCTTACAATTGCCATCGAGGAGCGTAAACCCATCGGTGTTATGCTCGGCTCGGGCGGCATGACCGATGAAGTTGAGCACGTGCTCAAGGCCGCCAAGCGTGCCCGCACCGGGATTATCTTCAGCCACGATCCGGTGGAGCTAGTCGACCAGCTGATCGACCTTATCGAAGCCAAATCATCCAAACTACCTGATATTCCAGACGAAGTCTGAGCCCATGAAGGGGCTAATGTACATCAGGCGGCGCCGGTGGTTGCAGTTGATGCTTGCCTTCATTGGAGCGGTTTTGTTGGCCGTAATAATTCGCGCCGGTGCCACTTCACCGATCGATTCATATGCCGCCTGCATTGAGGCCGGGAATCCGGTGCTCGATACCCACCCGCCCATCTGCCGCGACGGTTCTCATAATTTTACCGGCATGTCACTCCCCAGCCCGAATCTGGTGGCGGGGGATATCTCTGTGCCGTTCGATC
>JAYUCF010000022.1:0-14285 GCA_043740495.1 bacterium
ATGACCGATCCGGGCACGATGCCGCCTCCGAGGACTTGATCGACTTCGGGTATGCCACTCGGGACCCGGGGCTGGCGCTCCACGGCAACGCCCGACAGGGTGGTGGGTTTGAGGGCTGCCGCGGGCTTGGATTTGCCGAAGCCGCCCGATGAGACCGGGGCAGCTTCTTCGACGAGCGAGTTCCAGGCGCCGCACTGCTCGCATTTGCCCATCCAACGACTAAAGCTCGTGCCGCAGGTTTGACAGACAAATTTGGTGGTGGGTTTGGCCATGTGGGGTTATTTTACCATATACCGAACAAAAAACGAAAGTAATTTTACTCAGCGGGAGCGGGAGCCTCAACTTCGTCAATTTCGGTCGAAAGCTTGGAATGGCGCTCGGCCGAAAGATGGATCTGATCGTTGCGGCGGGTAGCCGTAATGGTGTCACCGGTCTGGAAGCGGCCGTCGAGCAGACCAGTAGCCAACGGATCTTCGAGCAGATCCTGGATAGCCCGGCGCATCGGCCTGGCGCCCTGCTTCATATCGTAGCCGCGCTCCACGAGCAGCGCCCGAGCCGACGGCGTCACCCGCAGCTTAATCTCCTGCTCATCGAGGCGTTTTTGAAGGTCAGCTAGCTGAATGACAAGTATCTTCTTGATGTCGTTTTGGCTCAGGGTCTTGAACACCAGCGTAGCATCGATGCGGTTCAAAAACTCGGGGCGAAAGTGCTTCTTCAAGCCTTCGAGGATTTTGGCTTTAATTTTGGCATGAGCGACTTCCAGCTGCTTCTCTTCGCCGGGGGTCTCGGTGTGAAAGCCAAGCTCCACTTCTTTATTCATATCCGAGGCGCCAATATTGGAGGTCATGATGATCACCGTGTTGCGGAAATCGACGCGGCGGCCCTTGGCATCGGCCACATAGCCGTCTTCGAGGACCTGTAGCAACAGGTTGAAAACGTCGGGGTGAGCTTTCTCGATTTCGTCAAACAGGACCAGTGAATAGGGCTTGCGGCGGACTTGCTCGGTGAGCTGACCACCCTCATCGTAGCCGACATACCCGGCCGGGGCACCAACGAGGCGCGAGACATTATGGCGCTCCATAAACTCGGACATGTCGATCTTGATCATCGCATCGCGGTCATGGAAGAGCTCTTCGGACAGCATACGCGCCAGCTCGGTTTTACCGACCCCGGTGGGTCCGAGGAACATGAACGAACCGATTGGACGGCGGCCGTCACTGATGCCGGTACGGGAGCGGCGGATACTGCGTCCGATTGCCGCAATGGCTTCGGTCTGACCGACCACGCGGCGCCCCAGTGACTCCTCGAGCTTGATCAGACTGTCGACTTCAGTCTTGATGAGGCGCGTCATCGGAATTCCGGTCATCAGAGATACTACCTGGGCAATATCTTCGGCGTAAATCCGCACAGCGGAATCGGCCGCGCCCTCCTTAAGCTTGAGCGAGGCCAGGCGGTTCTGGATGACGCTTTCGCGCGTCTTCAGTCGAGCCGCCAGCTCGAAGTCTTGATCAAACACGGCGTTTTCAATATCGTCGCGGATTTCCGTAACCTGCTTTTGCAGATTGCGTAGAGCCTTGCTCGAGCCGCCGCGCTTGATGCGGGCAAGACTGGCGGCCTCATCAATGAGGTCAATGGCTTTGTCGGGCAAAAAGCGGTCAGCCACATAACGCTTAGCGAGCTTGCCGGCGGCCTCGATGGCCTCGTCGGTAATTTCGACACGGTGGTGCTCTTCGTAGCGCGGCCGCAGCCCCTTGAGCACCTCAATGGTCTCCTCGGGGGTAGTCTCGGGAACCTGCACCGGCTGGAAGCGTCGCTCGAGCGCGGCGTCTTTTTCGATGTGCTTACGGTATTCGTCGAGGGTAGTGGCACCAATCACCTGGATATCGCCGCGCGACAAGGCTGGCTTGAGGATGTTGGCGGCGTCAATGGCGCCTTCAGCGGCTCCGGCTCCCACCACCGTATGAAGTTCATCGATAAACAGGATGATCTCGGGACTGGCTTTGGCCTCGTCGAGAATCTTCTTGAGGCGCTCTTCGAACTCGCCGCGGTACTTGGTGCCGGCGATAACCGAGGCCAAATCAAGCATCACCAGTCGCTTGCGCAGCAGCATCTCGGGCACCTCTTCGGCCACGATGCGTTGAGCCAGACCCTCGGCGATGGCAGTTTTGCCCACTCCGGGCTCACCGATAAGGACAGGATTATTCTTGGTGCGGCGGCCAAGAATCGCAATTACGCGGCTGATTTGCGCCTCACGACCCACCATGGGATCGAGCTTGTTCTCGTCGGCCTTGGCGGTGAGATCGATGCCGAAGTGATCGAGCGCGGGGGTCTTGGACTTTCCGCCCGTACCGGCCTTGGCGGTCCGGGTGCCGGTGCGCTCTTCGTCAGCATAAAAGTATTGCTGGTTGCCCAGATAATTTTCCAGCTCCCCGCGGATGATGGCGGGATCGATCTGAAGGTCATTTTTGAGCAGACTGATAGCCCGGGCGCTCTTCTCGCTCAAAATTGCAAACAAAATATGCTCGGTACCGCAATATGGCTGGCCGAACTCTTTGGCCACGCGCAGGCTGTAGGTAAGTGTGCGTTTAGCGGTTTCGGAAGCGCCTTTGTAGCCGCTGCCGGTCATTTGCTGCGAAAAGCTCAAGACCAATTGAGCCTTCTCGAACGTCACACCGATATTTTTGAGTATTTTGGCCCCGATCGATGTTTCCTGCTGTAATACTCCCAGCAAAATATGTTCTGTCCCAACGTAGCTAGAGCCCATTTGCGTAGCAATGGCCTCGGCATTTTCGAGACTGTGCTTGGCATTCTCGGTGAACCGGTCGAATTGTGCACTAAAATCGGCCATTTGAGATTGTCCTTTCTCTTACCCTCCCACCTTCGAAACTGACGGTCAAGCAGTACAGGAAAGGTCACAATTTCGATAGTGAGATCTGTCTGTAGTATACCATTGTTAGCACTCTATGCAAGTGAGTGCTAATTCCTTATGTATGAAGACTTTGCTTCAAGATATAGCGCGGCGGACCGATACGTTTTAGCTGAATCCGTAAGGTCGAATAATTTTTTACTTGGTTGGTGAATTACTTGATTGTCGGTGCCGGGGTGTCATCAGAGGCCTGGCCGGACAGCACGTCGGTTTGGCCGTCGGTGGCTTCTTCGTCCATGGCGGGGTCAATGCCGGCGGCCGGGTCGGTCTCGGCCTGAGAGTTGATGGCGTCAATGAGTGAGCTTTCAAGGTCGGGTTTGTCATCGGACGTCGTTTCGACGGCGGCGGCCGCAGCGGCGGCCTCGATGCGCGACTCGTCGGCCGAAATGATGTCGATATTCCAGCCGGTCAGTTTGGCGGCTAGGCGGACGTTTTGACCCTGCTTACCGATAGCCAGCGAAAGTTGGTCTTCGGGAACGCGCACTACGGCTTTCTTGTCGGTTTCATTGAGGCTGACGCTGACTACCTTAGTAGGAGACAGCGCATTCGCAATGAAGGTTTCGGCATCTTCGGCGTAGGGAATGATGTCGATCTTTTCCTCTCCGAGGTCGCTCATCACGGCCTGCACGCGGCTGCCCCGGCCTCCAACGAAGGTTCCGACGGCGTCAACGCCGGCGGCGTTCGATTGCACGGCCACTTTGGAGCGAATACCGGCTTCCCGGGCGATACCGACAATCTCAACACTGCCGGCTTCAATCTCGGGTACTTCAAGCTCGAACAGGTGCTTGACCATGCTCGAGTGGGCGCGGCTGAGTACGATCTGAGGCCCGCGGGCGGTCTGCTCCACGCGCACCACGTAGACCTTGAGGCGTTGGCCGGTGTAATAGCGTTCGCCGGGGATTTGCTCGGAGGCAAACAACACGCCGGTGGCCTTGCCGAGGTCGACGTAGGCCATGCTGCCCTCGACGCGCTGGACGCTACCATTGAGTACCAAGCCCTCTTTATCCTTATATTCGGTGAAGACGATTTCGCGCTCGGCTTCGCGGAGACGTTGGATAATAACCTGCTTGGCGGTCTGAGCGGCCACACGGCCGAAGTCTTCAGGGTGGGCTTCCATCTCGACCATGTAGGGCTCAATCTCGTTTTCGAGGTCGGCTGCCCGCACGACGGCCTTTTTGTCGATTTTTTTGGCGGCGGTAAGGCCGATCTGCAGGAATTCATTTTCGACTTGGCCATCCGGCACCACTACCTTGGACTCGTAAATGTGAACTTCACCGGTCTCTTCGTCGAGCTCAGCGCGGGCTTCCTGGTCCTTGTCGGAATAATCTTTTTTGTAAGCGGCGGCCAGGGCGGCCTGAACGGTTTCAATAATAATGTCGCGGGGGAGGTTCTTCTCCTCGGCGATGAGGTTAATAGCGGCTAAAAAATTGTTTTGCATAAGATACGGATCCTATTCTGTTGTTATTAAGCTGTGTGAAAAAATGGCCGGCCATGAGGCCGACATTAGCGTCATTATAAGTGAAGTAAGCAAGCGATGCAATTTTGAGGTGGCAATCTATGTATACTGGGTAGGTAATTCGTGAGGTATACGATGGCTAAAGTTGCAAGGTTGCTCGACCAGATTATCCCCGAGCGGTATGTATTAGATATTGATGTCGATATGGAAGGTTTTCGGTTTTCGGGAATTGAAAAGGTTGTGTTCAACCTGGTGCACCCGGCCCGCGAGCTGATATTTCATACTACCGGATTGAGTGTTTCGGAAGCTAAACTGACCGGTGGAGCGGCGGCGACTGGTGTGACGCTGAGTGCGAACGATCAAACGGTGACGTTGGCTTTTGCCAATGAGGTGGCCGCCGGGGACCAAGAATTGGAGCTGAAATTTAGCGGAGTACTGGGTGATAATTTGCACGGATTTTACCGCAGCGGATACAAGCACAACGGGGAGGAGCGCTGGATTGCGACCACGCAGTTTGAGGCGGTGCATGCGCGCGAAGGATTTGTGTGTATCGACGAGCCGGCCGCCAAGGCCGTATTTGAGCTGCGCCTGACGGTGCCGAGTGAACTCACGGCGGTAGCCAATACAGATGTGGCGAAGGAAGAATCGGCGGGCGGGCGGAAGAAGGTGACGTTTGCTCCCACGCCAAAAATGAGTACTTATCTGGTGGCGTATGTGGTGGGTGATTTCGAGCGGGTAGAACGCCAGACGCCCGAAGGTGTGATGGTGGGGGTGCTAGCGACTCCCGGTCAGACCGACCAACTGGAGTTTGCGCTCGATACGGCGGTGCGGACGCTGTCGTTCTTTAACGATTACTTCGGCATCCCCTATCCCCTGCCCAAGCTCGATATGGTGGCGTTGCCGGACTTTGCGGCCGGGGCAATGGAGAACTGGGGCCTGGTGACGTACCGCGAAACGGCGCTGCTGCTAGACCCGGCCCAGACTTCGCTGGCGAACAAGCAGCGAGTGGCCGAAGTGGTGGCGCACGAGCTGGCGCACCAGTGGTTTGGCAACCTGGTAACTATGGCTTGGTGGAGTGATTTATGGCTTAACGAAGGTTTTGCTACGTGGGTGGCCAGCCTGGCGATGGACAAATTATTTCCCGAATGGGAAATTTGGACGAGCTTTATCCAGGAAGAGTTCTCGCAGGCGCTGGAGATGGACAGTTTGGCCAATACGCACCCGATTCAGGTGGAGGTGGATGACCCACGGTCGCTCGATGAAATTTTTGATGCCATTTCCTATGCCAAAGGAGCCAGCGTACTAAATATGCTGCACCACTATCTGGGGGCAGAAGACTTTCGCCGCGGCCTGCACGACTATCTGGAAGCGCACGCCTATAGTAACAGTGTGACGCACGACCTCTGGGCGGCCCTAGGGGAAGCCTCGGGGAAGCCGGTAGATGAGGTGATGTCGGCTTGGACGAGCCAGCCGGGTTACCCTTTGATCTCATTTGACGACGGGCAGGTTACCCAATCACGGTTTTACAGCTCCCCGCGGGAGGCAAAAAAGGCCGCGGCCAGCCAACTCTGGCCCGTGCCGTTTAGTGCGGTGCTGGCGGGCGGGCGCGAAACTGAGCCGGGGCTGATCGAGCGCGAGCGCAAGGAACTGCCAAGTGAGCTGATGAGCTCGGATTGGTTTAAGCCCAACCCCGGCCAGACTTCGGTATTTCGCAGTATGTACACTTCGCCGATGATTGCGGCTCTCACGCCGCCGCTGAAGGGCGGTACGCTGATAGCGGCCGATCGATACGGCATGGTCAGCGACGTCCTGGCGACGACCGAAGCCGGCCTCACATCTTCGAGCGTGGCGCTGGGCCTGTTGGCGGCGCTGCGAACCGAACCCAACTATGTGGTGTGGAACGCGATCGGCGGCGGGCTTGGCAGTCTGATGGCAGTGATCGAAGACGATGGTTTGCGTGAACGTCTGGAGCGGTTCGGACTCTGGCTGACACGGCCCAACGTGAAACGCCTGGGCTGGGAGCGCAAGGAAGGCGAAACGGCTTTCGATACCCTGATGCGGCCGGTCGTGCTGCAGCAAGCGGTGCGCTTCGACGATGAAGCTGTGACGGCCGAGGCCAAGCGTCGATTTGACCAGTACCTGGCCGGCGGCGCGGTTGATCCCGATTTACGCGGAGTAATACTGTTTGCGGCGGCGCGTCACGGCGGGGCCGACGAATATGAGGCCATCTTGGAGCTTTACCGTAAAGAATCCGTGCCACAAGTGAAGATCAGCCTGCTTGGCGCGCTGGGACGTTTCCGGAAACCGGGATTAATTGCGCGATACTTGGAATTTGCCTTGACTCCCGAAGTGCGAGCCGGCGATATATATATCGTACTGGCATGGAGCCTACGCAACCGCGACGGGCGCGATCAGGCTTGGCAGTGGGTGCGGGATAACTGGGAGCTGTGGCTGAAGCGCTACGGGGCCGGCGGGCACATGCTGGAGAATTTCCCGCTATACGCGGCGGGCGGGTTTGCCAGCCACGAGATGGCGCGTGAGATCGGAGACTTTTTTGCCAGCCACCCCCACCCCGCGCTCAAGCGACCAGCCGCGCAGGCGGTGGAAGCGGTGGAATTGAAGGCTGATTGGGCCGACCGCGACCAGGCTGACGTGGAGGGTTTCCTCAATACCTGGGAAGCAACAACGAAAACTCGCGCTTAAGCCCCTAGTGCATTCTCGAGATGCTCAATGCGAGGCTACTGCAAGGTACCTTAGGCGGTGATGACGTCGATCTGATAGGGCCCGGCGCGGCGGTTGGCCTGGCAACAGGCGCTGGCGGTGCGAATGCGGCGCGCGGATTTATCGCGGCTGATGTATTCGGCGGCATAGCCATAGGCGGTATTAACCTGGTATTTTACTTCCACTATGTGTATCTGCTGGCCGCGGCGGGCCACGATGTCGATTTCGCACCAGCGGTTGCGCCAGTTGCGGCTAATAATTTGTCAGCCGGCGGCTTCGAGGTAATTGGCCGCCAGCTGCTCGGCGGCGCGGCCAACCTCAACCGTGGACATGACTAGCCTCCTGAACTGGCGCAAAAGTCCAGCGATGCTGTGAGCTGGGGCCGTGCTGCGTGAGCAGGCGCGCATGCAGCGCCGTGCCGTAGCCGACATGCCGATCGAAGCCGTAGCGGGGATCTTTGATGTGGAGCCGTGCCATATAGGCATCGCGGGCGACCTTGGCGACGATAGAGGCGGCGGCCACCTCGGGGACCAGCAGATCGGCCTTAGGGAGGACTACCGTGTTGAGCGCGGGCAGGAAGTTGATGCTGCCGTCGATGATGACGAGGTCGTAACGGCAACCGAGCCGGGCGACCGCGCGAGCGGCGGCGAGCGTGAGCGCAGAGCTCAGCCCAATCTGGTCGAGCTCGGCGGCCGACACCCAGCCCAGGCCAATGTTGACGGCGCCCGACTTGATGGCCCGGGCGAGCGCCCGCCGGTGCTGGGGGGTGAGCAGCTTACTATCGGTGACTCCGTCCGGCGCCGGGCGGTTGAGCACCACTGCTCCCACCAAAAGCGGCCCAGCCCAGGCGCCACGGCCGACCTCGTCGATGCCCACGACAATTTGCCCCGGCACTCGCTTGGGCAATTCGGGCTGATCATTGCTTGTAGGGACGGCTTTCATGGCTGTTACTGTACCACGCCGCTTCGTTCAACAAAAAAAAGACACCTGGCGGTGCCTAGAATAGATAGACCAATCTGAATTGCGGCTAAACGGGCTTGTCTTCACCGGCCTCGGCTTTGTCGAGGCCCTGTTGAGTCTCATCGGCCGGGGCCTGCTGCTCATCGGGGGCAGAATCGCCGGCGACGTCGGCATTCGGGGTGTCTTCGCTGGAAGCGACTTGGTTCTCAACCTTTTCTACCTCAGACAGCGGTACGGCGCCGGACAGAGCATCGTCGGCTGGAATTTCATCCACCACGTCCGCGTCGACGATTTCGTCTGCAACTGGAGCGGTTTCGGGTACCGAAACATCGTTGGCGCCGGCCTTGTCGAAGGAAACTTCTTTGAGGCGGGCGGACTTACCGCGACGATTGCGCAGGAATGAGAGGAAGTTGCGGCGGACCTTGGCCCGACGAAGAATTTCGATTTTGGAAACGTTGGGCGAGTGGAGCAGGAAAGTCTTTTCAACCCCAACTCCGGAAGCAATGCGGCGAACCGTGATGCAGGCCGTAACCTCGTTCATTCGGTGGCGACGAATTAGCACACCCTCAAAGACCTGGATACGCTGCTTAGCACCTTCCTTGATGAGTTGGTGCACACGGATAGTATCACCGGTCTGCAGCTGAGGCAGAGCAGGTTTGAGGTAGGTTCGCTCGAGTTGGCGGATAGCTTCCATAACTTCGGTACTTTAGCATATCCGCCGGGCTCGGGCAATAGGCTACGGTGGGCTAATGGTGAACCCGGGATAGTACTTGGACCGGCGGACCTAGGGCGTGGGTGAGGTATGCGTAACTTGGCTGGGGCCGATCAGAGCCCCCAGGCTGGCAATCAGCTCGCTGGTGACGGCTACCTTGAAGGGCAACCTAATCCTCATGGGGTTGTCATCCCCCACCAAAATATATATCTCGGACGGTCCGGAATTAACGCTCAGGACTTCCTTGATGTCATGGAGCAACTTTTGGTCCGACAGGTCTGAGAGTTGCAGCAAGACGTGGCCTTCGGAGTCGGGCAGGCTACTGATGGAGGAGTGGGGCCGGATCGGCGTCGCCGCCAGCGTTGGCAGATTATGAGAGGCGGCGGGCCGCGCCGGGACGTGGGTGGTAGCTGCCTCGTAATTAATCACTTTGGCGCTATCGACCATCAGTTTGGGTTCGCCGGTGAGGCGGCCCTCGCGGTCTTTAGCGGAAACCTTGCCGGTAGCCATGATGATATTATCAATTTCGAAAACTTCCGGGGATTTCTCGAAGGCTTTGGGAAAAACAATGAGTTCAGTGAGGCCGGTTTTGTCTTCGAGCCCCACAAAGGCCATGGTGTCACCCTTTTTGGTAAGGATTTTGCGCACGGTAGTGATGAGGCCGCCGAGGCGCACCAACTTGCCGTCGGAGCCGGGCGTGAGACTCTCGACCGGCGCGCAAGTGTCGGCCAGATAGCCCGCATATTCATCGAGCGGATGATGGGACAGATAGAGACCCAGCAGCTCCTTCTCCCAGCTGAGCTGCTCACGGCTGGATACCGGCTGGGGAGCCGGATCAAAGCCCAGACCGGGCAGATTTTCCTCGGCGCCGAGTGACCCAAAGATATCAATCTGGCCCGAAAGGGCATTTTTCTGGGCTTTATTGGCGTAGGCCGTGACGGTCTCAAGGTTGTGCAGCAATAGGCCGCGATCGCCATCGATGAGGGTATCGAAGGCCCCGCATTTGGCGAGTGATTCCCAGACCTTCTTATTGCATTCCCGGGCATTCACGCGTTTAGCGAAATCTTCGATACTGGAAAACGGGCCGCCGGCGCTGCGGGCGGCCAGGATAGTCTCAATGGGACCGGTGCCGATATTCTTGATAGCCGACAGTCCGAAGCGGATATTGTTGGCATCTTTGACTACGGCAAACTCTAAAAACGATTCATTAACGTCGGGCGGCAGGACCTTCATACCCATGCGTTGACACTCGGCCACCTCGATTGCTATCCGGTCGATATTGCCGAAATCGCTGGTGAGCAGCGCAGCCATATACGCGCCCGGGTAATGAGCTTTAAGGTAGGCAGTCTGGTAGGCAATCAGACCGTAGCAAGCGGCATGACTTTTGTTGAAGCAGTAGGCGGCGAAATCTTCAAGATTTAGCCAGAAGTCTTCCATGACTTTGCGGTCGGCGCCCGAAACGTTAATGGCACCGTCGATGAAAGCGGTTTTCATTTTGTTCATCACCGCCACCTGCTTTTTGCCGATGGCTTTGCGCAAGGTGTCGGCCTGGCCGCCGGTGAAGCCGGACATCTCTTTGGAGATCTGCATCACCTGCTCTTGATAAACGAGCACGCCGTAGGTACTTTTGAGCGCATTTTCGGCGGCGGGATGGACGTAGGTGATGGGGGTACGGCCGTGTTTGCGCTCGATGAAATCTTCAATCCACTGCATCGGACCCGGTCGGTAAAGCGCCACCATGGCGATGATGTCGTCAAACTTGGTGGGGACGAGCTCGCGCAAGTAGCGCTTCATGCCGGCCGATTCAAGCTGGAATACCCCGGTCGTGTCGCCGGCGGCGAGGAGAGCGAAAGTTTTGGCATCATCGAGCGGTATATCGGCGATATCGATAGCTTGGCCCCAAACTCGTTTCACGATGCGCAGGGTGTTATTAATCACGGTGAGGTTGGACAGGCCCAAAAAGTCCATTTTGAGCAGGCCTAGCTCCTCCACTGGGTTCATGGAATATTGAGTGGCAAGCCCGCCCTTTTGGGCCCGCTGGAGGGGTGAGTAATTCACGATGGGTTCGGGCGCAATCACTACACCGGCGGCGTGAACTCCGTTTGAGCGAATGGTGCCTTCGAGGCGAATCGCCAGATTGACCAACTCGCGGGTGCGCTGACTCCCGGTGTATTCTTTCACGAGCTCAGGATCGGGGCGCTGCTCGGTGCCCTTGCCGGCCTTGAGACCCACGGCTACCGCCAGCGGGATGTGGCGGCCCTGTACTGGCTGCGGCACGAGCTTGGCGATGGCGTCGACCTCGGCGTAGCTATAGCCCAGCGCCCGGCCGGTATCGCGCACGGCGTTGCGGGCCGCCATGGTACCGAAGGTAATGATCTGGGCTACCCGCTCCCGGCCATATTTGCCGGTGACATACTCAATCACTTCGCCGCGGCGCGTATCTTGAATATCGATATCAATATCCGGCATGCTAATACGATCGGGGTTGAGGAAGCGTTCAAACAGTAGCTCGTACTTGAGCGGGTCGAGGTCGGTAATGTTCATGGCGTAGGCCACGATCGATCCGGCCGCGCTCCCCCTCCCCGGCCCAAAGATAATACCTTGGTTCTTACCCCAGTTGATGAAGTCGGAAACGATTAAAAAGTAGCCGTCGTAGCCCATACGGCCGATTACTTCAAGCTCGTACTCAAGCCGTTCAGCAACTTGTTTTTCGACTAAGGTTTTGGCTTTAATCTGAGTAATATGGGCAATGTCTTCCTTATGGATACCGCCGTAGCGCCAGGCCAATCCCTGCCAGCACAACCGGTGCAGATAGTCGCGCTCGGTCAAACCCTCTTCGGGCACGGGAAAGGTCGGAATAAGAATGCGCCCGAGCTCAATCTCAATATTGCAGCGCTCGGCGATTTTGACGGTGTTTTCGTAGACCTCGGGCAAGTGGCTCCATCGCTGCTTGACGTCTTTCGGGTCGGACACGAACAGATCCATATCCATAGTCATGCGGCCGGTGTCGGTGATGGTTTTTCCGGTTTGCACGCACAACAGAATCTCGTGGGCCTCGCGGTCCTCGGGGCGAGAGTAGTGTGAGTCGGCGGTGACCACCAGCGGCACGCCGGTAAGCTTCGACAGCTCGATATTGGCCTCATTAATCACGCGCTGTTCGTCCCACTGGTGCGCGTGATCCTGGAGTTCCAGATAATAATTGCCACGGCCAAAGGTCGCGTCATACCACCGCACCACCGCCTCGGCCTCGGCCAGATTACCGCTGCGAATATTGCTGGCCACCTCGCCGCTGGCGCAGCCCGAAAGCGCGATCAACCCTTCGTGATACTGCGCCAGCAATTCGCGATCAACACGCGGCTTGTAATAGTACCCGTCGAGCTGGGCGATAGTGACGAGCTTCATGAGATTATGATAACCAATATTGGTGTAGGCCAGTAAAACCAGGTGGTACGGATTGGCGTCCTGACGGCCGGCTTTATCCAGGTGTCCACGCGGAGCCACATACGCCTCTACACCGATTATTGGCTTGATACCGCGCTTCTTGGCCTCTTTGTAAAACTCGATAGCGCCTGAGAGCGTACCGTGATCGGTGAGGGCCACGGCGTCCATACCCAGCTCCCCGACGCGTTCAAGCATGCCCGGAACTTTCTGCAGCCCGTCGAGTAGGCTGTAGTGACTGTGATTATGCAGGTGGACAAAATCGGCCACGCTTTAACAAACTCCCCTCAAGCACTACCTGATTGATACTATCGTAGCATAGACACTACGGCCGATTTCGAAGCGCGCTAGTGACCGCGGTTCTCGATGGTCTGGCCGATGTCTTTAAAGAACTGCCCAATCACAGGCGTGGCGCCGAAGATCTGAAGGAGCGCCACCAAGGCAGCAATCCCCAGCGTAGCACCCAAGACGCCTCCCATGCCCGCGAACAAGCCGCGCACGAAGGAGCTCCAGATCTGGCGCTTGGTGCTGTGCAGGACGTAAATGTAATCCAATATCAGCGCATCTTCCACGGCCTTGCCGAGGCGTTCATAGTTTACGCCGCTACGCTTGTGATCAGCATTCGGCCGCAATTCGATCATTTAGCGCTCTTTGCCGTCGCCGGTACCCGAATCCTGGACCTTGGTCTTGGCTGAGCCGGCCAAGTGACGCGTAACACGCTCAAGCTCGGTCATCACCGAAGCGCCTTCGTTCAGTAGCTGCTTTACCTGCTTCACGGCGACGTCCTTGGTTTGGGCTCCACTTTTGGCAAGATTAGTGGCAGAAATGCGTAGATCCTGCTTCATTACCTCGGCACGGCGGATCAGCTCTTGGCTCTCTTCGCGGGCTTCACCTTTGAGGTCCTTGGCGGCTTCCTTGAGGTTATCCACCCTACCGGTAACTTCATCACTCATCTGTTCAAGTCGGCGCTGAACGTCCTCGTAGGTGCCCTTCACCTTACGCTTGATATCATCCTGAGTCTCTTTTCCACTTTTAGGTGCCAGCAAGACACCGGCCAGCGCTCCTGCCATTGCACCAATAATTGTGCCCTTCAAAAATGATACTTTCTTCATAATTCTAATCCTTTCGTGCTGACTCATAATTTAGTTACCTTTCGATTTGTTCTTCCTGGCGAAGCGCTTGATTAACACCCCCAATATCCCCGAGGCGGCCAAAGGGGCCAAATTGTGGCTTAGCGATTCGGCTATGCCGGCGACATTGGTGGTGGCCGTTTCGGCCCGCTGCGATATGCGTTTAACGTTCTTCATGATCGACAGCATCAGGCTGACCAAGACTATGCTGAGGACAATGAGTATAAAAAAGCCGATACTCAACAGGACGACTAAGACAAGTTCAACATTGTTCATCGTGGAAGCTCTTTGTTAGTTGTTCTAATAGTACATTCCAATCATACATTCCGTAAACTCAATGCCTATTGTTCATTGTTCTGAGATTGCTTCTTTTTGGAGGAAAACGTTGGGCTTTTTTCCAAGGCACGCGAGCGAAGGCGCTTGGCGGTGGAGGCGGCCTTAGACATAGCCGTAAGTACACTGCGGCGGGACACCACTACCCATTCCTTGCGCTCTATGAGCGAATTTGGAATCACGTGGAGGCGGCCATCCTTGTCGCGCAGGCGGGTTCGGCGCGCGTCCATGCGCTCGATTACACCTTGTGCTATCGGCTCCCCCACTATCACCTCGTCCCCCACGTTGAAATCACCGTCGCGGGCCAGGAAGATGGCAGCAATAACGTCGGAGAGCAGAGTCGAGCCCCCGGCGGCCATGGCAAATCCAATAAAGGCGATCGAGCCGGCAAACGGCAACAATACGTCTTTAAATCCGAGTTCGTTCAAGAGGGTTATGGTTAAGAAAATCCACAAAAACGTCTCGACAATCGAGGTCAGTACGTAGCGCAGCCCGATCTGGATGTGAGTGAGTTTTAGCACCAGTCGGAGGGCGTGGACAGCCAACCGAATCACCAGTATGCCCACGAGTAAATCAAACAGAACAGC
This sequence comes from bacterium, assembly GCA_043740495.1. Taxonomy (GTDB): domain Bacteria; phylum Patescibacteriota; class Saccharimonadia; order UBA4664; family UBA4664; genus UBA5169. The sequence continues at coordinate 14,264 of JAYUCF010000022.1, forward strand.
TGGCAGGTGCGCCTGGAGGCCA
>JAYUCF010000023.1:0-4652 GCA_043740495.1 bacterium
CGCCAGCCTCACCGCCGCCGCTATCAAAACGCAGCAGCCATCGGTCGCCTACACCTCCAAATTGTCTCGCGCCGCCGATACCCTCAAAATTATCCTTCACGACAATCACTGGAAGATCCCCGTCCATGCCGCTGCCGCCCTCAATGAACGCGACTATGGTGAACTCACCGGCATGAATAAATGGACCGTTGAGAAGAGCTTCGGGGTGAAGCAGTTCAATAAATGGCGCCGCGGCTGGAATGAGCCTGTACCGGGCGGCGAGACGCTCAAAATGGTTTATGAGCGCGTTGTGCCTTACTACGAAACCCACATCCGTCCCCAGCTTCAAGCCGGCCATTCGGTCATCATCACCGCCCACGGAAATTCACTCCGCGCCCTCATGAAACATCTCGATAAAGACACCGTCAACGAGATCGAGAAGGTTGAAATGCTCTTCGGCGACATTGTCGTCTACGGCATGACCTCGCGCGGTACCGTCTCAAGCAAGCATGTCACAAAGATTGAGACTACGCCGTCGCCGGCTTAAGCGTTAAAACACTGGTATCTTTTGGCATATTGTGCTACACTGAGCGCAATCTTGAAGCAGGCCTAGCCTGTCGGTTTTAGTAGAGCGGTTTCGGCCGCAATCACGCGAATCTTATTCCGGAGCAAAATATTAAGGGCTCGCGGAATATTCAACACTCCCGCATTCCCAAGGAGATCATATTAATGCCTGCTAATAAACTTTTTGTCGGCTCACTGTCGTTCAACACCACCGACGAGGCCCTGGCCGAGGCTTTTGCCCAAGCCGGTACCGTCGTTAGTGCCAAAGTCATCATGGACCGCGACTCCGGTCGCTCGAAGGGCTTCGGCTTTGTCGAGATGTCCAGCGATGAGGAAGCTCAGAACGCCATCCGCCTTCTCGGTGACCAAGAGCTCGACGGTCGCCGCCTCACGGTCAACATCGCCAAGCCGATGCCCGAGCGTGCCCCCCGCCCGAACCGCTACTAATCTTTAAGATTATTTAGCTAGACTCAAAAAAATACGCCCCGGAGCAATCCCGAGCGTATTTTTTTGTGCCATTTGGCTAGGCTTATGCTTAGCTGTAGCAAAAAAATATATTCATATGAGGACATAAGTTAGAGGAATATCTATACTTTACCTCCGAGCTAAGTGCAATTATAGTGATACACCATATACAGCGCCCGCGGGCCTTAGCATCATCGTTCCAACAACCTGGCTAAAGCGATAGAGAGCTTGGATAGAGATTAGTAGTCGGTTTTGGGTCTATAGAGAACCCAAAGCCGACACCAGCACCCGAGAAACCCGACAATGTCGAGGTTTTTTGTCAGTGCCTGCAAACAATTATATCCGGTCTAGAACCACCAATGACTCCAAATGCAGCGTCCCGGGGTAGAGATCGTAACCGGTGACATCCGAAGATCGGTATGCCTCTTTGAGCAGTAATACATCGCGAGCTTGGGTTGCCGGATTGCATGACAGATAAATAATTCTGGCCGGAGCGGCCGCTATCAAGGTTTTTATCAACTGTAGCTCAAGGCCGGCCCGCGGTGGATCCACCACCACACAGTCGGCGCCCACCAGCAGCTCCGGGTTGAGCCGCTGCGCCAAGGAGGCCAGCGCTCGGTAGTTTGAAAGACCCGCCTTTTCGGCATTTTCCACCGCCAGTTGCACGCTCGACGTATTAGCTTCAACCCCCAGCACTTCGCTCGAAAACTTCGCCGCTGCCAAGCCAATAGTACCGACTCCGCCGTATAGATCCACGATCCGCGCGCTGGTCGGCATGGCTGCCAGTATAGTAGAAAGTACCGACTCAAACATTCCGACGTTGGTCTGAAAGAATGCATTATACGGATAAGTCAGCTCCACACCACCCAAGGTATCCCTCAGCTGCGTCTCACCGGTGTTCCAGATCAGCTCATGGTCCACCCGCCGCCGCACCCGAGACACCACCACCCCCGCCAGCCCTGGAATTGCCAAGCCGCTCCAGTCGCGTTTCGGCACTTGGTGCAAGGCAATGTGGCCGAGGATCTGACCCGTATCCGAACTCTCACGAACCGTCAGCGTTTCAATATACCCGCCAAGTTTAAGCGTCTGGGCGCGTTTAATTAACTCCAATGCCGCCTTATTCATCGCCTCAGAGCCGAGCTTACAGCCATCCGGCAACCCCACCAACCCTTCGTAGCTCCCGCGCTCGTGAAACGCCAAATCCAGATGGCCCTCACCGGGCTTCACCGAAAACTCCAGTTTATTACGATACCCAAACCTACCGGGTGCCCCCACCATATCGGCGACGGTCAGTTCCAGGCCCGGCCGCGCAAACGCATCGGCCAACACCGTCCGCTTGAGCTCAAGTTGATACGAGTAATCCACCCCTTGCCAGGGTGAGCACGACAAATAGTGATCTTCGGCTGGTTGGTTGCGTTGCGCCGCCGGGTCCGTAATCTTAGTCACGCTAGCTTCAATAAACCCGGACTTGTCTTTAATTATCACCACCTGCGCCGTCTCACCCGGCAGCGGACCCGCCGCAAAACAGGGTCGACCGTCCAGATAACCCAAAGCCTTGCCGCCGCCAACAATCTTTTCGAATGTTACAGATAGTTTCATCAGCTCACAGTATACCCTGTACGGCGCTTTATGCGGCCCATCGTGTATGATAAGACCAACAATAGAGGTAAAGCGGATGCGGTTAGGTTTCGTTGGTCTCGGGAAAATGGGCGCGCAAATAGTCACAAAACTGCTGGCGGACGGACATGAGGTAGTAGTCACCGACCTTAATTCGGACGCCGTGGCTCTGATGGCCGCCGCTGGCGCCACGCCGGCGGCCGACCGCGCCGAGCTAACCAAACTGTTGCCCGGCCAGGCCATCGTCTGGCTGATGATCCCGTCGGATTACGTTGGCGCTGAGTTGGATATCTTTGCCGAACTGCTGCCGGCCGGATCCATTCTGATAGACGGCGGCAACTCGGACTTTCGTCTCACCACCCAGCGCAGCGTCCAACTCAGCCATAAACACCTTACGCTCATCGACGTCGGCACCTCCGGGGGAATTCTTGGCCTCACCAATGGATTCTCCATGATGGTCGGTGGGCCGACCGAGCCGGTAGCGGCCATCGCGCCCCTCCTCGATACCCTGGCGGCTCCGCGCGGCGCTCACCATCATTTCGGACCTACCGGTGCCGGACATTACGTCAAAATGGTCCACAACGGTATCGAATATAGTCTGATGCAGGCCTACGCCGAGGGCTACCAACTGCTCGCTGAAGGTCCCGTGAAACCGCTCGATCTCGCCGCGGTGGCCAGCGTCTGGCAACACGGCAGCATTATCGCTTCGGGTTTAAATGAACTTATCGCCGGCATCTATCACCAAAATCCTCAGCTCCACGGCGTCGAAGGCTATGTTGCCCAATCCGGGGAAGGTCTCTGGACCAGCCAAGCCGCCACTGCTGCGGGCGTACCAATGCCGGCACTGGCCGCCGCCCTGGACACCCGGGCGGCCAGCGCCGCTGGGCACGTTAGCTATGCCACCAAACTACTGGCGGCTCTGCGGCATGCCTTTGGTGGGCATAACCTCAATCGAGGCTCAAAATGAAGCCCCCCGTGACAGCACCTTCTGCACTGGTCATCTTTGGAGTTACCGGTGACCTGGCTCAGCACATGCTACTGCCGGCGCTCTACCACCTGGAGAGCCAGGGCCTACTGCCCGAAAAATTTGTGATTATCGGCATTTTTCGCCGCCAACCCAACGTTTCCGAAATCATCCGCGAAGCCGAGGTTCAACTGCTACGCACCCACTCGAATGTCGACCTCGACATTCTCGCGAAGCTGACTGCCCGCATCCATACTGTCAAAATGGACAGCACCAACCCCGATCACTTTAAATTGCTCACCTCCAAACTCCGCGAGCTAGACAAACAGGCCGGCGTCAAGCTCAACCATCTTTTCTACTTGGCTATTCCGCCCAACATTTTCAAACACGTCATTGGCAACCTAGCGGCCGCCGGCCTCAACGGCTCCAAGGGCGATGGCCGCGAGTGCCGGGTTCTCGTGGAGAAGCCTTTCGGCGACGACTACGCCTCGGCCAGTCATCTCATCGATTTCATGTCGAGCCGCTTTGAGGAAAGTCAGATCTTTCGGATCGATCATTACTTGGCCAAGGAGACTGCCCAGAATATTCTCACCTTTCGCTTCAACAATCCTCTCATCGAAGGCATGTGGAGTCGTCAATTCATTGACCACATCCAAATCACCGCCATTGAAAAAATTGGCATCCAGGGACGCGCCGCCTTCTACGAGAATATTGGCGCCCTCCGCGACTTCGTGCAAAGCCACTTAGTCCAATTAATGGCCCTCGTGATGATGGAGTACCCCGAAAACCTCACCGCCCAGGCCATCCATAAAGAAAAGTTGCTGCTACTAGAAAGCATTGAACCGATTGCGCCCAAACACGTCGAAGATATCGCCGTGCGTGGACAGTACGCCGGTTATGCCGAGGAGGTCCAAAACCCGGATTCCACGGTTGAAACCTTCACCGCTCTCAAGCTTGAGGTAACCAACTCGCGTTGGGGCGGCGTCCCAGTGCTGCTGCGCACCGGCAAATCCACGGCTAACAAAGCCACCGAAATTGTCGTGGCCTTCAAAGACCGCACCCG
>JAYUCF010000024.1:0-2845 GCA_043740495.1 bacterium
GCGATGGGGACAGCGAGGGCAATCAGGTAGAGGGCGAGCATGGCGTAGCGGGCAAGTGTGCGCCAGAAGCGGCCGAGGGTGAGTTTGCGGGCGTAGCGGAGCGAAGCGACCGGGGGCAGGCCGGTATCGATGGCGGCGATTGGCGCGAGGCCGAAACGGATGATCATCCAAACGCTGGGCAGAGCGATGAGCAGGCACACTGCACTGATCAGCAGCTGCTCGGGCAGCGACACCGAGGCGTCGATGGCGCTAAGGCTGGCCAGATAGATGGCGGCCCCGAAGGCGGCTGGAATGAGCATGAGCACCAACGCGACCGTGATCAGCAAAAAACGCACGATGGCGACCGAGCCGTCGTAATAACTGGACGATATTCCCGGGGCCTTACCGGTTTTTTCGGACTGAACGATTGCCCAGATGAGAGCCACGTTCATGATGATGGCGGCGATGGTGGTGTAGGCATTCATTGAGGGGTCGGTGGCCAGGCCGGTGGAAAGGCCCAAAAGATTGATGGGAATGGAAACTACGGCCAGGATCTTGGCATAGGATTTCCAATCGGCACGGAAATCTTTCCAGGCAGCACGGGCGAGTTTCCAGGCGCTGGGTAGTGGCGATTTACGGGGCCGGCGGGTCATTGTTTGGTCTCCATTTCCCTTAGGCGGCGGATGCGTTCTTCCATGGGCGGGTGGGTATTGAACAGGCCCGCGAGGCTGCGGCCCTTGAGGGGATTGGAGATGTACAGCGGGGCGGTGGCCGAATTGGCGTGTTGCATGGGTAAATCGGCGGAGGCAATTTTCTCAAGCGCCCGGGCCAAGCCCTCGGGGTAGCGCGTGAGCAGCGCCCCGGACGAGTCGGCCAGGTATTCACGCTGACGGGAGACCGCAAATTGTATCATTGCCGCGACGATAGGGGCCAGAATAGCGCCAACTATACTGAGTATCAAAAATAGCTGATTGTTGGAGCCTTCTTCGTCATCGCCGCCCCAAAACGATAGCCGAAGCAGCAAGTCCGCTATGAGCGAAACCACCGACACCAGGGCTACCACGAGGGCCATAAACCGGATGTCGTAGTTGCCAACATGGCTGAGTTCATGCGCCAAGACGCCCTCGAGCTCAGGTTTGTCGAGCACCTGGAGAATGCCCGAAGTGACGGCTACCACGGCGTGATCAGGATCGCGGCCGGTGGCGAAGGCGTTGGGGGCGGGATCATCGACGATATAGACTTTGGGCATGGGCAAGCCCCCGGCGATCGAGAGGTTTTCGACAATCCGGTACAGTTCAGGTGCGTCAGCTTTCTGGATTTCTTTGGCACCGCTCATGCTCAGGGCAATTTTGGCCGAAAAGAAGTAGGAGATGCCGGCATAGACAATCGCCAAAATGAGAATTGGCACAAACGCGGCGGGCTGGTGGAAGGCGAGGGACAGAAGGTAGTCGAGGCCGCCGACGAACAGCACAAAGCCGATCAACAGAAATACGCTGCGGCGTTTATTGGACGCGATCTGAGTGTACATGGTTCTCCTAAGGGGTGGGTTCAGTGGATACGGGAACGGAAGTGGGTGCGGGCAGCTTGCCAGGGGAGGCTACCGATGGCTCGGTGAGCGCTTCAGCGACTGGCGGGGTGACTTCGGCGGCGGTGGGCAACACCGGGGTGTCCGCGGGTTCAAGGGTGGGGATGTCGAGAGGTTCGGGGTCTGAAACGACGGGTGCTGGCGCTGGCTCGGGTGCGGCCGCAAACTGCTCGTCCGACATAAGCCGCTCCACCAGAGCGTCGGCATCGGCCCGCACGCCGGCGGTGTCGAGCGCGGGGTAGACACGCTCGATCATCTCAAGGGTGGCCTGGAGGCGAAAGCCGGCCGTCTTGCGGGTATCGGTACCTAGCACCAGGTCGGCGCCAACGGTCGTGGGCAGCTTGACCATTAATTGACGCAGCTGCAGGCTGAGGCCCGTTTCTTCGCTGGCCGGAAGTTCTTCGGCGAGACTCATCAGCTTCGGACCGAGCTCAATCGCCCCCAACCAGCTGCGGCTATTTCGGTATTGCGAGAGAGTCATCGAGGGGCTCCTTAAAATTTAACGTCTACAGGCGTCTCAACCTCAGCTTGATTGCCAACTTCGAAAAAGTCGCGGTGGGTGAAGCCGAGCATCCCGGCCATGAGGCTGGTGGGAAATACCTGGAGCTTAATATTATAGTCGCGCACATTGCCATTGTAGAACCGGCGCGAAGCCTGAATCTTGTCTTCGGTATCGGTGATTTCGGCTTGAAGCTGCTGAAAGCCTTGATTGGCCTTAAGGTCGGGGTACGCCTCGGAGACGGCAAATAGACTCTTGAGCGTGCCGGCCAGCGCATTCTCGGACTCCGCCTTCTGGGCGATACCGGTAGCGTTCATGGCTAGAGTGCGGGCGGCGGTGACCTCTTCGAAGACCTTGGACTCGTGGGCGGCATAGCCTTTCACGGTATTGACGAGGTTCGGGATGAGGTCATACCGACGCTTGAGCTGGACCGTGATATCACTCCAGGCTTCATCCACCCGGACACGCGACTTGATAAGACCGTTGTAGGTGGCAATTAATGCCCCAGCCAGGACGGCAATTACGATAATAATGATCAAAGTTGGAGACATGGCAGATGTATTCCTTGTTGTTGGTTGAATTAAGTATACCAAATCGACCGGATTTTCCCATGGTCAAGCTGTGACAACCTATTGTGATTTGACTTTCTAGATCTAAAACGGGTATTGTTATGGTAATTCTTAAGCTTACGCGAAAGAAATCGCTCGCAATCTCAATTATAGGCGTGGACCTGATGGCGCTCGGGTATACGATCACGGTGCCTCGGGCGGCCGCCGTGGGGG
>JAYUCF010000025.1:0-11341 GCA_043740495.1 bacterium
CTGGGTGAGGCCGGCGTGCCGGATGCCCGATAGGTTGAACTCGGTGCGGGGGCACAGGACGGCGAGCCGATCGTAGTCGCCGACCGCTAGGAGTCGCCAAGCCTCGTCGTAGAGCCAGTTGACCGATACATCGTTGCCTGTCTGCTCTTCTGGCGGGGGTGCCGCTCGGTATGGTGGTATGGCCACGAGACTCCTTTACGGTGCGAGAAAAGGGTTAAAGGGCTGGCCCAGTGAAAGGCGCTAACGTAATTTACGGCACGATTAACCTGGTTGCAATAGGCCGAATGATGATTTAACGGGGTTGATGAGGGGAGCGGCGCACGAGACAGCTGATTACCAGCCGCCGCCTCCCCCACCACCACCGCCACCACCGGAGAAGCCGCCGCCGGATGAACTGGAGGGCGGGCTGAAGCTGGCGGTGGAGGCGGCGGCGAAGCCGGAGATGGAGCCGACGAAGTAGCCGGCGTTGAAGGCGGCCGAGCCGGCGTACCAGTCGGGCGGCTGCTGGTAGAGCCCGGCGAACTCTTTGGCCCAGTCCTTCTCGATGCTAAACAGCATGGCGTAGGGCAGTAGGCGTTCATACAGCTTGACGAGAGCCGTGGTGTTCGAGACGTCGATTTTTTCGGTGAGCTCGCCGTGGGGGCTTTGGAGCATATTGAGGCGGTCGGCTTCGGCCATTTTCATGTAGAGCTTGAGGCCGAGCAGGTAATCGCGGGAGTCGACGCCGAGTTGGGTGCGGGCGGGCATAATTTTGGCGCCGACGAGCAGGATGAGGCTCGGAATGATGAAGGCACCGCCGTAGAGCAGGGGCAGACGTAAGAAGAAAGCGAGTATCAGCAAGACTCCTCCGGCGGTAAGGTAGGGTAGTTTGGCATCGACGGGGTTGCGGCGGAAAAAGCCGTCATTGGCGAGTTGTTGGGTGACGTTATCGCCGATAGTTTTGGCTTCGGTGAAAAGCTTGTTTTTGAGGGTCTCGAGATTGACGCGCTGGTTGATGGGCGGGTTGGCGCCGAACAGCAGCTGGACTACGGCCAGCTCTTCGGTGCGCAGGTCGCCGGGATCGCGAACGAGCTCGATTTCGTAGACGGTTTTGTCTTTGAAGATGTGGTTTTCCTTGGTTTCATAGATTTTGAAGTAATGGCGCACGGCCAGGTCGATGATTTGGGCGGAGACGGCCTGGGGGTCGAACTTTTCCTGCAGGAGGCCGCTCGAACCGAGGACGCTCAGGGCTTTGGGCGGCAGATACTGGGCAATGATGACGGCGCTGTCTTTGGGGTCGCGGCCGTACTTGCGCCACTGGCGAATAACTATGATGAGGGTAAGCAGACCAGGCAGAAGGTAGAGGAAAAAGATGGTGGAGATGAGGCGCGATAGCTCGCCCGGGGGCATTTTGTAAGCGACAAAGGTGCCAGGAGTAAAGCGCAATTCGGTGGTGAGGTTTTCATTGGGGCCGAGGCCGCGGGTAGTGGCAAAGGTGATTTGGGTTTCGGGGCTGCCGGGGGCGGTGGCGGATGGCAAGCAATTTTGGGCTTCGGAGCCATTGGCGCCAGTGAAGCAGCGCGAGCCGCCTGAGGTGAGCGCGGGGGCGAGGTCGCCGGCCAGATGGAAGCGGGCGATGACGCTGTCGAAGGGCTGGGACCATTGAATGCCGTTGATGTCCCAAAATAGGCCGTTGTAGCCAGCGCCGACGGTGGTGACATTATCCATGGTGTAGTCGAGGTTGTAAGTTTGCTGGCCGTGAACGTAGGCGGCGGGGTCGCCGATCTTGAGGATCAGATTGCCGTTTTGGGAGCTGGAGGTGTAGTTGACGGGGCGGCCGCCATTATCGGTGACGGCTTGGATTTGCAGGTTTAGGCCATGCGACTCGTAAGAACTGGGGATGGCGCGGAGGATGCCATGGTTTTGATCGAAGTCGGGAAACTGCACTATGAGGTGTTCGTGGACGCGCAGGTGCGAGATGTGGCCGCGGTCGCGGGACAGATAGTAATCGCTCTCGAAAACGGGAACGGTGAAATCATTGACTCCGGCCCGGGCGGGGGGCGCGGTCAGGACGGCGGCAGTGACGGCGAGTGAGAGCGCGAGGGTGAGGAGCGGTTTGATCTTCATAGTCTTAATAATAGCGCCAAATACGGAATAATTCCCCTGGGTTGGCGGGTTTAAGCGTAAACGGTATAATACAAATCATGAAATCCAAGTCACCCCAACCGAGCCCAGACAATAATCTCACCGGGAAAATGGCGGCCGAGCCCGAGACGATTAATCCCGAGGCGCCGGAGGTTGGTGAGACGGCGGCGGCGACGCGAATGGACGGCGAGGGCGGATTTGGGGCGCCCACGCTGAATTTGCTTCATCCCAGCGATAGTCAGCCGGAGGCGCTGGTGGCGGCTGTTGCCGCGGTGGACCCCGAGACTAAGCCGAAAGGCCGGGTGTGGCGAGGTGCAGTAGCAGCGGTAGCGGTAGTGGCGGCATTGGGCGGCGGCGGATACTACCTGTATGCCCAGACTACGGCCCAGCCTAAAGTGGCGGTGGCGAGCCCAACGCCGTCACTGGCGGTGACGCCCTCCCCCACTCCAACGTCGACCCCCGCTGCGACCCCCAGCCCCACGCCCACCCCAATTCCGGCCGCGGCCAACGTGACGGCGCCGGCGGCCGTACCCACGAGCGACCACCCCCAAGCCGTGACGGTGAAGTCGCCGAGCGGTTTGTGGCTGCGCAGCAGCGCCAGCAGTAGCAATAAACAGAATATTATCGGGTGGATTCCTAACGGGGGCACGGTGAGCGTAGACGCGGTTGGAGAGTTCTGGTGGCACGGGACTTACGGCGGTAAAGTCGGGTATTTCGCCAGTAATTACACTAAATAGTAGTGATTGGTTAAATATTCATAAAGCTGCCGTTGAAGAGCGTTTTGAAAGTGACGACTACGAACGGGATGCTCGAAGGCAGTCAGCTGAAACTGTCAACGGCTACTATGGGGCGCGAATTTGATCTGACGGCAGTGGTGACGGACAACGACGGCGGCAGTACTTTGGCGGCCAAGAGTCAGCAAGGTCTGATTACGTTTGAGACCAGGTATACGTTAATGGACACTGAGGGCGGCACGCGGGTGCATTTTAGCAATCAGATCAACACGCACGCGGCCTACCAACTGGCCGAAGGGGCTTTGCAGACGGTGAGCGACATTTGATATGAGGGTGATTTGCGGCGGCTCAAAAACCTCCTGGAGTCGGCCAAGGTGTCTAAGCAGTCTTTGCGCCAACGGGGGCGGTGACCGTCTGCTCCCAAGGGTACTGGCCAGGGCCGAAATGACCGTAAGCGGCGGTGGGCGCGAAGATGGGGCGCCGGAGGTTTAGGTGAGAGAGAATGCCTTTGACGCTGGTGTCGATCAGGTCGTCGGCGAAGCGGGTGAGTTCGGCGGGCGAAGCGGAGGAGCTGCCGAAGGTTTCGATGTATTTCATGACCGGCTGCCGGGCACCGATGAAGTAGGCCAGGCTGACTTCAACCTTCTCGGCCAGGCCGGCCGATACCAGGTTTTTGGCGATGTAGCGGGCAGCGTAGGCCCCGGATCGATCAACTTTGGTGGGGTCCTTGCCGCTGAAGGCTCCCCCGCCGACGCGGGCATAGCCACCGTAGCTATCGACGATGATCTTACGGCCGGTGAGACCTGCGTCCATCGACGGACCGGGGGTGTGCCAAGCGCCGGTGCCGTTGATAACAAACTGCTTGGCTTCGATGGAAAATCCGTAACGTGCCAGTACGGGGGTGACGATGTGTTTCAAGATGTCCTGCTTCACCGTCGCCAAGTCGATGTCGGGTGAATGCGGTTTGGCGACGGTGACGTGATCGATGCTGACGGGCCGGCCATCCCGGTAGCGGACGGTCACCTGGGCCTTGCCGTCGGGCCGCAAGTACGTCAGGGTGCTGACGGCGGCCTCGTCGAGAGCCCGGGTGAGAGCGTGAGCCAGGGTGATGGGCAGCGGCATGAGCTCGGGGGTGTCGCGGCAGGCGTAGCCAAACATCATACCCTGATCACCCGCCCCGTCTAAATCGACCCCGGCGGCGATTTCTGGCGATTGCTCGGATAGGTAGACCTGGACCTCCGAAAGATCCGAGAAACCCCAGGCGGGGTCGGTGTAGCCCAGCCGCCGAGCGGTGTCGCGGGCAATTTGCTTATAGTCTGGCCGAGCGGTAGTAGTGACCTCCCCGAGCAGAATGATGCGGTCTTTGGTGACGGCCGTTTCCACGGCTACGCGCCCGGTGGGGTCGTCGCGCAGGATGGCATCCAGGATGGAATCGGATATTTGATCGCAGACCTTATCGGGGTGGCCGGCGCAGACGGACTCGGACGTAAACAGTGACTCGGACATTAAAAAACCTTTCTCCCGGCCAAGTGAAGAAAGGCAATTTGCCTACATATCTTCCCTTGCGGGCTAGAAGTAGCACCTACCACCAGGAGGCGGGGTTGCCGGCAGGTCGACGGGCTAGATCCCTCGCTGCACTCTTGATATGACTATTTAACTGTAGATCCAGCTTAACCTAAGCGGCTTTGTTGCGCAATTCTTCGGGCTCGTCGTCGAGATCGGCGAAGTCGAGGCGCTCGTAGTAGACGGGCTCTCTGGAGCCAGCTTGGTGCCGTTCAACGATTTCGTCAGCCACTTCGGGGTCAAACCCCAGGTTAATAATATGCTGCACTTTGCTGAGCGGGTCGATATTGGAAAATAGAATTTCATCGAGACGCTGCTCTTGATGGATGTAGTCGCGGCTACCCATTTCTTACACCTCCAAACTTATGTTCGAAGTTCAGCATACGGTGACGGCTGACGCTAAGCATTGGTGGTTTATACAATCGCAAGGCAATTTGGCAGGGACCTTTTGTGCAGTCATAATGTAGCGCATGAGTTATGTGTTGTCACAAGATCAAGCGGCGGCGTTGCGCCAGATTGGAGCCTGGTACCGTTCTCAAACGGCGCCGTATCTGACGCTGGGCGGCTACGCCGGCACCGGCAAGACCACTTTGATCGCGTACTTGCGGCAGGCGTTGGCGCAGTTTGACGCTGAGGCCACGGTGGGTTTTTGCGCGTATACCGGTAAAGCCACTAGGGTACTGCAGGAAAAACTGCATGAGCGTCGGGCCATGCGTCGCGGTGATTCGGTGTCGACGATTCACAGTCTGATCTATACCACCGAAGAGGCGGTCGGCGGCGTGCCCAGGTGGGTGCGCAAAGAGGCGCTGGATCGAAGTTTGATTGTGGTCGACGAGGCCAGTATGGTGGATGAAGCGATTTGGCACGATCTGCTGAGTTTTAAGATTCCAATTTTGGCCGTGGGCGATCACGGGCAGCTGCCGCCGGTGGGTTCGGAGTTTAATCTGATGGCTACTCCTCAGCTGCGGTTGGAGCAGATTTTTCGGCAGGAGGAGGGATCGCCAATCATCGAAGTGGCCACATTGGCCCGCGAGACGGGGGTGCTGGCGGTGCGGGAGTATGGAGCGGGGGTGCGCAAGCTCGACCGGGCTCTGCCGGAAACGGGGTTGGTGGTGGAAGAACTACTGTCGAACTGGCGCGAAGATTTGTTGATTTTGTGCGGCTACAATGCGACGCGGATTAAGCTCAATCAGGCGATTCGCGAGATGCGGGATATGATCAGCCCCGCGCCGCAGTCGGGTGACCGAGTGGTATGTCTGCGCAATAACCGCACTAAGCATATTTTTAACGGTATGCTCGGGCGGATTGTGCGGGTGGCGGAGGCGATGGGTGAAGACGGCCGTGCTTGGTATGAGGCGGAGATTGCGCTGGATGGCGAAGATTATACGTACTCCGGGTATATTTTGCGCGAGCAGTTCGGAGCGGCTACCACCAACAAAGAGGTACCCGTGGCACCGGATGGCGAGCGCGGCGATTTGTGGGACTTTGGCTACGCTCTAACGGTGCATAAGGCGCAGGGTTCGCAGGCTGTGAGTGTGCTGGTGTTTGAGGAACGCTTCGCTCGGTCGAGCGAAGCCGATTGGCGGCGCTGGCTGTATACGGCCGTTACTCGCGCTGAACTGCAGCTGACGGTGATCGGCCCAGATCCTCAGCCCCACGACTAAGACTACGAAAGCCGGATAACCGAGGGTCGGATGACCACCAGCAGCAAGAGGATAACCAGCGACAGGCCGCCCAGTACTGGTATCAGCCAAAACCCGGCTAACCAGGTAACAATCATAAAACCAAACAGGGCCGCCCAATTTAGCCGCAAGGTTTCGAGCCCGCCGACGATCAGCGGTTCCGGGTGCGCCAACTGGGCGCCGCAGGCGATCATGGTGAAGGACATCACCAGGGCCAGGATGACCTGGACCACGCTGGTGTAGGTATAGGTGGCGGTGGTGGTAGGCGTCATTCGCAACAGGGCTAGCGCCACGGTGGTGGTGCTCAGTATCAGCAGGATAATTCCGAAAGCGGCGATGGCGAGTCCGACGGCTTTGATGAGCCTGAGGTCGTTATCATACTTTACCATCAGCTGATTTCCTTCTCTTAAGTGGGTTATCAGTATACTCTTTGCATTTCTGGAGTGACATTTTCGATTTAGCTCGTTATGATATCGCTAACGGTTAATCAGATAGGAATATCATGGCGGTGGAAGAAGACAGGACAACTCAAGAGGCGGTCGGGCGATTAATGATCGAGCTGGCCGAAGTTCGGGGCAAAATGAAGACATTCAAGGATGATCTCAAGGATATTGCCGAGCAAAACGATGAGTACCGGGCTTTGCAAGAAGAACTCAAAGAAGCTGGGGAAAAGAAGGCGACGGCCAAGAAATTGCTGGAAGCTGACAAAGACTACCAGGTGATGAACTCCGAGCTGGAGGAGCTAAAGTTTCAGTACAAGGACCTGCAGGAAATTATGAGCCACCACTTGGTGACGTACTTTTCGGAGACGAGCGAAACCTCGCTGACTACGCCGAGCGGCGAAGTGTTGCAGGTGGTGGTATCGGCCAGGTTAGGCAAGGAAATTGCTGAGTAATTTGGCCCGCCGCTTTCGGGCTTAATTATTTCCCGCGGTTTGTTTGATGTCGGTTGAGGTATTGACGTTGCAGCCGGCCCAGAGCCCGCGGTTGTGGGTGCGCGCGTCGGTTTCGAGGGCGCGAAATTCGTCGAGCTTGGTGAGGGGTAAAATCACGTAGGCAAATGCGCAGCCGTCTTTGACGAGCTGGGCATTGATGAGGGTGCCGTCGGGCAAATAGACGTTGCGGAGCAGGCGGCGGTATTTGTCGCGGTAGGAATCAGTGGGATCTGGCTCAAGGCGAACGTCTTTGCCTTCGAGCAGGGTCTTGGTGCGGGCCGCGGCGATTTCACCGAAGCACTGCACGGGTTTGCGCGGGTCGTGAGTTTCGGGGGGAATCGATACCCAGCAGCTGCACGGTGTCATTCTGTGAGCCGATAGCGACGTTGATGGTGTCGCCGTCGACTACCTTGGTGACGTGCCACAGACCGGGCTGGGTAGGCAGGATGGTTTGCCTGATCGGTGCCGGGCGAGCTGGATTAATCCAATAATAGCAACAATCAGGGCCGTGAGGCTGGTGAGGGTAATTCGCCGGCGGCGGCGATAATGCTGGGATTAAGATTTTAGTTCGGTTTCCATACGGTATCTATGGTGCCACAGTTGGCGGCCGAGGGCAAATGAATTCAAGTGCATGTGATAATATGACATCAATAACAAAGGAACGCGGTATGCTAAACGATTTTAAAGCGTTCTTATTGCGCGGAAATGTGGTGGATTTGGCGGTGGCCGTGGTAATAGGGGCGGCTTTTGGGTCGGTGGTGACGTCGATGGTGAAGGATCTGATAACTCCCCTAATAGCGGCGATTGGCGGTACGCCGGACTTCGGCGGATTGGCGTTTACCATTAATCACAGTAAATTTCTGTACGGTTCGTTCCTGAACTCGCTGATCTCATTCGCGATTATTGCCGCGGTGGTGTTTTTCTTCGTAGTGAAGCCGCTAAATGTAATGCTGGTGCGTATGCAGAGCGGTAAGGAGAAGGAGCCGACGCCGAAGGATCCTCAGCTGGAAGTACTGGAAGAGATTCGCGACAGTTTGGCCAAGGGTAAATCGGTGGGGCGGTGAGAGAGCTTGGACCAGGGATTGCTCGGGCGCGCTACGAGCAGATAGTGTCGGCGGCGGAAGCGTTTTTTGAGGCCGCCGCGGCTAAGCGGGATGTGCGGGCGAGTGATTTTGCGATGGAGCTTCCGGGCGACCCGGTATTGACCCGAGAGAGCGAAGTGAAATGGCTGGAGGGTCGGATGAGGGTGGCCAAAACTTTGCCGGAAGGCAGGCCGCCGTTTGAGTGGTTGATTGAGATCACGGCGAACATCGACGAAGGTGATTATTTTAAACATTATTTGGTACGCGAAAATGATATTGTGTTAGCTCAGCGCCGGGTGTTGACGCCGATTGATGAGGTTGAAGCGAAGATTATACTGAGCGATTTGGCCGAGGCGCAACGGGCTTTATAGGGCAGGTTCGGCGGGAGGGCGCACGGGCGCGTTTGAGGTGCGCAGTTCTTGTTCGTCAACCAGGTAGAACAGAACCAGCGAAACAGCGGCCAGGGCCATGGCGGCGGTGAAGACAATGGCAATGCTCGAAGCAATGGAGTCTTTGGTGAGGGTGAGGTAGGCGGTGATCTGGGGTTGGAGCAGAGGGAGCGCCGCCGGCGGAATTTGGCTGAGCACGGTGGAGGTGGCGGCATGAGAGGCAATCACATTGGGGTCAGACAGGGCGGTCACCAGAGGCGTTGGCAAGTTGAAGGTGGGCAGGGAGCGGAGACTGGTCGAGAGCTGGTTGTTGAAGATGGTGCCGAGCACGGCGATACCAATGGCTCCGCCGACGGTACGGAAAAAGGTGGTGGCACCGGTGACGACGCCAATGTCGGCTGGGTTGAAGAGGTTTTGGGCGATCAGCGGCATGAGCGGGAGGCTCGGGCCAATGCCTAGCCCAAGGAGCACCATGTCCCAGCTGATGGTGGTGCCGCTGGTAGTGGCGGTGAGTCCGGACAACAGGTAGAGGGCGAAGCTGGCGACGGCTAGGCCGATGAGGCCGATGGTGCGGGTTTTGCCAGTACGCGAGGTGAGCTGACCCGAGACGATACTGGCGATGACGATGCCCGCCATCAGCGGCAGCAGCAATAGGCCGGAGTTGGTGGCGGTCTTGCCCAGGACGGTTTGCATGAAGATCGGGATATAGACCACGCCACCAAACAGCAGGGCGGCTGATAGGACGATGATGAGGTTGACGAGGGCGAAGCCGGGGACCTTAAAGAGGCGCAGCGGAATGATGGGATCGACGGCGCGGCGCTCAATGGCAATGAAGGCAACAAACATGACGGTCGCAAAGCCCAAGAAGCCCAAGATTTGCGGCGAACTCCAGGCGTATTTGGTGCCGCCCCAAATGAGCGCCAGCAGGAACGGGACAACCGTGCCGGCCATGGTAACAGAGCCCAGCCAGTCAATTTTGCCGGCTAAGTCGTGTTTGATATTTGGCAGAGCGAACCAGGCGATAATGAGGGTCATGGCCCCCACAGGCAGGTTGACGTAGAAGACCCAGCGCCAGCTGAGGTTGTCGGTGAGGTAACCGCCGAGCAGGGGTCCAATCACCGAGGCCAGCCCGAAGGTGGCGGCAATCAGGCCGGTCCATTTGCCGCGTTCGCGCGGCGGGAAGATGTCGGCGATGATAGTGAAGGCGGCCGCGGCCAGGCCTCCCCCGCCGATACCTTGGAGGGCGCGGGAAGCGATCAGCCAGGTCATGTTGGGTGCGATACCGCACAACACCGAGCCGGTCAGAAAAATGATCACATTAAAGAAAAACAGCACTTTGCGGCCATAGATGTCGGAGAGTTTTGAGGTAATCGGCACCGCCACGGCTTGAGCGATGAGGTAGGCGGCCACTACCCAGCTGAGCTCGGTAAACCCCTTGAGATCAGCCAAAATTTTTGGTAAAGCCGTGGAGACGATAGTTTGGTCGAGCGCCGAGAGCAGCATGCCCGCAATGACACTAATAAGAATTCCGGCCTTAGCGCGGCCGCTGAGATGCTGAAGCATTAATTACCCTCTAGTTTACTGATTGTGGTCGGACGTTTCGATATCGGCGAGCTGCTCGGTGAGAATGCTGACGAGTTTGCGCATGCTGTCTGCAGGAATGAGGCAAATCATATCGGCATGCTTGGTGAACACCATGAGCTTGTCACCGGCGGAGAGGCCGATGCTTTCACGGATGGCAGCCGGGATAACGACCTGGCCGCGTTCACCGACGGTGACGATGTCCATCGATCCCTTGTCGGAGTTTGGTGATAAATTTTGATCCTGCATACTATTCATACTATTCATATACGGGTGCAGTGTCAAGCGGCTATTTTCCCAAGGCTGAGCGGCCGGCATAGACGGCACTAACGCCTAGAGATTCTTCGATGCGCAATAGCTGGTTGTATTTGGCGATACGGTCGGTGCGTGACAGCGAGCCGGTTTTGATCTGGCCTGTGGCCAGCCCGACGGCCAGGTCGGCAATGGTGGTATCCTCGGTTTCACCGGAGCGATGCGAAATTACGGCGGTCCAGCCGGCTGCCTGAGCCATTTCGACGGCTTTAATGGTCTCGGTGAGGGTACCGATTTGGTTGAGCTTGATGAGGATGGAATTGGCGCTAGACTCCTTGATGCCGCGAGCGAGAAATTCGGTATTGGTCACAAATAGGTCATCGCCGACGAGTTGCAGCTTATCGCCAAGCCGGGCGGTGAGTTGGGCCCAGCCGGCCCAATCGTCTTCGGCCAGTCCGTCTTCCAAGGAGACAATCGGGTACTGGCTGGCAATACCCGCTAAAAACTCAATCATTTCGGCGCTAGTGAGGGATTTGTTTTCGGTAGTGAGATGGTATTTGCCGTTCTGGTAGAGTTCACTGGCGGCCACATCGATACCGAGGGCAATGTCGGTACCCAGGTGATAGCCGGCCTGCTCGACGGCCCGCGCGATGAGTTCGAGGGCTTCGGCGTTGCCGTGCTTCACTCGGGGAGCGTAGCCGCCTTCATCGCCGACGGTGGTGCCGTAGCCCGCGTCTTTGAGTACCTTGGCGAGGGCGTGGAACACTTCGCTGCCCCACCGCAAGGCTTCACTAAAGCTGGCGGCTCCCACCGGCAGGATCATGAACTCTTGGATGTCGGTGGAGCCCGCCGCGTGTTGGCCGCCATTGATGATGTTCATCATCGGCAGGGGGAGAACCGGGTCCTGAATGCCGGGCGCCAGGTGCTGAAGATGTTCCCATAATGGCTCGTCGTGGGAGATAGCACTGGCTTTGGCGGTGGCCAACGAGGCGGCCAAGAT
>JAYUCF010000026.1:0-5475 GCA_043740495.1 bacterium
GATCCCGAGCCATCGATTATTTGGGTCGAGATAATCTGGTCATCGAAGTAAACTTCAAGCTTATTGGAAGTAAAGGTTCCCGATGTCACTTTGACGTTAAAGCTGTATGGTCCGCCACCCGTTGCTCCCGCTATTGCCACCACCGGTTTTACGTCATCACAATGATGAACATTGTCGACTCCGGTCGGCAAGTCTCCGCCGCTCGTTGAATAACCGGCCTGCTGCAGCGCCGCCAGCCAGTTTTGGTATTGGCTCGGGTTTTCAGCCTTAGTGATTTCGGGCAGAATGGCGCTCGAGTACACGGTGTCCTTTGCCAGAGGCGGCGTACATTCGGTAGCCAGCAGGCCGGATACCTTGTCTACCTGGGCACTCTTGCCGCCGGCCGATCCCATTGACGTGTACCAGCTGGGGAAGATGTCGACGGTAGAGGTTTTGGTACCGGCCGATACGTTCCGCCCGGTTGTCTTATCAAGTGTCACCGTCTTCAGTCCTGCCGGTTTAGCAAACGCCTCGTTGGGAGAGCCTTTCACCACCGCGTTCATGTAGGCCTTCCAGATTGGGGCGGCGATGTCCGCCGCGGCCGCGCTCATCGGGTGATTATCGTTATTGCCTACCCATACGCCACCCACCACGTCGGGAGTAAAGCCCATGGTCCAGGCATCGTTGTAGTGCTCGGTGGTCCCCGTCTTCACTCCGGCGTGCACACAGCCCGTGGCGTGGTTATTTGAACACATGTTCCGCAGGGCTAGCTCATTGCCAAACACGAACTGCTTCGCGCCATTGTCGCTCAGTACGTCGGCCATCAGTCCGGCTACCTCGGGGTCGAGCGCCTGCTTGGGTTTCTTGGGTTTGGTATTGTCTTCGAGAATGTTGCCTTTTTGGTCCTTCAGCAGCAGAATCGGCGTCTGATCGTAGTGTAGGCCGCCGTTGGCGAATGACTCGTAGGCGTTGGCCATCTGTGTCAGCTCCACGCCGCCGGTGCCGAGCACCAACGAGAGGCCGTAGTCGCTGGCCGACTGGTTGAGCGTACTAATGCCCAGAGACTGCGCCGTCTGGAGCGAGTTTGAGATACCGGCCATCGACAGCGCCTTCACGGCCGGCACATTCAGCGAACCAGCCAGAGCCTGGCGCACGGTAATGATGCCGTAATTCTTATTACCGAAGTTTTGGGGTTTGTAGGGTGCGGCGGCGGTCCCGAAGTTTGTCGGTACGTCGTAAATCGTCGTGCCGGGCCCGTAGGTGGGGCAGTCGCGCGTCTTCGCGCAGGCGGCGTCTTTATTCTTGGCAAACAAAGTGGAATAAACGATTGGTTTAAAGCTCGAGCCTGGCTGGCGCTGGGAGGTCGCCACATTCACTTGGCCGCCCACCGGATCGTTGAAGTTTTGCGACCCGAGCATGGCCAAAATATGGCCGGTTTTGGGATCTGTCGACACCAGGGCTGCATTTGATCCCCCCAGCCCTCGCACGTTCTTCATATTCGCTTGGATGGCGTCGTAGGCGGCTATCTGCTTGTCGTAGTCGAGCGTGGTCCGGACGTTCAGGCCGCCCTCGGTGACGGTGGCGGTGCCGTACTTATTCTCCAGGAAGTCTTGAGCATAGAGCACGAAGTGCGCCAGTCGGGGGTCAAGGTTGGCATACAGGTTTTGCGTCTGCGATATCTTGGCCGGGTCTGACAGGTCGGCCACCTGCCATTTGGCGGCTTCGGCCATCGTCTTAGTGATGTACTTTTGATCAACCATCACATCCAGCACCGTGTGCTGGCGTTCGATCAACTCCGGCTGGTGGGCGCCGAATGGTGAGTAGTACGATGGCGCGTTCAGAATTGAAGCCAGCAGTGCCGATTGACTCAGGTCCAAGTTTTTGGCGCAGTGCTGGTCGCGGTCGGCCTTATCTATGTCCTGCGGAAAAAATGTCTTGCAGGCGCTCTCTATGCCGTAGGCCCGGTTGCCGTAGGGTATTTCATTCAAATACAGAGTCAAAATGTCATTCTTTGAGTAGAACTGTCCGATTTCAATCGAGAGAATCAACTCTTTGATCTTGCGCGATATACTCCGGTCGGTGGGATCGAGCAGGGCGTTCTTCACGTACTGTTGAGTAATGGTCGATCCACCTTGCCGGACTCCCCGTTGCGTCAGGTCGACAAAAGCGGCCCGCAGGTAGCCCAGGAAGCTAAACGCTCCGTGATTGTAAAAATCCTTGTCCTCAATCGCGATGGTGGCCTGTTTGGCCACGGCCGGAATTTGATCAAACGCCACGATACTGCGGTTTTGATCGCCGTACAGCTCGTAGAGCAACTTATTACCCGTAGAGTCATAAAACTTGGTTGTCTGCGCTGTGACCCTGGCATTGATCTTACCGGGCGTCGGCAGGTCTTTGGCAAACCACAAAAACACCAAAAACATAAACAGCAAACCGGCACCGGCCAGCTTGGCAACTCGCTTGGCACCGTCTCGGCTGAGCCAGTACTTACGGAAGTTTTGGGGCAAAAATGATCTGAAAAAGCGATTAAGGCTGCCTTTGGTGCGGGACGTGAAATCTTGTGAAGGCCGGGCCGGCTTACGGACGTGTCTTTTGGGCATGTTGTTGTACACCTATCGAATAATTACTCAAGCATTATACCATTGCTTCGGGCTATAATGAGCTTATGTTTTTAACAAACCACACCCTCACGGGGGTCCTGCTCGGCTTAAGTATTGACGATCTGGCAGTGCTCGCTCCGGTGAGCGTAGCCTCGCATCTGGCGCTCGACGCCGTGCCCCACTTCGGCCACTCCTCAATGAAGGCCGGTCTCAGAGCTAAAAGTTTTATTTTGCTCGGATCTTTCGACTTCGCGGCCTCCGTGATCGTTACCGCCGCCGCCTGCTTCGCTATGCCTCAGCGCACCGGCCACATCCTAGTTGGAGTTATTGGGGCCGACCTGCCTGATTTTACCTACATTCCCATTATTGTCTTCGGGGAGAAGCTCATTTATAGAATTCCCGGCTACCGCGCCCTGATTGGTTTTCTGGCGCGCATCCAATGGTATGAGCACCCGCCCGGGCTCATCTCCGAATTTGTCTGGGCCGCACTCATGCTCACCTTGTTGTCTCCTAGGCTCGGCTAAGTACCGATATTCGTGATAAACTACGTCCCATATGGACGAATTACTTACCCGTGGTGTCGATCAAATCTTCGGTCAGCCCGAGCTTGAGCAGGCGATTGCTAGTGGCCGGCGCCTGCGCATTAAATTTGGCGTCGACCCCACTCGCCCCGATCTACATATCGGGCACGCCGTGGCTCTGCGGAAACTGCGCCAATTCCAGGACATGGGCCATACCGTAATCTTTCTGATTGGCGACTATACCACCAAAATCGGCGACCCTTCGGGTAAATCCAAGACCCGCCCCATGCTTACCGACGAAGAGATCTCGGCGCATGTCGAAACCTACCTCGCGCAGGTCGGCCTGATATTAGACGTCAAGAAGGCCGAAATTCGCTACAACAGTGAGTGGCTCGGCAAATTATCCTTCGGTGACTTAATTAGTCTCGCCTCAAACATCAGTGTTGCCCAGATTATCGAGCGCGACGACTTCAAAAACCGACTCGAATCCGGACAGGAGCTGTCGTTGCACGAGCTGCTCTATCCGCTCATGCAGGCCTACGACTCCGTGGCGCTCAAAGCCGATATGGAGTTTGGGGGCACCGATCAGCTCTTTAACCTCATGGCCGGGCGTGCCCTCCAGAAGAAGCTCGGCCAACAACCGCAAATCGTTTTTACTTGCGAATTGCTGGTGGGTCTCGACGGCGTCAAGAAAATGAGCAAAAGCCTGGACAATTACGTCGGCATCACCGATACTCCGCTCGACATGTATGGCAAGATCATGAGCCTGCCGGATAATTTAATAGCGCCCTACTACAAACTCACTACCGAGATACCGCTTCCTATCATTGATGAGCTGGTAAAAACCCTCGCTGAGGGTGCCAACCCCAGAGATTCCAAAGCCTCGCTGGCCCGCGAGACCGTGCGCATTTACCACGGCGACGCCGCCGCACTGAAGGCCGAAGCCGACTGGACTGCCACCTTTCGCGACAAGCAAGGTCCCGCGGCCGAGCAGATCGAGGAAATTAAGTTCACCGGTAAACCCAAACCGCTCATCGACTTTCTGGTGGAGGTAGATTTAGTGGCGTCGCGCAGCGAAGTGCGGCGGCTGATTAGCTCGAACGGTATCAAGGTCGATGGCGTATCCGTTACGAACGAGAGCCAGGCTTTAACAGGGGGAGAATTGATTCAGGTAGGGAAGCGCCGCTTCTTTAAGCTAAAAAAATGAATCATGACTGGCAACAACGCCCCATCGGCTCCATCAAGGGGGTCGGGGTGGAGATGGAGCGCAAGCTCGCTCGGCTCGGCATCACCACGGCTGGCGACCTGATCCATCACTTCCCGCGGCGTTATGACGATTTTTCGAAAATTATTCCCATTCGCCTGATGCGCCCAGGCAACGTGACGTTTCGCGGTGAGGTGGAGCGAGTGGCCGGCAGGTACGCTCGTGGACGTAAATTACACCTCACCGAAGCCATTATTTCCGACGGCACCGGCACCGTTAAAGCTATTTGGTTCAACCAGCCGTATCTGGCTAAATCCATTCCCACCGGCACCCCGGTGCTGGTGAGTGGTCAAATTAAGTTCACCAACAACGATCTTGCGCTCCAATCACCCGCTATTGAGCCCATTGCAGCTGGGCGGGTGACCAAGGACACGGCCCGCATCGTGCCGGTATATCCCGAAACGGAAGGACTGTCGAGCAAACAGCTCCGCGGCCTGGTACAAGAATTGCTGCCGCTCGTAGCTACCGTTAGTGAGACGCTTCCGGATGAAGTGCTGGCATCGGCTAAGCTCATGCCGATCACCAAGGCCCTGCGCGAAATCCATTTCCCGGCTTCGCAGTCCTCTCTGACCAAAGCCCGCCATCGGCTGGCCTTCGAAGAATTGTGGTACCTAATTCTGACCAGTCTCGTGATTAAGCACGAAATCAAAACCGAAACGGCGCCCGAAGTACCTTTTGACGTCGACGGGGCCAAGGAATTTGTAGCTGCACTCGATTTTGAGCTAACCCCAGCCCAGAAACGGGCGGCTTGGGAGATATTCCAGGATATGGCCGCCGCCAGCCCTATGAACCGCCTGCTCGAGGGTGACGTAGGCTCCGGCAAAACCATAGTAGCCACGATGGCGGCCTTTATGGCTATGCGTAGCGAGTTTCAGGCTGCTATCATGGTGCCCACCGAGATCCTCGCCCGCCAACACGCGGTGGCGCTCACGCCCTTACTCGACCGGCTGGGGCTTGAGTCCGTCGTGGTGCTCGGCCATCAGCCGGCCGCCGAACGCGCCGCGGCGGTAGCGCGCATCAAGGCCGGGGGGCCGCTGCTCGTAATTGGTACTCAAGCCCTGCTCGGCGAATCTGTGGCCCTGCCCAACCTCGGACTGGTGATAATCGACGA
>JAYUCF010000027.1:0-5218 GCA_043740495.1 bacterium
GATGATCGAGGTTGAGGCCGGCGGCGGTGCGGTCAAGATCAGAATCAACGGCGAGCAGAAAATCCAAAAGATAACACTGGATGAGGCAATTATCCGCGACACCGAGATGGCAAAGGTCGAAAAATGGATCGAATCCGCCATTACCCAGGCTATCACCCGCTCTCAGCAGCTGGCTGCCGAAAAGATGCGCAGTGTCGCCGGCGGACTCGGATTGCCGGGGCTTTAACACCCTCTCAAGCGGATACCCTTTATGCAAATTGTACCTTCATCAGTCGAGCGCCTGATCACCGAGCTGGGTAAACTTCCAGGTGTGGGGCCGCGCACTGCCGAACGGCTGGCGTTTCACCTGCTCAAGAACGACCCGGCTCGCAGCGCTGCCCTCGGTGTTGCCGCCCAGGGTCTTCATGCCGGCGTCCGGACTTGCGGGACGTGCTTCAATTTCTCAGAAGGGCCGGAGTGCCAAATTTGTCTCTCGCCGCAGCGCTCACACACCATGATTGCCGTAGTGGAAGAGCCATTCGACGTGGTAGCTATAGAAAAAACCGGCGCGTACCAGGGGCTTTACCACGTACTCGGGGGCGTCATCTCGCCGATCGACGGCATTGGCCCCGATCGTCTCGAAATTGCCAGCCTGCTTGAGCGCGTGCGGGCCGGAGGTGTCCAGGAAGTCATACTGGCTACCAACCCGTCACTCGAGGGTGAATCTACCGCCATGTACATCCGCGCTCAGCTCGACGGCCTGCCCGTCACCCTCACCCGCCTGGCTCGTGGCTTGCCAGTGGGCGGTGATCTCGAGTATGCTGACCAAATTACGCTCGGCAGAGCACTCGAAGGAAGGCAGTCATTTTGACCACATTAAATTCCAAGTACACCCATCTGGGCCAGGCCGTGACGGCCGCCAATACTATTTTGATCTTGCAGCCCGATAGCCCGGACGGTGACAGCCTCGGATCGGCTCTCGGCCTCGAAGAAATTTTCGGCGAACTCGGCAAGCAAACCTTCCTGTACTCATATAAGGAGCCAGAAAACTACTTGCGCACGCAAGAGGGCTGGGACCGGGTCAGCCAGAACCTCCCGAAGCACTTCGATCTCACCGTCCTGGTCGACACCGGCTCCCCCGCGCTCATCAAGGCTGCTCTCGAACACCACCATACCGTTCTCACCAGCAAGCCGTTCTTCATCATCGACCACCATGTGAGCCGGTTGGATTTTGGCTTCACGGTGACCGAAATCGTCGAACCAGGAGCCGCTGCGGCCGAAGTGATTACGCGTATCTGTCTTGAGCTAGGCTGGAGTATCAATCAGGCCGCCGCCAGCAAGTTAGCTACCGCCATTTTGAGCGACTCGCTTGGTCTCACCACTCCGGACTCCACCGCCGACACCCTCGACGCGCTCACCCATCTCGTGCGCCGCGGTGCCAACCTCTACGACCTCTATACCGTTAAACGCGAATCATCCGCCCTCTCAGCGGAACTGCTCCAGCTCAAGGGGGAACTAATCACCAGCATCAAGTTTTACGCCGACGGTCGCCTAGCCGTGCTCGAAATTCCGCCCGCCACAGTGGCTCAATACAAGGATGTGGCGGAGCCCTATACGCTGGTGATCAACGACATGCAATGGACCAAGGGAGTCGAGCTGGCTGCCGTCTTTAAAAACTATGGGACCAAGATTAATGTTCCCTTACGCTCGAAGACCGGTCTGGCGGCGCCCATCGCCGAAATGTTTGGCGGCGGGGGACACCCCAATGCCGCCGCCTACCGCACAAAGACCACCGACGTCGTCGCCGAGATAAACCAGCTTGTCGAAGCCTTTACCGCCCACACGGAGGCCGCAGTATGAAGCTATTCAATACCCTCAGTCATAGCGTCGAAGAATTTACGCCCATCTCACCCAACCGCCTCACTCTCTATACCTGCGGCCCCACCGTCTACAATTACTACCACATTGGTAATCTACGCAACGCGGTGTTCAACGATACCCTCCGCCGTACCCTTCGGTCGCGTGGCTATGAAGTGAAGCACGTTATGAATATTACTGACGTCGGCCACCTTGTCTCCGACGCCGACGAAGGCGAGGATAAACTTGAGGCCGGCGCTAAACGCGAAGGTAGAACCGTCTGGGAAGTTGCCGAGCACTATACCCGGGCCTTCAAGTCCGACATGGCGGCCATGAACGTCCTGCCGCCCAACGGCTATGAGTCACCCAAATACCACGACACCTACGCCCGAGCTACCGAGTTTATCAAAGATCAGCTCGCGCTGGTGGAGGTCCTGCTAGCCAAAGGTTTTGTTTACCAAACCCAGCAAGCCATCTATTTTGATGTCGCCAAGCTGCCTAGCTACGGTGCTCTGTCTGGGCAATCGCTGGCCGACAAAGCCAATGCCGCCCGCAGTGAGGTAGTAACCGATCCCGACAAACATTCACCTCACGACTTTGCAGTCTGGTTTTTTGCGGTCGGACACTTCCAGGACCACACCATGCAATGGGATAGCCCTTGGGGCAGCGGTTTCCCCGGCTGGCATTTGGAGTGTTCCGCCATTATTCACGCCACGCTCGGTGACCCCATCGACATTCACACCGGCGGGGTCGACCATATCGGCACCCACCATCCCAACGAAATAGCTCAAACCGAGGCAGCTTTTGGTCATCCTTTGGCCAATTATTGGCTTCACAACGAGTTTATTTTGGTGGATGGCACCAAAATGTCCAAATCCAAGGGCAATTCATATACTTTGCGCGATCTCACCGACCGAAGTTTTCACCCCTTGGCCTATCGTTTGCTCATCCTTCAGGCTCACTACCGGTCCGAGTTAAACTTCACCTGGGAATCACTCGAGGCGGCCCAAAATACCCTGATTAATCTGTACGCCTTCGCCGACCTTACGCACCAGCCAAATCTGGCCGAAGTCCGGTTGGGGCCAAACGACATCTCGGATCTGTTGGGACGCATCTCCGCGGCCTTGGCCGACGATTTAAACACCACCACCGCCCTGGCCGAATTGTTTAGATATGCCACCAGCCTCGCGCCCGGCATGAAGCTATCGGCGGAAGATTTTGAAGACTTGCTTGGCGGTCTCGACCAGCTTTTGGGCCTAAATCTCAGCCACCGTCCCGGGATCACGACGGACCAAAACCACTTGATTGCGGCGCGCGAAATCGCTCGTGAAGCCAAAGATTGGACCGGCGCCGATAAAATTCGCCAGCAACTGCGCAAGACCAACATCGAAATCAGCGACACGCCCAACGGCCCCCGCTGGCGCCGCAGCCTAATCACTTAACTTCGAAAGCCGCCGCTTAGCTATGAAAGACATTATCAAAATTATCCGGTATTCGTGGGAACTCAAACGCTACTACTTGTTGTCGGCTTTTTTTGTGATCGTGGTTTCACTGCTCAATCAAGCCACCCCGTTCTTTCTAAAATTCATCGTTGACGGCCTCGTTGGAGCTAATCGGGGCGTTCACGTACCGCTGAGCTACTTTTGGTGGATACTTGTCCTCATTGCGCTCGTGAGCCTTGTGATTACCGTTATCTCCAATATTCAGGGGTATACCGGCGACCGGCTCGGTGCCAAGCTTAATTCACTGCTCTCGGAGCGTTACTATCGCCACATTCTGAGCCTGCCCCTGGAGTATTTCGACAACGAGGTCGCCGGTAAAATCACCAGCCGTCTCGAACGCAGCATCGTGACTATTTCGGGCCTCATGAACTCCTTCGCCAACAACTTCATCGGCTTCTTTCTGACAGCCGCTATCACGCTGATAATTCTGGCCTTTTATGCTCTACCCGTGGCAATTCTTTTGGGCCTCCTATTCCCGTTTTATATCTGGCTCACGACTCTTTCCAGCCGGGGTTGGCAGGCCAAACAGCACGGGATCAATCTCGATACCGATATCAACAACGGACGCTTTGTGGAAAGTATTAGCCAAATTCGCGCCGTGAAATCATTTGTCACCGAGGCGGTCGAAAGCCGATTTTTCTCCGGTAAACGCCGTTCAATCGAAGACCAAACCCAGCGGCAGTCTATCGAATGGCACTGGTACGACATCGCCCGGCGGCTCGGACTAAACCTCATCTTCTTTGGTATCTATGCCTATATCGTGCTGCAAACCTTCTACGGCCGCTATACCCTTGGCGAGCTCACGCTGTTGCTGCAACTCGTTACCCAAGCTCAATTCCCGCTGTTTGCTTCCTCGTTCATTGTCGAAAACGTCCAGCGCGCCGCCGCCGGCTCAAAAGACTTCTTCGAGGTTATGGCACTCAATCCTTCCGTCCGGGACGCACCGGATAGCCAACCGCTCGCAGTCTCGGCCGGCCGCATCGAATACCGCCACGTCGACTTCACCTATACGAGTGGAGAACAGGTGCTCCACGATATTTCGTTCGCCATTGAGCCGGGTACCAAACTCGCCCTCGTAGGAGAGAGTGGTGAAGGCAAAACCACTATCTCGAATCTGCTGCTGCGGCTCTATGATCTCGGAAGCGGCCAGATCTATATCGACGAAACCGATATCGCCACCGTCACGCAAGAGTCGCTGCGCCATCAGGTGTCCGTAGTGTTTCAGGAACCGGCCCTTTTCTCCGGCACTATCAAGGAAAATATTTCCTACGGCACGCCCGGGGCGTCCTTAAGTGAAATAACCACTGCCGCCAACGCCGCCAACGCCGCCAAATTTATTGAACGGTTGCCCCATGGCTACGATACCGAAATTGGCGAGCGCGGGGTTAGGCTCAGTGGAGGTCAAAAACAGCGCATTGCCATTGCCCGGGCCATTCTCAAAGATGCTCCCATTCTCGTTCTCGACGAAGCCACCAGTTCGCTCGATTCCAAGGCCGAACACGAAGTTCAGCAGGCTCTGGAGCAGCTCATGAAACACCGCACTACCCTAATTATTGCTCACCGCCTGTCTACCATCGCCACCGTCAATCGGATCATCAGCCTAAAAGGCGGGCGGGTGGTGGAATCGGGCACCCCTGCGCAGCTCGCTGCGGCTGGCGGCATCTACAGCGAGCTACTGGCGCTACAAAGCCCCACCGAGGCCAACAAGACCAGGCTCAAACGCTACGAGATTACCATCTAACTTTTAGCGGCGAGGTGAGTTTCGGCGATATCCCGCAACACAATTTGTAGGCTCGCCCCCACCGGTATAGCCACAATCGCTCCAAGAATACCCCCGATACCCGCCCCGATCAACACCGATATCAGCACAAGCAGGGGAG
>JAYUCF010000028.1:0-4988 GCA_043740495.1 bacterium
TAGCCGGCTACTCGCAGGGCGGCCACGCCGCGTTTTGGGCCGACAAAATTGCCAATCGCTATGCTCCCGACGTCCGCCCGCTCGGCGTCGTGGGCTTCGGGCCGGTAATGAGCGTTAAACAAACCTTGGCCGATGTCACCCACGGCGCCAACATCAACTGGTTCGGCCCCGACGTGCTGCGCAGCTACCAGGATTACTATAAGCAAACTTACCCCGGTGTCATTCTGCCCACGCGCGAGCTCAACCTGGCGGCCGCAGTTGACGCGCACTGCATCGATACCGACTTGTCGTATTGGGGGCATGTGCCCGCCGCCATCTACACCCCCGAGTTTATCCAATCGGCTCTCGCCGGTGACGTATCCGCCCATTACCCCCAGTTCGGACAGGCTCTCGATGACAACGAAGTGGGCGCCGTCAGCACTTCCAGCGCCAAACGCATCAACGAAGGCGCTCGAGATAATGTAGTGTTGCCGTCGCAGCAGGCGGCTGCCTTGCCCAAGCTCTGCGCTTCCAGTATTGGGCCAGTTCAATACGCGCTCTACCCCGGGGCCACCCATTACGATGACATGCTGCGCAGCTTCGGTGACACGGTAGCCTGGATGCGAGCTCTTGCGAATCATCAACCCGTGCCGTCGACCTGCAGTTAAGGTAATATAGAGCAAGATCCGCCCATCAACCATGTCAAAGTATAAAAAACAATTCGAAACTGCTACCGGCCGCCCCTCGCGACCCGGCAATGTTATTACTGTGCTTCAAAACGGGAATGAAATATTTCCCTCGATGCTGCAGGCTATTCGGGGTGCCGAATCGAGCATTGAATTTGCCACCTACGTGCTTTGGCGTAGCCACATTGCCACTGAATTTGCCGACGCGCTATGCGAACGGGCGCGTGCGGGGGTAGCTGTACGCCTGCTTATCGACGCCATCGGTGGGGCCATTATGAGTACCCGCACGGTGGGTGACCTCGAGCGGGCGGGGGTGAAGGTAGCTTGGTTCCGGCCGATGGGGGTGGGGCACCTGCGTCGGCTCAATAATCGCACGCACCGCAAAATTCTGCTGGTAGACGGCCGCATCGGTTTTACGGGCGGTGTGGGCATCGCCGATCAATGGGGCGGCAACGCCCAGGGGCCGAATCACTGGCGCGAGACGCATTGTCGAATTGAAGGCCCTGCCTGTCTCGATCTGCACGATGGCTTCGCCGACAATTGGGCCGATGCCACAAGTGAAATTCTCGCCCCTGCCGCCGTGCCGCCCAGCCTTGGCTCCACTGACATACTCACCACGCTCAGCGCCGACGGGCCCAGGCCGACGGGCATAGAACGCCTTTTCGGCGCAGCCATCACCGCCGCCGAGAACCGGCTCTGGATCACCACGGCCTACTTTGTGCCGGGCCCGGGGCACATCCAGGCTCTTTGCGCGGCGGCTGCTCGGGGTGTCGATGTGCGGGTCCTCACCAACGGACCGCTTACCAACCACAAGATTACCCGCTGCGCAGGACAGGCCAGTTACGAAGTTCTGATAGAAAATGGCGTTCGCATTTACGAGTATCAGCGCACCGTATTGCATGTTAAACTCATCACGGTTGACGGCCAGTGGGCCACTATTGGTTCGGCCAACTTCGACAATCGGTCTTTTGTACTCAATGATGAGCTCAACATCTCCGTCGGCGGTGCCGAATTTGCGGCTCCCCTTGATCGGCAGTTCATGCAGGATCTCAAGAGTTCCAAACATATTAACATCGCCACCTGGCAGCGCCGAGGCTGGCATCACCGCTTATTGGAGGTGGGGTCTCGGGCTTTTAGTAAACAATTGTAGTAAAATACCCCATGGATTAGGAGATCACCGCATGTCCAAAAAAGTTACCAAAGCTATCATCTGCGCCGCCGGCCTCGGTACGCGTTTCTTACCCATGACCAAAGCCATGCCCAAGGAGATGCTGCCGATTATTGATAAACCGATTATCCAGTATGTTGTGGAGGAGGCGGTAGCGGCTGGCATTACAGACATTATCATCGTCGGTAGCGCCAACAAACGCACCATCGAGGACCACTTCGACCACCAGTATGAGCTGGAGGCCAAGCTGCGCAACGACGGCAAGACCGAGCTAGCTGAAAGCATGGAGAAGGTCGCGGAGCTCGCAAATTTTATCTATCTCCGGCAAAAAGGTATCTACGGCAACGCCACCCCAGTGCTCAACGCGGCCCATCTACTCTACGACGAACCATTCCTAGTGCTCTTTGCCGATGACTTCTTTAATTCCCAGGTTCCCCGTTCGGTCCAGCTCGTGGAGGCCTACGAACGTTTCCATAAGCCGATCATATCGCTCGTGCCGGTCGATCCGTCTCGTGCCAAAAGCTATGGCATCGCCGATATCAGCCGGACGATTGATGATCACACCTTTGAGCTTGCTGGTCTGCTCGAAAAACCTGAGCCGAATGAAACTCCCGAGCACAACGGGCACATCTACGCGAGTACGGCCGGTTATGTCTTCACGCCGGATATGCTGGAATACGTCGGAAGGCTTGTACCCGACAAAACCGGTGAATTGGTATTGGCTAACGCCATCAATGCCTACTCTAAGGTCGATAAGGTCTATGGCCGCGTCATCGAAGGCAAGTGGCACGATGCCGGGAATAAAGAGAAGTACCTCGAAGCCATAGTCGACGTGGCGCTCGACGATCCGAACATAGCGCCGACGTTTAGACAGTTCTTGGACGATAAATTAAAAAGATCGGTATAAGTCGTATGAAGCCAAAAATAATTTTTTATGACGTTCACCCGCTCGATCAGGCCGTATATAAAGAGGCTATGGCCGCGGATTTTGAGCTGACTTTCTGTGACGCCCCCCTCTCCGCCGACAATGTCGGTCTGGCCCGTGAGGCAGTGGTGCTGTCTGTACACGTCACCAGCCCGGTCACGGAGCGGATTATGGCCGCCATCCCCGATCTGCGGCATGTCTCCTGCCGCTCCACCGGCTACGACAATGTCGATTTGAAGTATGCCAAGACTCACAGTATTTCGGTATCAAACGTCCCCGCTTACGGTCAAGAGACGGTAGCGGAATATGCCTTTTTGCTGATGTTGGCCGTATCCCGGAAGTTGATGCCGGCGGCCCACTCGGTGCAGGCTCGCGAGATCGTTCCCGAAAAACTCACTGGCCGCGAACTGGATGGTAAAACCCTCGGGATTATTGGCACCGGGCGCATCGGCCAACACGTTGCCGCCATCGCTGCCGGTTTCGGCATGAAGCTGCTCGGCTATGATCCTTATCCTCAGCCGGAAGCGGCCGCCCGCCTCGGATTTACCTACACCGATCTGCCCGAGCTCTTGGCCTCCTCTGATTACCTCACTCTTCACGCGCCGGCTCGCCCAGGCAACCGGCATTTGCTCGGCAGTGATGAGTTCGATCAAATGAAGACGGGAGTGTTTATTGTCAACACCGCCCGCGGATCGCTGATCGACACGGTAGCACTCATTGATGCTCTTGGGTCCGGCAAAGTCGCCGGAGCCGGTTTAGACGTCCTCGAGGGTGAAGATTTACTCAATCTGCCTTCTGAGCTGCACCTGCTCGGAACGGCTCACCTAGGCAACGAAGCGCGGCAGGTACTGGGCATCGAGGTATTGCATACCTTGCCGAACGTCATCATTACCGCCCATAACGCCTACAATTCAGCCGAGGCTCTTAGCCGTATCCGGACCGTCTCGATTAACAATATTAAAGCTTGGCATAAGGAAAAAACTCAAAATTTGGTAGGCTAGTCAAGCTTGTCGATTGGGCGCATAATCACCGTATGAGCAACCGTAACCTTTATCTTCTCGGCGCTACAGTTGGTGGCACTCTTGGTGGCTTGCTTCCAGGGGTTTGGGGAGCCAGCGACTTTTCGGGCTGGGGTGTATTATTGAGCACCGTTGGTGGAATCATGGGAGTCTGGGCCGTCTACAAATTCGTCGTTTCTTAAACCTTGTTCGTCGGTCATCAAAAAAAACCGCCCTCATCTACGGGGCGGTTTTTAGCGGGCAACCCGCAGCTTTAGATCGTGTCGCGCCGGAAAACTCGTACCAGTGACAGCAAGATTACCGCGCCCAGAACAGCGGTCAGGAGGCTCCCGACGCTAAAACTGCTCGAAGTCGATACGCCCAGCAACTGCAGTGCCAGGCCGCCGATAAAGGCGCCAATTACTCCGACGGCTACGTTCATCCAACCGTTCACCCGAGAGTTCATCCCAGTGAGCATCGATGCAATCCATCCTGCCAAGGCTCCCAAAACAATCCACGTGATAATAGTCCACAACATATGCCACTCCTTACTTAAATGCTTAACCACAATAGCTTTATCGGGTATTTGAACGTAATAGGCATAATTCCAATACCTTGCAGCCTTTATATGGCGACCTTAGGAAAATCACTAAAGTGTGCTTAACCGTGGCGGCCCACTCGCCCGCGTGCTATAAATAGCCATAACGATAAATACGCACAGGAGAAATATGGGCTACCCTTTCAATAAACTGGCATTTGGCAAAGACGGAGACTACGTCACTACGGTAGTTGAGATCCCCAAGGGCTCCACCCTCAAGGTTGAATGGCGCCGTCACGAAGAATTTTTCGCGCTCGATCGCGTGGAGCCGGGTATCTTTGCTAAACCTACCAGTTACGGATTTATCCCGCAGACTCTCGATGAGGACGGCGATGAGCTCGACGTGCTGCTGGTTACCGGCGAACCCCTGCCGATGGGCCTGGTAATCGAGCAGACCCGCGTGATTGGCATGGTCGACTTTGAGGACGATGGCGAAAACGACCACAAGATCATCTGTGTGCCCATGGACGACCGTCATTATGGCGAGATTACGCACGTCGATGAGCTTGGCGAGCAATGGAAGCGGCAGATCACGCACCACTTCACGCACTACAAAGACCTCAAAAAGGCCGTCACGCTGGTCCGTGGCATCACCGGCCCCCAAGACGCCTGGAAGGTGATTCGCGAATGCTCC
>JAYUCF010000029.1:0-10637 GCA_043740495.1 bacterium
CAGGCCGTCACCACTTCTTATGAGCAGTACTAGTCGTGATCTACCAAATCCCCGGTACGGGAGAGGTTGAGCTAAAGACTATTATTCTCGATTTGAATGGAACTTTGTCCGTGGCCGGCAACATTGTTAACGGCGCCGCCACTCGCGTCCAGCAGCTTAAAACTCTGGGATATCGCATTATTTTGTTCACCGGTAATACGCGTGGCGACGCCGACACAATAGCCGCTGATCTCGGTATCGAGTGGAAACTGGCCAAAAATGCCGCCGGCAAGCGCGAGTCAGTCATGGGGCTCGACCCCGAAACCTGCGTATCAATTGGCAATGGCCGGATAGATTTCGAACTTATGAAGGCCGTGAAGCTCCGAATTGTTACTCTGCAGGCCGAGGGCGTACACGTCCAAACCCTTCTCAATTCTGATGTGGTCGTGCCGAGCATTAACGACGCACTAGATCTGTTGATTGACTCTCAGAGCTTAATAGCGACGTTGCGCTCATGAGCGAAGATACCTTCCACCTAGGCATAAAAGCCCTGGTTACGAACTCAGACGGTAGAGTCCTACTGCTTCAGGTTAATCCTGCCGAACTATCGGGCAATAATCAGGCTTACTGGGACCTGCCGGGCGGCCGAATCCAGCGAGACGAAGATGTACTTGAGGCGCTCAAACGAGAGGTCCTAGAGGAAACCGGCATCGCAGATATCCAGATGACGAAGCACCTGGGAATGATTTTGTCTAAAATTCGCATTCCGGTACCCGACCAGGGCTCGGTTGGGCTCATTCTGAGCATTTATGAATGCCAATTGCCAGCGTCAGCCGACCTCACTCTGTCATTTGAGCATCTCGCCTACGAGTGGGTCACACCAAATGAGGCGGGCAACCGCTTGAAAGTCAAATATTCCGATGAGTTCTGCGATATGGTACGAGAATTGTGACCAAAACGGTATTTTTTGCCAGAATTCGGATCGACAGATACAAAACCCTTTACAAGTAAGTAACATTTCCCTATAATCGACAACTGTAGTCATATATGTCAGACGCAAAGAAAACCACAAGGCCGGATCGCTCCGGCAAGCGAACCACAAAGGAAGTAATCGAGCTCGAAGGCACCGTCCTTGAGACTCTACCGAACACCCTTTTCAAGGTAGAACTCGAGAACGGCCACATTGTGTTAGCCCATATCTCCGGAAAGATGAGGATGCATTATATCCGAATTATTCCCGGCGATCGCGTCACGCTGGAAATGACACCCTACGATCTTTCCAAAGCTCGTATCACATACAGGCATAAGTAATTATTAACGACGAAGGATCACACCAGTGAAAGTACGCGCCAGCGTCAAGAAAATTTGTGATCAGTGCAAAGTAGTCCGCCGCGAAGGCGTGGTACGAGTCATCTGTCCCGCGAAGCCTCGTCATAAGCAGAGGCAGGGTTAATGGCACGTATTTCTGGAGTTAATATTCCCGATGCTAAGCGAATTGAGATTGCGCTTACGTATGTTTTTGGTATCGGCCTCACCACTAGCCGAAAAATTCTCGTAGCTACCGATATCGATATGAACACTCGAGTGAAAGACCTGACCGAAGTCGAGATATCGAAGCTTCGTGAACAAATCGACAAGAACTATCACGTCGAAGGTGACCTTCAGCGCGAGATCAGCCTCAATATCAAACGCCTCAAGGAAATCAACTCCTACCGGGGTTTGCGCCACAAGGCCAACCTCCCGGTACGCGGGCAACGCACCAAGACCAACGCGCGCACCAAGCGTGGCAAAAAGGTCACTATGGGCTCCGGACGTAAGAAATCAGCAGCAAAGACTTAAAGGATTCATGATGGCCAAAACTACCCCCAAAACTACTACCGCCCGCCGCCGCAAGATCAAGCGATCCGTTGCTACTGGTCAGATGCACGTGCAGGCTACCTTCAATAACACCATCGTTACTTTCACCGATGAGCGCGGCAACGCGCTGTCGTGGGCAAGTTCCGGGTCGGCCGGTTTCAAGGGCTCGCGCAAGAGCACCCCGTTTGCTGCTCAGACCGCCGCCGAGAAGGCCGCCACTGCCGCTAAGGATTACGGCCTTAGCCGTGTCGATGTCCTGGTCAACGGCGTAGGCAGCGGACGTGAGTCTGCTATCCGCGCTCTTACCACCCTCGGCATTGCAGTTTCAAGCATTAAGGACGTCACCGGCATTCCGCACGGTGGCTGCCGTCCCCGAAAGGCTCGGAGAGTCTAATGGCACGTAATCTTACCCCTATCGTTAAGCAAAGCCGCCGCGAGGCCGTTGCGCTGCACCCCAAAGCTATCAAGGGCATGGCTAAGCATCCCTACAAACCCGGTCAGCACGGTCCCAACGCCGGCCGTTCGAAGCCCAGCCAGTATTCCCTCCAACTGCGCCAGAAGCAGATGGTGAAGCGCACCTATGGCCTGCTCGAAAAGCAGTTTGCCAAGATCGTCAAAGAAGCCGGCCGCCGTACCGGCAACACCGGCGACATCATGCTCACCATCCTCGAGCAGCGCTTCGATAACGCCGTATACCGCCTCGGTCTGGCCCCTTCACGCCAGTCCGCCCGTCAGCTAGTTACCCACGGTCATTTCATGCTCAACGGCCGGCGAGTCGACATTCCTTCAATTTCCCTGAAGGCCGGCGATGAATTTACCGTGCGCCCGAAGAGCGCGAAAAACGCTTATTTCACCCAACTCGCCACCGAACTCGCCGGTAATTCTGCCTCGGTGCGCTGGCTTACATTTGATGCCAAGAAACTCGTCGGTAAAGTCACCGGGGCACCCGCCCGCGAGGACATCATCGAAGAGATTCATGAGCAGCTTATTATTGAATTTTACTCACGCTAAGGAAAGGACGATCACAGTGTTACACCCGATACAGCTCCCGGAGCTCAAACCCACTCAAGAGGAGGGCAACAAGGCCACATTCGTAGTGGAGCCGTTGCACCCAGGGTATGGTATGACGCTCGGCAACAGCCTGCGCCGCGTCATTCTCTCTAGCCTCGGCGGTGCCGCCGTTACGGCTGTCAAGATCGACAGCGTCGCTCACGAGTTCTCGACCATCGAGGGCGTCAAAGAGGATGTCGTTGAGATTATTCTCAACCTCAAAAAGCTTCGCTTCCGCGTATTTTCCGACGAACCTCAGTACCTCGTGCTCGCCGTTTCCCGCAAGGGTGAAATCACCGCTGCCGATATCAAGACCACCGCTGATGTCGAGATCGTCAATCCCGACCAGGTGATCGCCACGCTCGATAACGCCAAGACCAAGCTCGGCATGGAAATCAAGGTTGAAAAGGGCCGCGGCTATGTGCCGGTTGAAAACCGTGAAGCTGAAAAGCTTGAAGTCGGCATGATTGCCGTCGACGCGTTGTACTCGCCAGTCCAGCGTGTGCGTTATAGCGTCGAAAACACTCGTGTCGGCCAAATGACCGACCTCGACCGCCTCATCATGGAAATCGAGACTGACGGCACCATTACCCCTCACGAAGCTATTCATCAGGCAGCGGAAATCCTCGTGGAGCATTTCCGCGTCTTGGCCGGCATTGCCGCCGAAGGTGAAGTTGCCTCCGCCCCCAACGGCGCCGTGGATCTTAGCTCCTCTAAGATCAACATTGAAGAAATCAATTTCTCACCGCGTACCACCAACGCGCTTATCAATAACGATATTAAGTCCGTCCAGGATCTGCTCAAGCTTTCAGACACTGAATTGCGCGAGCTCAAGGGTTTTGGCAGCAAGGCCTACGAAGAAGTCAAAGAGAAGATTATTGAGCTTGGCATAACGGATTCGAAAGAAGTAGCTTAAAGATGCACCGCCACGCTTACACCGGAAGAAAACTCTCGCGGGACGCAGGTCCTCGCAAGGCTTTGATTCGCGGTCAACTAACCTCTCTGACGCTGCACGAAGCCATCACTACCACCTTGCCCAAGGCTAGGGAAGTTGCGCCGTCGTTTGAGCGCCTTGTGACCTACGCCAAGAAGGGTACTCTGGCCGGCGCCCGCGCGCTGGGCCGCGAGCTTCTCACCGAGAATGCCGCGCAAAAGATGCTCCAGGAGCTTTTGCCCGCCTTCGAGGGTCGTCAGGGTGGGTATACTCGCATTATCAAGCTCGAAAACCGCCGCGGCG
Source organism: bacterium (assembly GCA_043740495.1). Taxonomy (GTDB): domain Bacteria; phylum Patescibacteriota; class Saccharimonadia; order UBA4664; family UBA4664; genus UBA5169. Next base: position 4,124 of record JAYUCF010000029.1, read on the forward strand.
ACAACGCCCCCATGGCCCGCTTAGAACTAGTCCTCAACGACGTCAAGCCCGCGGTTGTAGCTGCTAAGGCTACCGCCAAGGCGAAAGCCCCAGTCGCGGCAGAAAAACCTGCCAGGACTGCCGCCACCAAGACCCCGGCCAAGACCGCCGCATCAATCACAGAGGTTTCCAATGATTAAGACTTACTCACCAAAACCCATCGAACTCACCCACGATTGGTACATCATAGACGCCGAAGGCAGGACCCTCGGCCGCCTGGCCACCTTGGTCGCTACCTACCTGCTGGGTAAGCACAAGGTTCGCTTTAGCCCGCACCTCGATTGCGGCGATAACATTGTTATCATCAACGCCGCCAAGATTTCCGTCACCGGCAACAAGCTCGAAGACAAGATGTACTACCGCCACTCCGGTTACCCGGGCGGTATCAAAGAGACCAGCCTGGCCAATCTTCTCGCTCGCAACCCCGCCGCCGCCCTCGAAAAAGCCGTCACTGGCATGCTGCCCAAAAACCGTCTCACCGACGACCGCCTGCGCCGCCTCAAGGTCTACCCTGGCATTGAACACCCACACGCACCGCAGAGCCCTAAACCCCTAGGAGATAAATAATGGCCGAACTTCCGCACTACCATTACGCTCGCGGCCGCCGCAAAGAGGCCATTGCTACCGTCCGGCTTTACCCCGGTAAGGGCGAGATCGTCGTCGGCGAGGAAACCGCTGCTGATTATTTCAACAATGATGCCCTCATGACCGTCGTGGAGCAGCCTACGAAACTCGTCGGCCAGGAGCTCAAATTCCGCATCAGCCTGCACGTCAAAGGTGGCGGCAAACGCGGTCAGGCGGAAGCAGCCCGGCTCGCTATCGCCCGCGCCCTCAACGTTATGAGCGACAATGAGCTGCGCCCGACCCTTAAAAAGGCCGGATTCCTCACCCGTGACCCCCGTGAAAAAGAGCGCATGAAGCCCGGTCTCAAGAAGGCCCGCAAGGCTTCCCAGTTCTCTAAGCGCTAGCCCGAGCGGTGAAATACCCCACCGGTCAAGCCTTCCTATCTCAGCCCAACCAGCACCTAGCGCTCGTTGGGCTGAGTGGTGTCGGCAAATCTACGGCTGCCCGGCTCCTGCCGCCAGATAAGTGGTTTACTTATTCGGTCGATTACCGCCTCTGGACTCATTACCTTGGCGACCAGCTCAATGACTATCTTAAGACCCTAGCCATGTCCCACCCCATTTTAGGGGATCTCCTGCGCCGCGACGCCATCACCATCGAACACCGTGTCGGTTTTGACAACTTATTGGCTACCAGCGCCTTCATGGGTATGCTTGGTGATCCCCGTCAGGGCGGCTCAACTGCCACCGAGTTTGCCCGTCGCATGGCCGAGCATGCCCAGGCCGAAATTAAAGCCATGCTCGACATTCCGCAATTCGCCCAACGCTCTGAGCGCCTTTATGGCTATTCCAAACTATTGGTTGACGCCACCGGGAGCGCCTGCGAGGTCATCGAACCGAACAATCCGGATGACCCAGCTCTCAAGGTACTCGAAGACAATTGTGTGGTCATCTACATCGAGGCGACCGCCGCTCACCAGCAGGAGCTTGTCCGCCGCGCCACTATCTATCCCAAGCCTATTTATTACCGGCCCGATTTCATCAAGGCCCAACTGCCGAGCCTACTGGCCGAACATAATGCCAAAAGCATCGAAGATCTTGATCCAAAAACGGTTGGGCGCTATCTTTATTCCAAATTACTCATCCATCGCTCCCACCGCTATTCCGCCATCGCCAGCCGGATCGGTTATACCGTTTCGATGTTGGACATTCTGACGGCCAAAACTGGTCAAGATATTCTTCAACTTGTCGCCAGCGCTATCGACGCCTCAAAACCGCCAAAAAGCTAATTAATTGTCAATTTAGCTAAAAAAAACCCCACATATGCGCGTTAAATATAGTAAAACTTTCAAAGATAAACATTTAGATGTATAACAGCATCACCCGTCGATTGAGATGGAAGGACTTTTAGATCGAGACAAAAGGGAGCGGATACGGAAGACTTCTTTTCCCGCAGCAGCAAATCCAGAGGCACATCCAGAACCCGTCTGTTAGGAGAGTCTTATGGAAACGGGCACGCATGTTCAGCAGATTACGACCCAACGTCGTCGGAAGTTAAGCACGACGATATATTTGGGTAATAGTGAGGATCTTGCGTTTCTCCGTCAGGGAAGCTGCACAACCCAAGACCCCGATGAGCTGTTTGTCGGAGGGGCCGCCCAGCAGAAAGCCAAGAAGCTCTGCCGCGGATGCCAGGTCATCGCTGTTTGCGGCAATTACGCCCTCCGCAATCGTGAGGAATTCGGCATCTGGGGCGGGAAGACGGAAAGGGAGCGCCGCGCTGAGCTGAAACGACGCGATAATACTGCTCGCCGGCGGATGCTGGCTGCGGCAGCAGACCTTCAAGAGCAAGCCAGCTAGTCGCTCGATTCGTCGAAAATGGCCACCGCGGGAGTGAGATATTCATCTCCGCGGTGGCCATCGTCACGTTTAGCCGCTGGCAGTTGCATTTCGCAACACCATCATAAGCGTTATACTTAAAATATCGTGAACAACCATAACGTCCGGACTATTCGCGGTCTAGTTCTCTTTGTCAGTAGCCTCGGGTTGCTCGGTACGTTTGGTTTTGCCAATTTTGCGCATATGTCTATCGCCGAAGCCGCCTACGCTACTATTCTCATTCTGCTCACTCACTACGATCACTTCGGGTTTACCGATGCCCGGTCACGGCTGCTCGTGATTGTCCTTATTATGTCGAGCTTGGGCTTAATAGCCTATTTGCTTAAGTGGTTAGCCGAATATATGATGGGATTAAGTGATAACGTACGTAGGATCCGCGTGAAATCGAAAGTCGAAAAACTAAAAGATCATTATATCGTTTGCGGGCTCGGGCGGGTCGGCTCGCAAGTCGCTGGCGAAATGCACCACGAGGGCGTGGCGTTCGTTGGGGTTGACCGCGATGAGGCCAAGGTGGCCGAGGCTAATGAGCGCGGCGAATTGGCTCTGGCACTCGATAGTACGCTCGAAACGGCCCTCACCGAGGTCGGAATTGAACACGCCGTCGGGCTGGTTGCCTGCCTCGGCGAAGACTCACTCAACTTGTTTGTGGTCTTGGCAGCCCGTGCCATGAATCCTGATCTCTATATCGTTGCCCGCGCCAATCGACCCGAAAACGAAATTAAGCTCAAGCGTGCCGGCGCCAACCGCGTCGCCTTGCCCTACCAAATCGGTGGCTATCACATGGCCTCAATGGCGCTGCGGCCCAATGTGGTGGATTATATGGATATTATGACGGGCAAAAACGGGCTCACTGAGCTCGAAGTCGAAGAGATGGTGGTTTCTGAGGATTCGCGACTGGCCGGACGTCGTCTGGGTAGTGCCTTAGCCGAAGGGGAGGTGGGGGCTACGGTCATCGCCATCAACGGTGCCGATGGTACCAGTCGCGTTCGCCCGACCGGCAAAGAAATTATCTACAAAGGTGACCGGCTGATAATATTAGGCTCGAAACCCGACCTCACCGCGGCCTCGGAGCTTATCAGATGACTCCCCAGTCATTAACGGCCGAATCCCGAGCCGCCGGTGAGCGGCTCGATGTGTATCTGGCGGCCGCCCTGCAGCGCCCCCGTAGCCAGGTGCAACGCCTGGTGCGGACGAACTTAGTCTTGGTCAACGGCGACCAGGAGCGCACCAGCTACCTGATGCAGCCCGGCGATGTGGTCCAAATTCAAGCGCCGCCGGTCCCAGCCGCCAAACCCGCTCCTCCGGACTTGCCGGTCGTCTACCAAGATGACGATTTGCTAATTATTGATAAGCCGGCGGGCATCGCGGTACACCCCGGTGCCTCCTCGCACGTCACGGCCACGGTAGCCGACTTCGCCCGCCCGCGCACCACTGATCAAGACCCCGACCGGCCCGGTATTGTCCACCGGCTTGACCGTGACACCTCCGGACTCCTCATTATTGCCAAAAATGAGGCCGCTAAAGCCTTCATGCAGGCTGCCTTTAAGCGCCGCGAGGTTCGCAAGACTTACGAACTGCTGGTGGTGGGCCGGATAGATAAACAGCAGGCGGTCATTAAGCTCCCATTGGGCCGCGACCCCGCTCATCCATTGCAGCAGGCCGTTGAAGCCGCCGGCCGCGAGGCTATCACGCCCTATATTGCCACACGGTATTACAATGGCTACACCCAGATTGAAGCCCGGCCCGAGACCGGCCGCACTCATCAGCTTCGCGTGCACTTTGCGGCGCTTGGTCACCCCGTGGCCGGGGACGTCGTCTACGGGCCACCTAAGCGCCCTATCGGCCTCAAGCGGCAGTTTCTGCACGCCAGCCAGATCCAATTCACGGCGCCTTCAGGGGAGCTCATAAAGCTAGCCAGTCCACTTCCGTCTGATTTGCGGAGTGTATTGGGCCGTCTAGAGGAAGAGTCTGCAGCGTGAGCGCGCTGCTGCATCCCAAAACTGCCGCGCAGGTTGATACCCTGCGCGAACATTCCGCCGGTAGTGTGATATTTCACGGACCGCGCGGCCTTGGCCAGTCGGCTGTGGCGCGTGAACTTGCCGCCAGGTTGAATTGTCTCGGCGATGAGCCCTCTAAGTGTGTCAATTGTCGCCAAATTGAGGCCGGTAATTTTCCCGATTTGATATTGGTTGAACCCGACGACAAGGCCAGCCTAACCATCGAGCAGGTGAGGGGACTCACTGCTGAGCTCGCCCTGAGGCCGTATGGTAACGGTGTTGTGCGAGTGGTAATAATTGATCCGGCCGATCTGCTGACGCTCGAAGCCCAAAATGCGTTGCTCAAACTGCTCGAGGAGCCGCCCCCGCGCACCCTTATTATCCTGATTACTCAGCATCTCGAGGCGCTGATTGCCACCGTGCGTTCACGCTGCCGGGCGATCTACTTTGTGCGGCCGGACACCCACGGGGCGGCTACTGCTCTCGTCGGCTATCCGGATGAGGCCGAAGCCCTCGCTAGCCTCACTGCCGATGCGGCCGGCGTGGAAACCCAGACGGTCTTCGATCGGTTGCTATTGGCCGCCCGGCTGGCTAGCGCCGGTGCCGACCTTGACCGCTTCGGTGAGGCACTGCACCGCCGCGTTATCGCCCGGCTCGAAGCTAGCGAGCTCAACCCCCAGTCTGCCAACATTTGGCTGGCCGCCCTCGAACGCTTCCGCCTCCAGTTGCGCGCCAAAGTGTCCTCCCGTGTGGCTCTAGAGCGGCTAATGTTGGAGCTAAGCTAATGCTGGAGCTGGCGGTTGTCGCCGGCGCGTGGGTGATATTGCGCCGCCAGCTGTTTGCTCAGGAGCACGACTCACCGGTGAGTGTACTCGCGCCCAAACGCATCAACGCCCGGCTCGCGCAGCTCTCCGCCTATGCCGACCGTCTTTATTCCGAGCATAAGTGGCTGGCCGCCGAGAAAGCCTATTTGAATGTTCTCAAACTTGACCACAAAAACGTCACGGCCTACGTCCACCTCGGCATCATTTTCTCTACCCAAAAAAATATGCCAGATGCCATTGAATGCTTCGAAATTGCCGCTCAGCTCAAACCCTCCGGACGCACCTTCCAAAATCTCGCTCTGGCGTTCTACGACAATCATAATTACATCAAATCAATTGCCGCCTACGAGAAGTCGATCATGTTTGAGCCGCTTGCCCAGCGCTATGTTGGGCTCGGCAAAGCCCACCTCAAGCTCCATAATATGCCGGTTGCCACCACTGCATTTGAGCGGGCGGTTGAGCTCGACCCCTCCAGACAGGTGCTAGAACGCCTAGCCCACGCCTACGATCAAGCCCGGCGCGAAAGTGAAGCCAAGGCTGTCTACGCTCGGATTCAACTTATCGACTCCGCCGACTCCGCTGCCGCTAAGCGGCTCGGCACTCAGCTCCCTGATGGCGCCCTCCCGCTTGATAGCGCTTCTTGAAACTGTTACTATATTCGGGTTGAAAACGCTCATTCTAGAGCCCATGGAGAACCTGTGCCGGCGTGGCTCAATGGTAGAGCAACAGTTTTGTAAACTGTAGGTTACGGGTTCGATTCCTGTCGCCGGCTCCAATTCAACTCAAATATGCCGGGTTACTCAAGTGGCCAACGAGGGCTGACTGTAAATCAGCTGACATTAGTCTTCGGGAGTTCAAATCTCTCACCCGGCACCAATTGCACTTATTCCAAGGTTACTCCTCTTGTGAGGTGAGGCAAATTATGGTAGTGTATCAAGGTTAAAGTCGGGCCCAAGTAGCTCAGTGGTAGAGCACTTCCATGGTAAGGAAGGGGTCCAGGGTTCAATCCCCTGCTTGGGCTCCAGTAAATATTAACCAGGAATTATACTAATCAGATGAAGCGCCTCGTACTCAATCAACACGACAAAAAACTCACCGGCTTATGTGCCGGCTTGGCCGATTATTTTGAGGTTGACGTTACAATAGTCCGCTTGATCGTGCTCACAGTTGATATCATGACGGGCGTGGTGCC
>JAYUCF010000030.1:0-8843 GCA_043740495.1 bacterium
GGGTTGATTTTCGTACTGTTATCGCGCATTTTGGTGCGCTCATTACAACGCTGGCTGTTTCAATTCGGGGTTGGAGTGCACAATACTATAATTATTGGCAGTGGTGACATTGCGCAGCGGATGGCACCGGATCTGAGGCAGACGTTTTCCGGATACAGATTGCTGGCGTGTGTAGATACGGCCAGAGGGGCGGCGAGGAGAATGAAGGGCGTACCGGTATTTGATACGCTCGAGGCAGCCCTGGCCGCGGTCGCACCAAGTGGCGGCTTGGACGAGTTAATACAGGCCGATTCGGCGCTGGATTCCGAGGAGATTTTGGACTTGGTTAATTATGCAGCCAACCATCAGATCGGTTATAGGTTTGTGCCAAACCAATTTGGGTTGTACGCCTCAAATTCTGTCCTAGGTACGCTGGCGGGAGTGCAATTGATCGAGATACGTCTTACTCCGCTCGATGGTTGGGGTAGGATCGCCAAGAGGATATTTGACTTGGTAGGCTCGGTGATTGGCATTGTTGTATTGTCTCCGGTACTGCTCGCGGTGGCGCTGCTCGTGAAGCTGCGTGATCCCAAGGGGCCGGTGTTGTTCCGGCATCATCGGTTGAGCCGAAGCGGAAACTCTGTTTCGGTGTTGAAGTTTCGGACAATGTTGTGGCGGTATTGTGATGGGCCGGGCCGTCCGTATAAAACGGCCGAACAAACGTTTAGGGCTATGGGCAGGTCGGACTTGGTTGAAGAGTTTAAAATAGCCCAAAAGGTCGAAAATGACCCAAGGGTTAGTGGGCTGGGGCGGTTCTTGCGCCGGACGAGTCTGGATGAGCTGCCGCAATTATTCAACGTACTTAAGGGCGACATGAGTTTAGTTGGCCCGCGGCCGATTATTAAGGCCGAGTTGGAGCACTACGGCGAGCGGGGCGCAATCTTCCTGGCTTTGAAGCCGGGGATTACCGGTTTGTGGCAGATTTCGGGACGCAGTGACATCAGCTACGATGACCGGGTGAAGCTTGATATCTTCTATGTGGAGCATTGGGGGCTGCTGCTAGATATGAAGATTCTGGCTAAGACGGTAATAACAATATTGAACGGTCGGGGGGCCTACTAGTGGCCGAACTTCGCGTAGCATTGGTGCATCATTGGCTGGTCTCCCCCGGAGGTGCCGAAAAAGTGCTGTACGAATTACATCAAATGTACCCTAATGCACCCATATATACAGCGGCCTATTTGCCAGACAAGTTTCCGGAATTTGCCCAAGCTGAGGTCCGTACAACCTTCCTCGATAAAATTCCGTTTTTGAAATACAAGCATCAATTCTTTCCGATTTTTCTGGGGTTGCCATTCAAGACGCTGGATATGAGCAACTTCGATCTGGTGATTTCGTCGTGCGCGGCCGAGGCGAAGTATGTGAGGACCGATGATAAAACGCTGCATATTTGCTACTGCCACACTCCGGTGCGCTACTATTGGACTGATTATGAGTGGCGATTGAAGAACCTGCCGTTTGGGAAGCTGAATTGGCTGGCCCGCATTGTGTTCCCGTTGGTGGTTGGGGTGCTGCGGCGGGTGGATTACACGGCAGCCCAGAGGGTGGACGTGTTTGTTGCCAACTCGCGGTATATTCAAAACCGGATCAAGCAGTATTATCACCGGGATTCGACTGTGATTTATCCGCCGATTAACACTGGCCAGCTAACGCGGCTGGCCTCAGGGAGAAGAGACTACTACCTGATTGTTGGGCGGCAGGTGGCTTCTAAGCGGCTTGATGTGGCTATTGATGCCTTTAATGAACTTGGCCTGCCGTTGAAGGTGGCGGGAGCGGGGGAGGAGATCGCCAGGCAACGCAAGCGGGCCAAGCCGAATATAGAGTTTCTGGGGCGCGTGAGTGACGAGAAACGGGATCAATTGTTTGCAGGAGCTAAGGCTTTGGTGTTTCCACCCGAAGAAGACTTCGGTATAGTTCCATTGGAGGCCATGGCGGCCGGCACGCCGACGATTGCCTACGACCACGGAGGGGCACCAGAGTACGTGATCGAAGGTAAAACGGGTGTGTTGTTTGATCATCAGACCGGGGACTCGTTGATGGAAGCCGTGCGGCGTTTCGAGACGATAAAGTTTGATCGTGCGGCCATTAGAGACCAGGCTAAAAAGTTTGATAGTGCAGTATTTCGCGAAAAGATTGCTAAGTTCATTAATCGCGAATGGGCGACTTTTAGCCTCAAAGCGGACAAGAAGTAGCTCGTATTTCTTGTAAGATTTATTACAATGTTGACATTAAGTACACATTGAAACAGTCCCGTTAAAAACTGTTCACGCATAAAAAAATCCCCCGGTATCATTGCTGAAGCGAGGGATTCTTTGTGTTTGAGCGGAACCTATTTGGCGGCTTTGGCGGCCTCAACCACGGCTTCGAAAGCTTTAGGTTGACTGACGGCTAGCTCAGCCAGGATTTTGCGGTCCAAAATGATGCCGGCCTTTTTGATGGCGCCCATGAAGGCCGAGTAGGACAGTCCGAATTGGTGAACACCGGCGTTGATGCGGGTAATCCAGAGGCCGCGCAGGTCGCGTTTCTTGTTGCGGCGGTCGCGGTACTGGTATTGAAGGGCCTTCAATACAGCTTGGCGGGCCTGGCGAACGCTGGCCCGACGGACTAGGCTGTAGCCCTTGGTTTGTGCCCTTAGCTTCTTGTGTTTGGCGTGGGTAGTGACGCCGCGTTTGATTCTCATTACTTATAATTTCCTAGCATTACCTTAACGTTGGCTGTATCGCCAGCTGATATCTGAAATTCCTTCACGTATTCGCGCTTGGCCGACGCCGACTTGTGCGCGAGCATGTGGTTGCGGAAGGCACGACGGTGCATCAGCTTGCCGGTAGCGCTCACTTTGATGCGCTTGGCCATTCCTTTGTGTGTCTTAAGCTTTGGCATCCTTGATGTCCTTCCTGGATCCGACGATCATATTTAAATCACGACCTGAGAGCTGGGGGGCTTGTTCTTGAACGGCAAACTCCTCGATTTGGTCCATTACTCGTTTGAGAATGGCGCGACCGAGTTCGGGATGGGTAATTTCGCGTCCGCGGAAGAGGAGGCTAATCTTGACCTTGTCACCTTGGTCGAGGAACTTCTTGACCCGAGTGAGTTTGACTTGAAGATCGTGCTCACCGATCTTAAGTCCGAGCCGGACTTGCTTTACTTCAACTTGTTTTTGAGTCTTCCGGCTCTTGGCGAGTTGTTTGCCTTGCTCGTAGCGGTATTTGCCCCAATCGAGGATTTTTACTACGGGTGTTTCGGCGTTGGGAGCTATTTCTGCCAGATCCAAACCGGCCTCGTTGGCCAGATCGAGAGCCTCGCTGAGGCTGACAACTCCACGCTGAGTACCGTCAACATCTACCAAACGCACTGTTTGGGCGGTAATTTCACGGTTCAGGCGAATTTTGTTTATCTGTAAGTCTCCTTCAAAAGCTCTCGGGTACTATATCAGTTTGACCTCGAATGGTCAACGGGTAGGGCAACTATGATTTCGGGCCGATGGCGCTTTTGAAGTCGGCTACGATTTTTTCGGTGATAAAGCGAATGTGGCGGTCGGTGAGGCGAATGGCAATGGGGGTGCGGCCGGCCACTTTGCCGTCGACCATGATACCGGTGGGGGGGTCAGTTTCGATGACGACGCGATCGGCGAGAAAGCGGGTGGTGGCGGTGTCGTCGAGTGTGCCCTGACCGCGGCTGCGCAGGGTCTGCCACACTACACTGCCGAGCTTTAGTCTGGCCTCTGGACGGTCGCTTAAGGCAATCATGAGTCGGTTGTCGGCGAGGGGATTGAGGAACTTTTGATTGGCTACCGAAAGCGTGAACAGATCGCAGGTGAGGGTGAATTGGCCGTCGACCTCGATGCGGCATTTGAGGCTGTTATAGTGGCGGGCGTGGCCGAGACTTTGGACTAGCTGTCTGGCGCGGGCGCGTAGTCCCGGCTTGGAGGTGTCGACGGTTTTGTCGAGATCGGTCTCGAAACCAAGAGTCAGTGTCGACAGGAAGTACTTCTGGCCGGCGGCGATGAGGGAGTAGGAGGTGAGGCGGCGGGCGGCCAAGGCCTCGCAGGCTTGAGGCCAGGTGATAATCCCGAGTTGGGTGGCTACGCGGTTGGCGGTACCGATCGGGATGATGCCCACGGCAACATTGTCGTGGTCGATCCCGTTGATGACCTCGTTGACGGTGTCGTCGCCGCCGACGGCCACGATGGTGGTATGGCCGGAAGCAACGGCAGCTTTGGCGAGACGGGTGGCGTCGCCGGGGCCGGTGGTTTTGACCCATTCGCCGCGGATACCGAGCTTATCGAGCCGACTGCGCAATTGATCTTGCAGATTCTTTATCTGTCCGCGTCCGGCGGCTGGATTAACGATGTAATAATACATAACTATGCTGGCTCGCTGGCGGTTAAGATTTTGACTTTGGAGTGGTTTTGGGGTGGATTTCGGCGAGAGGGGATTCGGCTGGGATATCGAGCGAGGGGATGGTCTGCATGCGGCTACGCCCGACAAAAATGCCACCCGAATTGATCGAAATTCCCGCCGAAGTAATGTCGCCCTCAATTTGGCCCGTTTCGCGGATTGAAGCTTCGCCGCTGGCGATGACGTTGCCCTTGAGATGGCCCAAAACCGTTACGTTAGTGCCGTGAACATTGCCTTTAACTCGCGCATTGACTCCGATAGTCACATCCCCGGTGGCGGTCACGTCACCCTCGAGCTGGCCATCGATCGTGACATCGGATTCACTAACTAGATTGCCGTGGACGGTAACACCCGCACCAATCATAGTTTCGGCGCCGGCGGCTCCAAACGCGTCATCGTGAGTTTTTCGTGCCATGGGAAGCCTCCTTGTTGATTATGGGTACTCGTTTGACGGCTTGGCTAAGGGCCTGGTCTTCCTCGGTTGAAAGCTGGTATTTGCTCTGGCCGAAGTCGATGGGCTTCACGTAAACCCGAGTGCCCTGGCGGCCGTGAATACTGGACAGTACATAGCCGGAATTATGGGCATCGAGCACCGCCAGGCTAAAACTCTGGTCGCCGCCGGTGTCGCCGAAGGGATTAAATCGTACTACGGATATTTTTTGGGAGGCTAGAGCGCCGGTAGTCGACAGGCGCTCGTACTCGGCCTCAAGACCGGCGAGGCGATGATTAACTTCCTCAACGCGGGCCATATGGGCGACTAGGGTGGTTTCGAGAGAATCGGCGGACTGGTCTCCGCCCAGCGATGAGTTGAAGCGCTTTGATAAGCCGCGCAGTCGGAAGAGCGCCACAATGGCCAGGGCTATGGCGATCAGACTTATTACAACAAACGTAATCAACACTCACTAGCTCCCTTTGCTAGCCATAAGTATATGGCGTAGGGTGGGTGTCTCGCAAATTATGGCTGTGGCGGGAAACTCTCGATATGCTACAATTTGTGCCATGGGAAAGAAGAACACAACCAAGAAGCACAAGTTTAAGCACGTCGAGACGGGCGCGGGGGCGAGAGCTCCGGAAGTATCCAATGCAGGGTCGTCTGCACGAGATATTAAGTCCGCCGAAATTTCGCAGTCTGGGCGCTCGGCTGCGGCTGGCGTGCCAGCGCGTGATTTTAGCTACGTCGGTACTGATCTGCGCCGGATCGGCGTGATGGCTGTCGCGCTGGTGGCACTTGAGATGGCGCTCTACTATGTGTTGGTTTATACTCCGGTCGGTGCAGCCATCTACAACCTAGTGAAGGTTTAAAACACTGGCGAAGAGTTGGCGAAATAATTGGTTATTGGCTGGCTAAGGCGCGGACGGTACTGCAGGGCTTGGGCAAAGTGGGCGGTCTCGATAGAGGTGGAAGCCGCCAGATCGGCAATGGTTCTGGCGACTTTTAGTATTCGGCTGTAGGCGCGGGCCGACAAGTCGAGATTGCGCATGGCATCAGCCCCAATGCAAGTAGTTTCATTGTTTATTTTACAATATTTTTGAATATATTTCGTGCTCAAATGAGCATTACGCTTTCCATCTGAGTCATATTGGCGGCGTTGCTGGATGCGTCTGTCTTTCTGAACTCGGGCGGAGATAATAGAGCTGGGTTCGGCGGCCGGGGCTTTGATAATATCGCCTTGATCGATCCGGGCGACCTCGGTGACGATATCTATCCGGTCGAGCAAGGGTCCGGATATTTTGTTGTGGTAGCGGCCGATACTGGCTTGGCCGCACTGACACCGGCCGGACGGATCACCGGAAAATCCGCAGAGACAGGGGTTGCGGCTGGCAACAAGCATGAAACGGGCCAGAAAGGTAATGACGCTGGTGGCCCGCGCGATGGTGATGCAGCCGTCTTCAAGGGCTTGCCTGAGGACTTCCAGGACGCTGCGAGGTAACTCTGGCAGTTCATCTAGGAACAGGACACCACCGTGGCTCAGGCTGATCTCGCTGGGTCGGGGTTTGGTGCCTCCGCCAATTAGGGCCACGCTGGAAGCGGTGTGGTGCGGGGACCTAAAGGGTCGGGTGCGGATAATCCCCGAAGCGGTTTGACCCGCCAAATTGTGGAGCTTGGATATTTCGAGCGACTCCTCGAAAGTAGGAGCGGGAAGGATGCCCATGATAGCCTTGGCGAGGAGATTTTTACCGGTGCCGGGCGGCCCCGAGAGCAGAAGGTTGTGGCCGCCGGCCACGGCGACTTCGACCGCTCGTTTGGTCGCGGATTGACCATAAATGAGGTTGAAATCGGCGGTGGGTTGGGTTGCGCCGGCGTCGGGGGTGGGGACCTGGACGAACCTGGACAATAATTCGTGACCGGTGAGGTGTCAGTAGAGGTCGAGCAGGCTGGAAACGGCAAAAACTTTGGCCTCTCCCGACAGGGTAGCCTCGGCGGCGTTTTCGGCTGGCACAAACAGCCGTTCAAAATTACTGGTATTCGTTAGCTGAGCGGCGATGATAGCGCCCCGGACGCCGCGGACGGTGCCGTCAAGTGCGAGTTCGCCGATGAAAAGACTGCCTTCGATTATCGACGCGTCGATTTGTCCGCTAGCCGCCAGGACGGCCACAGCGATGCCGAGGTCATAACCCGACCCGTCCTTGGGTAGTTCGGCGGGGCGCGAGGGTGACCGTGAAACGTTTGGGCGGAAGCACTAGGCCGCTATTTTTGATAGCACTGCGGACGCGTTCTTTGGACTCATCGATGGCCTTGTCGCTAAGCCCGACCATTACGAAACCCGGCAGACCATTGGTCATATCGCATTCGATCGAGATAAGATGGCTGTCGATGCCGATGATGGCCGGGGCGTAGGTAGTTGATAGCATGGGCTGGTTCCTTAGTTTCGGTATAATACCGAACATAGACCGAATATGCAAACTATTTCAATAAGGTGGCCGGGCGCCTAGTGGGTGTGGAGGGTTTCAAAAGCAGCCGGGAGTTTCCCTTGGTACCACAGGGCGGTGTATTCCGGGGTGACCGGGTTGATTTCGACACCGGTGCCAATTTCGGCGCCGGCGTACTTCGTGGTGCGGGGTTCAACTTTGAGCACAAAATGATGGTCTTGATTGTCTAATGATTCTTGGAGCAGATAGTTGAAACTGATGGTGGAGGCGTCGAGACGGGCGGTAATTTTCTTCAACATGGTGGCAAGCGAGTGAAGCTCCGTGGCGTTCAGCTCGGCAAATTTGCTGACGTGCCGCCGGGGAACCAGCCAAGCTTCGAGAGCATGGCTGGAGGCGTAAGGGGCAATGGCCATGAAGCTCTTATCTTCGGCAATAAGTCGAACTTTTTGGCTTGACTCCCATTCGATAATATCGCAGTAGGCACAAGTGTTCTTTTGGTCCCAGTAATGGTTGAGGGCATCGCTCTCACGGGCAATTTTGGGAGGGACAATCGGCAGGGCAAAAATTTGGCAGTGGGCGTGGGCGATACTGGCCCCGGCGATCGGGCCGTCATTTTTGAAGATGAGCACATACCGGATGCCGTCGAGTTTTGACAGCTCGGTGATGCGCTGCCGGTAGGCGGTGAAGATCTCGGTTATTTCAGTGACGCTCAGGTCGGAAAACTCAAGATTGTGGTCGGGAGTGTTGATGATGACTTCTTGCGCGCCGAAAGCCTTAGGATTGTCGGTTGAGAGCGCGGGAAAGGCGTTTCGGACAACTTTCACCCTCCAGTTGGCGCCGCGGGGGTACTGCCAAAGGCTGAGTTCCTGATTGCGGTCGAAGGGGCAGTGTTCGTTGGGGGCGTTGTGGGGCTCGGCGCCGTGGGAAAAAAGGTCCGGGCGAAGATTGCGGCCGGGGGCAATAATCACGTAGCTATCAAGGAAATAGTGCTTTCTGAGCTCAGCAGTGCGGGCCGTGGGATTGGTTTTGGCAGGACGAGCCACCGGTGAACCTCATAATTCTTAATCTAAGCGTAACAACTTTCTTGGTAAAAGCCTAGGGTTGGCGCCTTAGCGGAGGCGTTAAAGCGCCAGGAGGCCGCCGATGGTGGCGGCGATTTTGGTATTGGCGCCGTTTTGGGCAATGCCGGCCGCGGCGGCGGTCATGTTGGCGATTTCCAAGGGGTTATCTAGGATTTTCTGGATAGTGCTGGCCATATCCTGGATTTTGGGCTGCCAGATGCCAGCACCATGGTCGGTGACGAAGCTGACGTTGCCGTCTTCTTGGCCGGACAACCTTGAGTAAAGAACGAGTGGGAGATGGGAGTTGAGTGCCTCCACGATGGTGCCCGGGCCGGCCTTGGTGACTATCAGATCAGCGGCCTGCATTAGCTGATGCATGTTGTTTATAAAACCGTAAACCCGGAGGTTTTTTGGAGCGTCTTTGGCAATAAGCTTTTTGAGCAGATGGGTGTTTTTACCAGTAATAACGACGATT
>JAYUCF010000031.1:0-3817 GCA_043740495.1 bacterium
ATTACTACAGTTAATGGGATTCCCCTTTAGGAAGGACGCATAATGGCACGAGTAGCACTAGTTGTAAAAGCCGCGCGCAAACCGAAGTTTTCGACCCGCAAGGTCAACCGCTGTCAGGTTTGTGGTCGTCCGCGTGGTTATATTCGTAAATTCGCACTTTGCCGCGTCTGTTTCCGTGAGTTTGCCTCACGTGGTCAGATCCCCGGCGTTACTAAGGCGAGTTGGTAAGGAGATAAGCTATGTTTAATGATTCAATTTCCGATCTCCTCACTCGCATCCGCAATGCCAATACGGCACGTAAGCGGTTGGTAGTGATGCCGTATTCGAAAATGAAGGCTCAAGTAGCCGAAATTCTCGAAAGCAACGGTTTTCTCGAGAACGTCAAAGTTACCGCTGATGGCGGGTTCAAATCACTAGAGCTCACGCTCCCGGTTGATCACGAAGCCATCACCTCACTGATCCGCGTGTCCAAACCGGGCCGCCGCGTGTACACCAGCGCCCACGATATCCCGTTAGTCCTCGGCGGACGCGGTATTGTCATCGTCTCCACATCGAGCGGTGTCATGACCGGACGTCAGGCTCGCAAGCAGGGCTTGGGCGGCGAACTAATCTGTAAGGTGTGGTAGCATGAGTAGAATTGGACGCAAACCAATTACCGTTCCCGCCGGCGTTACCGTTGAGCTTAACGGCCAACAAATCAAGGTTACCGGCCCCAAAGGTACCCTCGAGCTCACAGTCTTGCCCGGTATCAGCATCGAGCAGGCAGATGGCGTCGTCACCCTTGCCAAGGTAATCGAAACAGCCGAAACCGGCCGGCTCTATGGCCTCAGTCGCACTTTGGTCGACAATATGGTCATCGGGGTTTCGCAAGGCTTCACCCGCTCGCTCGAAATCAACGGAGTCGGCTTCCGGGCCGCCGTTGCCGGTAACATCATCAATTTAAGCCTCGGTTTTTCTCACCCAGTCGTGTTTACGCTTCCCACCGGCGTCGAAGCCAAGATAGAGAAAAACGTCATTACGCTGAGCGGATTCGACAAACAATTGGTGGGCCAAGCCGCCGCCAACCTCCGATCGCTCAAGAAGCCGGAGCCTTACAAGGGCAAGGGCATCAAGTATGTCGAAGAAACTATCCGCCGCAAGGCCGGTAAGACTGCGACTAAGGGATAACAACTATGATTAATCAAACACTCGCAAAGTTAAATCGCCGCCGCGCCCGCGTGCGTTCCAAAGTCTCCGGAACTCCGCTGCGTCCTCGCTTGTCCGTGAAGATCACGCTGATGCACATTACCGCGCAGGTGATCGACGACACTACTGGCAAAACGTTGGCGGCCGCTAGTACGGTTGGCCAGGATGTGAAAGGTACAATGACCGCTAAAGCTACTTGGGTCGGTGAGAAGATCGCCGGAGCTGCTAAAGCTAAGAAAATTAAACAGGTCGTATTCGACCGCAACGGTCGCATTTACCACGGCCGGTTGCACGCCTTGGCCGAGGCCGCTCGCGGCGCAGGATTGGAGTTTTAAGATGGCTATTGAACAACAGCCCAAAGAGTTCGAAGAGAAGGTTATATCCATCGACCGCGTTGCACGCGTAGTCAAAGGCGGCCGCCGGTTTCGTTTCCGCGCCACGGTTGTAGTCGGCGACGGCAAGGGCCGCGTCGGCGTCGGTGTCGGCAAAGGCTCGGAAGTTATGACCTCCATCGCCAAAGCCGTTGCCCGAGCCAAGAGCCAGATGATCACCGTACCGCTCAAGGGCCACACCATCCCACACGAGATCCAAGTCCGCTTTTCGGGCGCCATGGTATTGCTCAAACCAGCCTCGGCCGGTACGGGCGTTATCGCTGGGGGAGCCGTCCGCAACGTGGTTGAAGTTGCCGGTATACGTGATCTATTGACCAAGTCGCTCGGTTCCAGTAATAAAGTAAACAATGCTTACGCCACGGCTCTGGCTTTGTCGCGCCTCAAGGCCGACCCGATCAAGCCAGAAAAGGCCGAAAGCAAGAAGAAGCCGGCCGCAGCCGAGACTGTCTAGGAAAAGCATATGAAGATTCATGAACTCAATTTAGAATCCGGCAAAGACAAGAAGCGCGTCGGTCGCGGTATCGGTTCCGGCTACGGCAAAACTGCCGGCCGCGGTACCAAGGGCCAGAATGCCCGCACCGGCGGCGGTGTTCGCCCCGGATTTGAGGGTGGTCAAAACCCGCTCGCCAAACGTTTGCCTAAGAAGCGCGGCTTCACTGCCCTCAATCATACCCAGTACCAGGTGGTAAACCTGGATGGCCTCGACAAGTTTAAAGCCGGTGCCGTCGTAGACGCCGCCGCGTTGGCCGCTATTGGTCTCGTCAAGAAAGCCGATGATCGCGTTAAACTACTCTCGCGCGGCGAGCTCACCAAGAAGCTCACCGTCACCGTCAATGCTGCCAGCGTCACCGCTAAGGCCGCCGTTGAGGCCGCCGGCGGTACCCTCAAGATCGTCAAATACATAGCGGCGCCCAGCAAAAAAGCTACCCGCCCTAAGCCCGAGGAGCAGGTTACCACCTAATGAACCTTGCAAGTCTCAAGCAGATCTATCGTTCTCCGGATCTGCGCCGGCGGGTGCTGGTGGTTCTTGGGCTCATCGTAGTCTTCCGGTTCTTGTCTCATGTTCCCGTCCCGGTGCCCGATAATGCGGCGCTGGCCAACTTTTTGAAATTCATCTTCAACTCGAATAAGATTCTCGGGTTTGCGGATGTTTTTTCGGGGGGGGCACTCTCCAACTTCTCGATCATCATGATGGGAGTGGGCCCCTACATCAACGCCTCAATTATCATGCAGCTGCTGCAGCAGGTGGTGCCTAGTTTTGAGGCACTATCCAAAGAAGGAGAGCAGGGCCGACGCAAGCTCAATCAGTACACTAGACTGCTCACTTTGCCCCTGGCGCTCGTGCAATCCTTCGGTATGGTGTTCTTAATTCAGCAGACCTCGATCCGCGTGGCCAACACCGACGTTATCGGCCATCCCAACCTGTTCCAATGGGCGTTGATGGTCTCCACTATCACGGCCGGCACCATTCTTTTGATGTGGCTTGGTGAAATTATTACCGAGAAGGGGATTGGCAACGGTATTTCGCTCATCATCTTCTGCGGAATTATATCGCGCCTTCCGGGCAGCGCCGGCCAGTTTGCGGCCCTGGCCTCGGGTGATGCCGGGAAAGTCATCACCCTCATCGGTTTCCTCCTAGCCACGCTCGCCATTATCGCCTTCGTGGTGGTGCTCAACGAGGGTCAGCGTAATATTCCGGTGTCGTACGCCAAACGCACCAGAGGAGACCGGGTGTTTGCCGGTGTCGATACTCATCTGCCGATCCGCGTGATCACGGCCGGCGTCATCCCGATCATCTTTGCCCTGGCCTTCTTGTCGATCCCCGGCCTGTTGGGTCAAATCCTCACCAACGCCAAAACCCATTGGGTGTCTCAGTTCGCGGCCCATCTGACCACCTGGTTCTCACCCAACGGGATAATTTACGCCGTTTCGTACTTTCTTTTGGTGGTAGCCTTCACTTACTTCTACACGTCGGTTGTCTTCAATCCCAAAGACATCGCCGAGAATCTACAGAAACAGGGTGGCTTCATCCCCGGCATTCGCCCCGGCAATCAAACCGCCGCCTATCTCAAGCGCGTCGTTAACCGCATCACCCTCGCCGGCGCCCTGGGGCTTGGATTCATCGCTGTGCTGCCGTTCATCGGCCAAGCGTTCACCAACAGCCAAATCCTCACCTTCGGCGGCACAGGCCTGCTGATCGTCGTCTCCGTGGCCATAGAGACCCTCAAACAGCTCGAAGC
>JAYUCF010000032.1:0-5828 GCA_043740495.1 bacterium
ATATCTTTGGCGCCGGAGTTGTCGGCTACTTTGAGTCTGGTTTCTGACTGAATCATCTTAGGCCTCCATCTCCCCGGCAACTACCTTGCGGGCTACAACCCAGCGCTTGTCGCGGCTGATCGGGCGGGTTTCGGTGATCTCAACAAAGTCACCGGTGTGAATCTCGTTGTTCTCATCGTGAGCCTTGAACTTGGTAGTTACCTTGTACTTCTTGCGGTAGATGGGGTGTTCCTTGACGGTTTTTACCGCCACCACCACCGTTTTGTCCATTTTGTCGGAGACGACTGTCCCCCGTAGTGTGCGAATCATTCTGACGCCTCCATTTTGGCGATTGCACGCTCGCGGCTAATAGTGAGCGCACGGGCGATAGTCTTCTTATGAGCCGACTGGATCTTGACGCCCTTCACCTCTTTGGTGCGGCTTTCAATAATAGCGTTGGCCAGCGCTGCCTGCTCGGCGGCGATGAAGGCGGCTAATTCCTGGTCGGTCTTGCTGCTAATTTCTGTAATTTTAATCATGACTGTGTTTCCCCCGGTACTTCACGGACAATAAAACGGGTCGGGATCGGGAGCTTATGACTGGCGAGGCGCATGGCCTCCTTGGCTACGTCTTCGGCGACGCCGTCCATCTCGAACATAATCGCTCCGGTTTTAACCTTGGCCGCGTAGTGATCGACGGATCCCTTACCGCTACCCATGCGGACTTCGGCCGGCTTCTTGGTGATCGGAGTGTCCGGGAAAATCCTGATCCAGATCTTGCCACCGCGCTTAACGTAGCGGGTCATAGCGCGACGGGCAGCTTCGATTTGACGGGAGGTGATACGCTCGGAAGCTTCAGCTTTTAGACCGAACTGACCAAAGGCGATTTCGGTACCGCGAGTCGCATCGCCGCGCATTACGCCCTTCATCTGCTTTCTAAACTTGGTTTTCTTTGGCATTAACATGGCTAAAACTTCGATCCTTTATAAACCCACACTTTGACGCCGATGACGCCGTAGGTAGTTTTGGCGAGCGCCTGAGCATAGTCGATGTCGGCGCGCAGGGTGTGCAAGGGGATGCTGCCCTGGCTGACGTTCTCGCGCCTAGCCATTTCTGCACCGTTTAGGCGGCCGGCGATGGCGACCTTGGCACCCAGAGCTCCGCTCTTCATGGCATTTTCGACGCTCATCTTCATGGCGCGGCGAAAACTAATGCGGCGCTCGAGCTGACCGGCCACGTTTTCGGCTACCAACTGAGCATTCATCTCGGGCTTCTTCACCTCTTCGATGGAGACCTTGACCGGTCCGCCGACGATCTTGGCGAGAAGCGACTTGAGCTCCTCAGCACCGCTACCACCGCGGCCGATGACAACGCCGGGCTTGGAGGTGTGGATAGTAACGACGATCTGGCCAGGTGAGCGCTCGATGTCGACGCGGGCTACGCCGGCGCGCTTGTTGAGCTTGGTCGAAATGGCGGCCCGCAGCTTGAGGTCCTGGATGAGAAAGGTGGCGTAGTCGCGGTCGGCGTACCAGCGGGATTGCCAGTCGTGGTCGATCTGCAGGCGCATACTCCGTGGGTTGATCTTTTGTCCCATTACTTTGCCTCCTTCTTAGTGGTCTTAGTTTCCGAAGTAACTTCTGCCGCTTCGGCCACAGATCCCTCTTGTCGATGAACGCTACCCTTCTTTTCGATGGGGGCGGTAACAGAACCGGCGCCGACGGGCGAAGTAGTTGCACTCTTCGCGGCGATAGCCGCGGTGTCGGTGACAATGACGGTGATGTGGCTGGAACGCTTGCGGATCGCGCTAGCGCTGCCCTTGGCGCGAGGCCGTGAACGCTTGAGCGTAGGACCAGGCCCTATGAGCACGCTCTCGACTAGCAGGTTAGCGGCCTTGGCGTTGTGATTGTTTTCGGCGTTAGCAATGGCGGAAGCCAGTACTTTGCCGACGGGACCGGAAGCACGCTTCTCGGTGTTGAGGAGGATTACCTGTGCATCCAGGGCGCGGCGGCCGCGGATGAGCGCAGCGACCAACCCGGTCTTGCGGGCGCTGGTTCCAACGAATTTAGCTGTAGCGGATGTCTTCATTATTTACTCTTCGCCAATTTACCACCGTGACCGCGGAACTTGCGGGTCGGGGAGAACTCACCGAGTTTGTGGCCAACCATGTTCTCAGAGACAAACACCGGCACGTGCATACGGCCGTTGTGGACGGCCACGGTGTGACCGACCATCTCGGGAGAAATCGTGGATGCACGAGCCCAGGTCTTTAGTACTGACTTATCGCCGGCCGGCAGCGCAATAATGCGCTTCAGCAGCCGCTCATCTACGTATGGTCCTTTTTTGAGTGAACGACTCATTTAGCGTCTCCTGCCTTTACCGCGACCGCGGATGATCATAGCGTCGGTGGACTTGCGGCGGCGGGTCTTCAGACCCAATGCCGGCTTGCCCCAAGGCGTCTTCTGACCGTATTTATATATAGCTGTTGGCTGTGCGCCTTCTCCACCACCGTGAGGGTGATCCACCGGGTTCATGGCCTTACCGCGAACGGCGGGGCGCCAACCCATGTGGCGGCGGCGTCCGGCCGAGCCCCACTTGATGTTCTGGTGCTGCTCGTTGCCAACGGTACCAATGGTGGCCTGGCAGCTCTCGTGGACGAGGCGAACCTCACCCGAAGGCAGCTTGACCTGGACGAAACCAGGCTTATTCGACTCTTTGGAAACAAGCGAAGCTTTGGTGCCGGCGGAGCGAGCGATCTGACCGCCTTTACCGAGGACGAGCTCGATGTTGTAGATCTGGGTACCGGCCGGAATGCCAGAAAGTGGCAGGCGGTTGCCCTTTTTGATGACGGCATCGGCGCCGGAGGCTAACTGATCCCCAACCTTCATGCCGGAGCCTGCCAGGATGTAAGCCAACTTACCACCCGCGATGCGAACGAGGGCAATATGAGAAGAACGGTTGGGGTCGTACTCGATAGCTTCTACGACTGCGGAATCGACCAACTTGAAGTCGAAATCAACGAGACGGTAGAACCGCTTCACACCGCCGCCGCGGTGGCGAACGGTGATTTTACCCTGGTTATTTCGCCCAGAACCGGCCTTCTTGGCGATGAGCAAAGACTTCTCGGGCCGTTTACCCTTGGTAAGGGTCGACGTATCCTGAGTGGTCATCCCGCGACGGGCTGGAGTGGTTGGCTTGTAAAGTTTAATGGCCATTATTGGGCTCCCTCAAATAAGGAGATTTTCTGCCCGGCCTTGAGCTTCACCATAGCCTTTTTGACGTCTTTCTGGCGGCCAAGAATCTGCTTGTAGCGCTTAAGCTTACCCTTAGTGATGATCATGTTCACGTCGGTAACGTTCACTTTGAAGGCGGCCTCAATGGCCTTAGTGACCTCAATCTTGTTGGTGCTAGCGGGCACTTCGAAGACGTAGATGCCGCGCTCGGCGAGGTAAATCGCCTTTTCACTAATCTTAGGGGTGAGTACGATGTGGTTCATTATTTCTCTCCCAACCAAACATTCACCATAGCGAGGGCTTTCTCGGTGATGACGATTTTGTCGGCGTTCATAACGTCGTAAACGTTGAGATATTTGGCCTGAACGGTCTTGAGACCGGCAACGTTGCGGGTGGCACGCTCAACCAGATTGTCTTTGACGCTCACTGCCATTAGGATCTTGCCGTCGAGGCCGAGCTTGCTCAGCAATTCAACGGTTGGCTTCACTTTGCCTTCGGGGCAGGAGAACGTTTCGAGGATGATAATGTGGCCAGAGTCGGCTTGGAGGCTGAGAGCCTGACGAATAGCGGCGCGCTTCATGCGAACCGGGAGGTTCAGGGTGTGATTCTCGGTGCCGTTGGGTCCGAAAACGATACCACCGCCGCGCCAGTTTGGTACACGGATGGAGCCCACGCGAGCGCGACCGGTGCCCTTTTGGCGCCAAGGCTTCTTGCCACCGCCGCGGACTTCGCCACGCTTGAGGGTGACGGCACCGGCGACACGGCCATTAGCGAGATAAGTGCGATAAGCTTGACCGACGAGCTCATGGTTGGCTTCAACGCCAAACACGCCGGCGTCCAAGGTTACTGTAGCCTCGTGCTTGGTACCTGTCTTGGAGTAGGAAGTAACTTTTGTCATTAGATTGCGCCTCTGATCATTACGAGTCCGCGCTTGGGGCCCGGAACGGCGCCCGAAATGCCGAGCAGGCCGAGGTTGGCATCGACCACTACGACCTTAAGGCCCGTAACTGTAACCTGCGCGTGACCCATGTGACCGGCCATGTGCATGCCTTTGAAAACGTGCTCCGGGTAACCCGAACCGATTGAGCCAGGGGCGCGGTAGTTTCTGGAACCGTGAGTTTTTGGACCGCGACTGAAATTGTGGCGCTTAATGGTACCGGCGAAACCCTTGCCCTTCGATACTCCGGTCACCTGAACTGCATCTCCAGGCTCAAAAGTAGTGACATCAATAGTAGCCCCGACCTCGAGAGCCATAGCCTCGGCGGCAGCCGACAACCGGGCCTTGGCATCGGGGTGGGTAGCCTGAACGTCCGAAATACGAATCTCCCGCGTGTGGCGGGCATTGCTGCCGGCGGCTTTCTGATGGCCGGCCTGGGGCTTGGGCTGGTGCTTGGCCTCGCCAAAGCCGAGCTGTACGGCATTGTAGCCGTCGGTAACTTCGGTTTTGACCTGGGTAACAACACACGGACCAGCCTGGATGAGGGTGACGCGCGCGACATTACCACTCTCGTCAAAGAGCTGAGTCATGCCGAGTTTGGTTCCGAGAATCGCCTTCATGATCGTCCTACTTACATAAATAAGCGCTAGGCAATGGCGGTATCTCCTATCTTGGAGACCGGCGCACTTCCTAGTCTATGCAGTGCCCGCGGCAATATGTGCCAGGGCGAAATACCATGTGACTATAGCGTATCTGACCGCCTGATGTCAACAGGTTCACGGCGCCTTTTCGATCGATGCGAGCGGGCTAAGTGACGCAGCTCCTCACCGAGTGCACTATTCATAAGAGTCAGGCCAGTAATGGTGAGCGCGGCGGATGCGGCATAAGACAAAAGCCACCGGTGATCCTGGACGAAAAAGCGCCGTTCGGTGATGGCGGGAATAAGGACAAATATAATTGCCAAGTTGCTTAGCCACCAGCCAATAGTAAGGCGGTGCGGCTTTTCTACGGGGACAGACTTGGATAATCGACGGACCCGCAGAAATTTTACGGTAACCCGCCAGTTCAGATACAAAACAATCGGGAGCGGCAGCTGGGAGAGGATGAATACAAACATACCTACACACTATAGCCTATGTCACCTATATGGTCGCTAGGATTGACAAATAACCATTAGCGTGTTAATGTGTGTAAATAAATGTTATTAGGCTCGGTATGAATCATCAGACCACGCTCAACCGGATCGGCGCAATGCTGGCCGCTACCGTTGGAATCACTATTTTGTATAGCTACATCCCATTAGAGCTAGCGCCCGTGCGTCAGCTCCTATCGTTCGTGCAACTCGGATTTATAATCGCCATCATGACGCTGACTGTGCGTTATGTTTTGCGCGACTTTTAGCTACTTGCCAAACCAAAGGCTCACCAGGGCAATGCCGCCCCACAAACCGAGAATTGCCGACACTATCAGCACGGCATATTCGATTTTGCGGTCGATGGCAAAATGATCGTGCTGGGCGATTAGCAGTCCGAGGGCCAACCCCGCTGGCAATACCATGTAGCCGTTGACCTTAATCCAGGTCATGCCAAATAGAAAATAAATCAATATTTTTAGAAAATAGGCGTTATCGGTTTCACGGGCGCTGGTTTGTTTGATGGCTTTGCTCATAGGCTCATTAAACCA
>JAYUCF010000033.1:0-18376 GCA_043740495.1 bacterium
TTCTAAGCCTCTTGTGGTGACGCGCACAATACGGCAAAATCCCATTTTTCAGCTCCCTGATAGGATATCTGGAAATGCCGCTATCCTTTTTTAGAACAACGCACACCAAGCCCCTCTTGCACTTGTCTGAGGACTACCTCTCCCCTGTCTTCTCATCGTAAGGGCAGCTCAAAAACCGTCAAGGTCGTTCCAGCTTTTAGGAACGGGGCTCCACCTTGACGGTTTTTGCCATGCCCTTGGCCCTTTAGCCAGGGGGAAGAGGTACACCCTCCCCGGTAAGAAAATAACGAGGTCAGGATGGAGACTGAACAAGGTACTAAGATTGCGGCGTTGAATGACGCTTTTCGCTCGTCCGGTCACGGAGTAACGATAACGGCCGGAGTCCAGGCATTACAGGACTTGCACGGCTTGCTGGAGGCAGTACGAGGGTTCAACGACTGGACGGAGGGCAATGATCCCTACGGGGAGCATGACTTTGGGCGGATAATGTGGGGCGAGAAGGTCTTTTGGAAGATCAATTACTACACAAAGGTCTATTGACAAGGCTCCAACCTATCAAGAAATAGTTTCTGGAACCCAAGATTTATCCCTTTGTAAGGGGCTAAACGAGGTATTCAAGCTCGTAGATACGAAAAATAATTTCATGGTGGGCAATAAAGGACTCGAACCTTTGACCCCCTCGGTGTAAACGAGGTGCTCTAACCAACTGAGCTAATTGCCCGGACCTGAGCAAAACTCCCCTTGCGGGGAGAGTCGCTTTGGTGCGCGAGAGAGGAGTCGAACCTCCACACCTTGCGGCGCTAGTCCCTCAGACTAGTGTGTATACCATTCCACCACTCGCGCGAGTGACGTAACTGCGTTACTTTAGCATATTTCGATGGCTAGGTGAAGAACATTGAGACTAGGCCAGAAGATAGGCCGCCCAGAGGCAGATGAATCCCATGAATATGATGAGGGGCCAAAGGAATAGGACGTTAATGGTGTAGTAGATATCGTTTGGCTTAGTCCAAATGCCCATCAAGCCTTTGCGCTTACGGTAGCCCTTGACGTAGTCATCCCAGATCCGCTGCCGGTTGAGCACTACGAGCACGCCCGTGACGATCAAGGTGATGCCGAGCCCTACCAGACCGAAGATGGGTTTGGTTTGGCCAAGCAGTACAAAGGCTATCAGGAAACCTAAAAACAGACCCGGCGCGAACCGCGGTTTGGGTGTTTTGTGATGAGTGAGCAGGTGCGAGATGAACATTAGACTGAGCCTCCTAAAATTACGAACGGTTTACGTGAAAACGAGATAGTCGTGTAGGTGTTTGACCGTGAATTCGGCTCGCAGGTGGGAGAGGGCATAGGCTTCGGTGGCACCGGTCTTCTTGGTGGGGTTGAAAATGTCGTGAGGATCAAACACATGCTTCACGGCAGCCAATAACTCGTAGAAATCCTCACCGTAGAGAATACCGAGATACGAGGCGCGGAGCAGACCATCGTTACCGGTGGCGCTAGGAGTGCCGCCGAGCGAGGTGACAAGCTCAAGATACTCGCGGTACAAAGTGACTATTTTGTCGACATCTTTGGGTTTGGCCAGATCCAGCCGAGGCTGGAGTCGGATATTGCCGGTACCGGCGTGGCCCCAGATGGCGGGCTCAACCTCGTATTTTTTGAGGAGTTTGTAGGTTTTTTCTATGAGGGTAGAAAGCTTCCCCACCGGCACGGCAGCGTCTTCCATAAAAGGTAGGGCTCGTTTCGAGCCATGGGCGAGCCACATGGCAACTGATGTGCGGCGGATCTTCCAGAGGGCGACTTGCTCTACCGGGTCCGTGGCAATGCGAACGCGTGCCCCGTGACGGCGCATCACCCGCTCAGCTCTGGTACTTCTGAGTTTCTGAGCAAATTGCGAAAAGTTGTCAAACTCGACTAGCAGAGTGATGGCCGGAATGGCGTCGGGTACCAGCCCGTCGAGGTCGCTGGGGCGGATATCGCGGTGGAATTCGAGCAGGGGACGGTCGACCATTTCGATGGCGCTGGCACCGAGCTCAACCAATCGCTTCACGGCTTCACCCGCACCGCTGACGGAATCGAAGTAACCAACCACCAGGGTGGTTCGGAAATTGTGCGCCGCGGTAGCGAAGGTAATTTCGGTAATGATCCCAAGCGTTCCTTGAGAGCCAATGAATACCTGGCTCAGGTCAAACGAACCTCCTGAACCGCGGACCGACCAAAGGTCATAACCGGCTGAATTTTGCACCTTTTTGATGCGTCGATGCTTAAGTAGATCTTCGTGATCTAGCAACAGGCTGTCGAATTTGCGATAGAGCTCACCTTCGAGGGTCGAAAGGCCTTTTTTGTGATTGAGCTCGCGAGCGCTTAGACGACTGGTTTCGATGAGTGATCCGTCTGCCAATACAACTTTGAGCTTGCGCACAGCCTGCCTAATCGTGCCGTATTTCAGGGATTTTTCACCACCGGTATCGGACGCTACGACTCCGCCAACGGTGGAGTACCGCGCGCCCGCCGGATGCTGCGCGATGAAACGGCCGTGAGTGTAGAGGATTTCTTGCAAGGATTGAAATATCATCCCGGGCTGCACGGTTACCGTATGGTTGTCGAGGCGAAGCAGCTTGTTCATGTGGGCTGGAAACACGATCTGCAGACCCTCACCCACGGCGCCGCCCCCTTGGTCACTCCCCTTCCCCCGAGCAATCAGCGGGGTGGGGTGGCCACCCGCAGTTCGTTCGGCCGCAAATTGGACGGTTTTCCGAACATCGGCAGTATTTTGAGGGTAAACAATGGCGGTCGGAACAGCCGTAAATATACTTTGATCGGTCGAGAAGTGGTCTAGGGCATCAGCATTATCGGTAATGCTACCGAGTAAGTGACTTTGGAGTTCTTTGAGATAAGCGTGCTTCATACCTTAATAATACGGTGAGCCAGAATAAATTACAAAGTGCTTACGGTATTAGCCCTTAAAAAGCTGCGGTTGATCGTCGAGCAAAGCTTTGAGCTGAAGGTATAAATCACTAACCGGTTCAGACAATGCCACTTTGTCGAGTTTATTATCGTGGATTTGCTGCAATCTGAGGCCTTCTGATCGCCAGGTTTGACCGCCCTCAAGATAAATCATTAAAATCGGCATAAGTTTGTCGAGCGCATAGACAAAGTGCGCCTCAGCAGTGATCTGTAATTCATATTCATGGACTGCATCCGTAATGTCTCTACCGAACGGAAATTCATGTTCTATCCGGGACATCGCCGCAGCCTCCCGCTGGACTTTGCCTCGGCGAGCTTCAACGTCAAAGGCGTGGACATCGCCGGCGTAAGCCTCTGCGAGATCGTGAACTAGAGCGTAGCGAATGACTTTGTCGACATCGTAGCCTAATCCACCCACGGAATTTAAGTACCAAGCCATCATGGCTAGGTGATACGAATGCTCCACGTCATTTTCTCGGTTGGTACCCCGCGGTAGATCGACGACCCGAATAATATCTTGAAATTGCAATATGAGCCGGGAAAATTGGATCATATCATTGATACTGAGGGCTGTTCGTTGCATGTATTTAATATACCATGTTCGGTTTATGTATGGCAAGACAGAAATTGTGGAGGGTTTCCTGCCCTATTTCAATGAAAAAGACCCCGAGTGGGGTCATTTTCATTGGTGCGCGAGAGAGGAGTCGAACCTCCACACCGTTGCCGGCACTAGAACCTGAATCTAGCGTGTCTACCATTCCACCACTCGCGCGAGCGGGTTGTAACTGGCCTACATTAGCATAATTTTTCCTTAAGCGGTAGCGTTCACCCCGGATTATCGGGCGGACTCGAAGCGTTGTCGAACTGTCCAGCGCTGAACGTCGTAGAACCGGTCGGCTGGTACTACGAGGCGATGGGCGGAAATTCCCGCCACGGTGTCGCTAGTGGCGTAGGTGTAGCCGGTCTGGTACAGTACCGCGGCCGGGAAGTCGGGGTTCCAGGCCTTAAGGAAAGCCTCGTATTTCCCGGTGCGTACCAGCGGATCGGCTTTGATGCGACCGGCTTCCAGAGCGCGGTCGGCATCGGGCGAATTGTAGGCCGAGAGGTTAACGCCATGATCGGCGATCTGACTGGAGTGCCAAAACGAATACACGTCGGGATCGGAGCCAAGATTTAGTCCGTACAACAGCATCTGGAAGTTGCGCGGGCGCATATACGATTGCTGTAACTGGTCGCGATCGGTAGCGGTAATGTGAACGTCGATGCCGATATCCGAGTATTGGCGCTTGATCTCGTTGGCTACCCTCTCAAGCTCTCCCCCGCTGAGGGTCGCGAGCTTTAACTCGAGCTTCGCGCCGGCTTTGGTTCGGACGGCGCCGGGTTTTGTTTGCAGCCAACCGGCGGCATCCAGGGCCCTACGGGCGGCGGCAGGATCAAGCGGTGCGGGAGCAAATTTATTGGTATAACCAAGCTGACCGGGAAGCAGGGGTTGAGTGAGAGCGGAACCCTGGGAGCCCGTGGCGCGATCAAGAATCTGTTGACGATTAATTGACCGCGACAGAATAGACCGCAGGTTTTTGTCGCCCAGCACTGGGTCACCCGTGGCAAAGAAAAGCGTCTGAATATCCGGCAAGGTAAAATTGTACTGCTTCAGGCCGGCTTGTTGCTGCTGTTCTAAGCTGGCGTCCGGATAGATCCTCCCGGGTGATGTCACCTGGCGCTGAGCGTAGGCTCGGAGGGTTTCGGCGGGTGTATCGTAAAATTTGAAATCAAACTCGTCGAGTTTGGGTTTGCCCAGGAAGTAGTTGGGATTGGCTATGAGCTCGACGTCTTTAGCCGAAGGGGCGAAGGTTTTCATTTTGAACGGTCCGGTACCAATGGGATTTTGATTAAAGTCTGCCTCGCGCAACAGGGCCGGCTCCACCGACTCAAGGATATGCCGCGGCACGATGCCGACCGTAGAAGAGTCGAGGAATGAGTTCAGAGCTTGGGGCAAAGTGAAGACTACGGTGAAATCGTCTTTGGTATCAACCTTGACACCCTCCCACGACGAGGCCAGCGGTGAGCGCGAATCCGGGTTTTGGATGGCGGCCAGGGTGAAAGCCACGTCGGCCGAGGTGAACGGCACGCCGTCATGCCATTTCACGCCATGGCGAAGATGGAAGGTATAGGTTTTGCCGTCGGACGAAACGTCCCAAGTGGCAAGATCCGGCACTACTTGGCGGCGGGAATTGTAGCGGGTGAGACCGCTAAAAATAAGCCTGTTAATGTCGGAGGCGGCGCCCGTTTCGGGCAGCACTGGGTTGAGCGAGTGCACCGTACCCACGGCCGCCTCTGAGTAAGTGCCACCCGGTAGGGCTATGGCAATTTGGGCCACGCGATCTAGGGCCCCAATTTGTTGCAGAAGTCCAATCAATCCGACCGTGGCAACAAGCCACCACAGCAGCAAAAATCGACGCACAATTCGCAGCTGGTGCCATTTGCCCCAAATGTGGCGAGTAACGTACTCCGCTGTGTTGGTTTGAATTTTAAGGGTGGTGCGGCGGAGGCGGCGAAGTGAACGCCGATACCGGAAACGGAGATAACTAAACATTACTTTTTCAGGAGAATGCTGAGAATCACCGACAGAACGAATAAGACAGAAAGTACGATCGTGGCATTAAAGATTACGGCTTCGGCTCCGCGCCTCGAACGATAAAAGTTGGTATCACCACCAAAGGTAGCGCCGAGGCTCTGGCCGCGGGACTGAATAAGGATGAATAAGATGACTAAAACGGCCGAAATGATGGTGATAGCATTAAACAGATTTTTCACGTTTGGGCTCCAGCAATTCAGTTAATAGATAATTTACGACCCAGATAATAATGGTGGCCACAACGGCTGTCCAGAAGGATCTGAGTTGGAAAGCCGGGTAGATTTTGGTGACGAGGTAGAGCATGAAGGCGTTGACGACGAGGGTAAAAAGACCGAGCGTGAGCACGATGGCCGGCAGCGATAAGATCACCACGAGTGGCCGAATCACGGCGTTTACGACCGAGAAGATCAGGGCAGCTATTACCAGGACGCCCAGTCTGTCATTGTAGACGATGCTACCGGTCATCAACTCCGCCGCGGCCCAAAGACCGAGGAAGTTCACGAGTACGCGGAGGATGAATTTACGTAACATAACTTAGATACGATAGCACAATTGGGGCAAAATGGCGATGATTCGCTTACGACTTGCTGGCGCGCAGCAGCTTGCGCAGGGCGAAGACGCTGGAGCCGGTGACGCGCATGCGCTTTTTGTGTTTGCGGTCGCGGGCGGAGGCCCGGTTGAGGGCTTTTTCGATGGAGTGCTCGCGGCTCATTGATGGCGGCCGGTGATGGCGGCCTCGATGTCGGCGGGAGCGCTGGGGATGGCAGCCGAAAGCACTTCGTGGCCGGTGGCGGTAATGAGAATATCATCTTCCAGGCGAACGCCAATCCCCTCTTCGGTCAAGTAGAGCCCGGGCTCGCAGGTGACCACCATGCCGGGTTTGAGCTCCTCGATGGGGCTGCCGGTATCGTGGACGTCGAGCCCGAGGTGATGCGAGATGTGGGAGTAATACTGGCTCAGGTGTTTGCCGGCATCAATACCGGCCGCTTGCTTGTCGGTAATAAGACCTAGGATTACTAACTCTTTAATGAGAACATCCCGCATAGCGGCATCGATACTGAGAATGGTGGCGCCGGGTTTGTGAAGAGCGATGCCCGCGATTTGGGCGTGGCGGACTGCCTCGTACACGGCACGCTGCCGATCGGTGAACCAGCCGCTGACGGGGACGGTGCGGCTAATATCGGCGGCATAGTAACCGGCCTCGGCGCCGACGTCGAACAGCACGAGGTCGCCCGAGCTGGCCTTGGCCGCGTCGGTGGAGTAGTGAATGACGGTGGCATTTTGGCCGGCGGCTATGATGGCGCTAAAAGCTGAGCCGGTAGCGGCTTGACGGGTGAATTCGGCGGTGAGTTCGGCTTCTAAGATGTACTCGGGCACGCCCGATTTGAGTTCCGCCCAAGCCTTGGACAGACCTAGCCCCGTAATAGCGATGGCGCGGCGGATTTGCTCGACCTCTTCGGGGGCCTTCAAGGTACGCATTTGGCCGAGCAGTGAGACGGCCGACTTGATCTCGTGAGTCGGCAATTGGGTGCGAAGGAAGTCGGCGCGGCGGGCGCTGGGGCTGAGGGGACCGGCTTCAAGTGATGGCTCGGCATTGAGATAGATGGTTGAATATTTCCCAACGAGCTGGCCAAGGAAAGAATCGATCTCACTGAGCCACAGCACGGTTTGGATACCGGAACGCTTGGTGCCCTGCTTTTGAGTGAGCCGTTGTCCCTCCCAGAGAGTGGTGAACTCACTGGTTTCGCGCAGGAACAAAACTTCACGCAGGCGCTGGTTGGGGTGGCCGGGAGTAAGGACTAAAACTGCCTCGGGTTCATCTATGCCAGTGAGATAATACAAGTTTGAATCGGGACGGAACGGGTGTTCGAAATCGCCGGCCCGGCGTAAAATGTCGGCAGTATCGATGACGGCAAAGGCCTTTGACCCGACGGCCTCGGCTAATTTTTGCCGGTTGGAGGTGTGAAACTGGGATGATAGAGGTTGATAGCGCATAGGTTTATTATACCGTTCTTAGTTTAGGTTTCACTAACGGACATGTCGTCCGGTCTGGGAGCGGCGGGTTCCGGGCCGGATGGGACGGGAGAGCTTCCCAAATGTTCGCGGACAATATTGGCCTTGGCTGGACCGATAATGGCAGTCAGCTCTTCGGCCGTGGCCAGGCGGATTCCGCGCACTGAGCCAAACTGCCGGATGAGCTGCTTGCGGGTAGCCGGGCCAACGCCGGGGATTTCATCGAGCAGGCTTGAGGTTTGGCGCTTGCCGCGCAAGATGGTCTGGTAGGTAATGGCAAAGCGGTGGGCTTCGTCGCGCACCCGCTGGAGCAATTGGAGGACGTGGCTGGTGTGGAGAAGGAGGATGGATTCGTATAGGTCGAGTTTTGGGTTTGCTGGCGCAGTCGCTCCTTGCTTATCTGCTTGCGCAGTCACCGGCTCTTCGGAAAACGAACGCGAACCCTCAGCTAATTTCGGATCCGCGACAGAACCGGCGTTTTCGGGTCGATCCGGCGACTGCTCTCGCCTGCCCTCATCTTTATATGTGCGGCGGATAATCTCCTCTTGGCGTTTGGCTAAGCCGATGGCCGGAATAGCCAGGCCCAGGGCGTCGAGTACCCCGAGCGTCGCGGAGAGTTGCGGCTGGCCGCCGTCAATCAGCAACAGGTCGGGCTTGGGCCACTCGCTGGCGTGTTTGGGTCCGAAGCGGCGTGTGATAACCTCGCGCATGTGAGCGTAATCATCGTTGCCGGTGAGGTTCATCTTGAATCGCCGGTAGTCATCGCGGTTGGGCACGCCGTCGGTAAACACCACCATGCTGGCCACATTGTCGACGCCGCCGAGATGTGAAATGTCGTAGGCTTCGATGCGGCGCGGAGCACCGGGCAGCCCAAGGCGGTCGGCCAGTCCCATGAGTGCCTGATCTCGCGACAGATCAAAAGCCTCAGTGTCGCCGAAGATCATTTGTTTGCCGAACGATTTGAGATCGGTAAGTTGATCACGTAGCCGAGCGGCCGCCTCATAGTCTTTTTTCTTGGCGGCGCGTTGCATATCGGTTTGAATAGAGGTCATGAGTTTGGTCTGTTCACCGCGTAGATACATCTCCAGCCGCCGCACCGATTTGCGATACTCGATCGGCGTGATCGCCCCCTCTTCCGGCCCGGGACACAAACCCAGATGGTATTGCAAGCAGCCGCGGTTGGGCCAATTCGGGTGAGTAACGTAGGGAAAAACTTTACGCAACATGCGCATGGCCCGGCGCACCGCATCACTGGAGGTAAACGGGCCGTAGTAGTGAGCGCGATCATCCATCGGCCGGCGCACATAGCTAAACACCGGGAATTCGTCGGCCGATATCTTGATGTAAATGAAGTTCTTGTCGTCTTTGAGATCAATATTGTACTTGGGTTTGTAGCGTTTGATGAATTCGGATTCGAGAAACAGCGCCTCGACCTCACTCCCAACGGTAATCCATTCGGTATCAGCAATATCTCCCACGAGCAAACGGGTTTTGGAGTCACGGTGTTTATTTTGGAAATAACTCATCACGCGGTTCTTGAGGATAGCGGCTTTACCAATATAAATAATCTTCCCCTTCGCATCGCGATGGAAGTAAACTCCCGGCTCGGCCGGGAGGGTTTTGAGTTTGTCTCGGAGAGTGTCGGTCATGGTTGTATTATACGTGGTAAACGGATGGGCTAACGGACCGGTGATGTGCCTATATTGCCTTGGGAGCGCACAGAATCGCTATAACCAGGCTGAAGGGCACTGGGGGTATTGGCGGCTTGGAGGTTGGCGATAGACAGCGTGGTGAACACGTTGCCAGCCTGTGCCTGAGTGATAGCCGCGAAGGGAGCAACTTTCATGTCTGACACCGGCACAACCTGGGCCAGACCAATCGACAGCGAGACGGTACGGGCGGCGGTAACCTTGGCCACGGCAATCGGCGAAGGAGGTTCGGTACTTAAGGACACGGTAACGGCATCATTTATCATGCGGCCGATACCGACGCCGGCTATCAGAGCGGCGGCCACCCAGACCGCGCTGAGTACCAGGCGAATCTGGCGTAGGGTGAGGCGAGGTCGGTCGCTGACGCCCGAAGGCATCGAGACCGAAGCGGCAATTGTCTCTTCAAAGTTTGATGGCTGATTGCGGTCAGTTTTTGGGGCTGGTTTGACGTGATTCATAATGTTGATCCTCCTGGTTTACCCCCGCTAGGGAATTAATATTAGCATTTATTTGCGATTGGCGGTAATGTGACCGGGCGATTTGGGCGTCTGGTTGGCTTTGGTAAAGAGACGTTTGAGATACCGGCCGGTGTGACTAGCGGTGACGCCGGCAATGCGTTCGGGCGAGCCAATAGCAATCACCTTTCCGCCGCCGGTGCCGCCCTCGGGACCCATGTCTATGACCCAATCAGAGCTCTTGATGACGTCGAGATTATGTTCGATGACGAGCACGGAGTTGCCGGTGTCAACGAGCGCATTGAGAACGCTGAGCAGTCGATTGACATCTTCAAAGTGGAGCCCGGTGGTGGGCTCATCGAGAATATATAAGGTCTTACCGGTGCTGCGGCGGGCGAGCTCAGTGGCGAGTTTGATGCGCTGGGCTTCACCCCCGGAAAAGGTGGTGGCGGATTGTCCGAGGTGAATGTAGCCGAGCCCCACTTGATTCAGGGTGTCGAACTTGCGGCGGATGGTGGGAATATTTTCGAAGAACTTTGCCGCCTCTTCGACGGTCATATCGAGGACTTCAGAGATATTTTTACCCTTATAGTGAATCTCGAGCGCTTCGCGGTTGTAGCGTTTGCCTTTGCAATCTTCGCAAGTGACGTAAACATCGGGCAGGAAGTGCATTTCGATCTTGATGATGCCGTCGCCCCGGCAGAGTTCACAGCGTCCGCCCTTGACGTTGAAGCTAAAACGGCCGGCTTTGTAGCCGCGAATCTTGGCCTCGGAGGTTTGAGCAAACAACTCACGGATGTCGCCAAAGACACCGGTGTAGGTGGCAGGGTTTGAGCGCGGAGTACGGCCTATGGCAGATTGATCCACCGAGATGACTTTATCGAGGTTTTTGAGGCCGACGATTTCGTCATGTTTGCCGGGCAAATCGCCGGCGCGGTGATAAACCTGAGATAGTTTCTTGGCCAAGATGTCGTTGACGAGGCTGGATTTGCCCGAACCTGAAACGCCGGTGACCGCCACCAGCATGCCTAGCGGAATCTCCACGTCGATGCCGTCGAGATTGTGCTCGCGGGCATTCTTGATAATGATCGATTTGTGGTTGCCGGGGCGGCGTTTACCGGGAGTGGGGATCACTCTGACACCGGAAAGGTACATACCGGTGAGGCTTTCCGGATTCTTGCAGAGGTCTTCGGGCTTGCCGGCCGCTACAATGCGTCCGCCATGCTCACCGGCGAGGGGGCCAACGTCGATCACGTAGTCGGCCATGCGGATGGTGTCTTCGTCGTGTTCAACGACGATCACCGTGTTGCCCAGATCGCGCAGCCGAAGCAAGGTGGCAATCAGGCGGTCATTGTCGCGCTGATGCAGACCGATGCTAGGTTCATCGAGAATATACAGCACACCCATAAGGCTAGAGCCGATTTGAGTGGCTAGGCGGATACGCTGGGCCTCGCCGCCGGCTAGGGTATTGGCACTGCGGTCGAGCGTAAGGTATTCAAGCCCAACATCTTTGAGGAAGGTCAGCCGGGCGCCAATTTCTTTGAGAATCTGGACGGCAATCTGGGTTTCGCGGGAGTTAAGCTTTAAATTATCAAACAAACTGGCCGCTTCACCAATAGACAGCATCGTGAGGTCCACGATGGACTTACCGCCGACAGTGATGGCCAGGATTTCGGGCTTGAGGCGCTTGCCGCGGCAGACGGGGCATTCTCGCTCGGTCATGTATTTTTCGATATCTTTGCGGACAAATTCGGAGTCGGTTTCGTGATAGCGGCGCTCCATGTTGGGGATGACACCCTCAAAATTCGTCCGGTAATGGCGGCCGCCGGGACCGCGCATCGGGATTTCAGTGTCGCCGGAGCCATACAGCACCACCCGCAGATCGGCCGGTTTCATCTCGATCACGGGGGTATCAAGGGAGAATTTAAAAGTGGCGGCCACACCCTCGAGCAACTTGGTATACCAGTTCATGCGGCTGGTAGTTTTGGCCCACGGCCGAATGGCACCCTCGGCCAGGGTGAGGCGGCGGTTCGGAATCACCGCTTCCGGGTCCACCTCGAGCCGAGTACCGAGTCCGGTACAGTGCGGACAGGCGCCGTGCGGCGAGTTAAACGAAAAGTTCCGCGGGGCGATATCGGGCAGGCTAACCTCGCGGTGCTCGGGGCAGGCATAGTGCTCCGAGAAAACATTTTCAATATTTGTGTCGGCCTGAAGAACCTTAATAAGACCGTCGCTCAGCGCCAAGCCTTGCTCAACGCTCTCAGTGAGCCGCTGGCGAATTTCGAGGTCGGTGGCCAGCCTATCCACCACGGCCTCCACGGTGTGCTTCTTTTGTTTATCGAGCGCCGGAAACTCTTCAATATCCATGACGGTGCCATCGACGCGGAGACGGGTGTAGCCGGCTTTGCGCAGCTCAGCCGCCACGCGGTTGTGTTCACCCTTTTTGTCGTCGATCACGGGACTGAGCAACATAATCCGGGTGCCTTCCGGCAATTCGAGAATTTGGTCAACGATCTGGGTGGAGGTTTGGCGCACCACTTCGCGGCCGCAGATGGGACAGTGCGGGATACCGATGCGGGCGTACAGCAAACGCAGGTAGTCATAGACCTCGGTGACTGTACCAACGGTCGACCGGGGATTGCGCGAGGAGCTTTTTTGATCGATCGAGATGGCCGGCGAGAGCCCGTCGATCTGGTCGACATCGGGCTTCTCCATGAGACCGAGGAATTGGCGGGCGTAGGCCGAGAGCGACTCCACATACCGACGCTGACCTTCGGCGTAGATGGTGTCGAAGGCCAATGAAGATTTGCCGGATCCGGAAAGTCCGGTAATAACCACCAATTGATCGCGCGGAATCTCAACGTCAATGTTTTTGAGATTGTGCTCTCTGGCGCCGCGTACAACAATTTTGTCGGTCATAATTCTCCCCACCCCGAGTGACTCGGCTCAACATTACGAGGTGGAATTGTACACGAATTCGGAACGTTTGGCAAGATGTATGGGGGCGGAAATACAACTATTCAGGGCGGGCGTAGTTGGCTACTGAGCTGGCGATACCGGCTGGCCGAGGGGGCCGTTGCCGTAAACTTGGGCGGTGTACTGGAAGCAGGCCAGGCCGCGGCCGTGACGGGAAGGATCGGGAGCGCCATTGGGGACGGCGTAGGATTTGACGCTGGTGCGGTCGGAACCGAGAAAGGTTGCACAAAGTTGGTAGGAATAGCCGATGTCGGGCGTGTAGTCGTAGTCTGACAGGCGTTTTTGAGTAGCGGCCGAAAGTCCGGACACATCCGAAAGCTGCGCGGGGAGTCTGGACTGGGTTGAGGCATACGAGTCTATGGCTCCAGAGATGGAGGACAGATCGCTTTCGATGGTAGCGTCGTGAGCGGGAACTCGGCGCACGATGAGGTTGGTGGCGATGGCGGCGGCGCAAACGACCCCGAGGGCTACAAAAAAGATTTGGTAGGTGCGTAGTGAGTTAGGCGTCTTGGTGTTCATCGCGCCAATAATATACAAATATGCCGCCGGCGATGGCCAAGGTAATTACAAGGTGAACAAAATTGCCCAGGAGCGAATTGGCGGCGGAGCTGCCAAAGGTATTGTAGGCATCATTATTGTTGCCGGACATGAGGCTGTAGACAAAATAGATGACGTTGCCCAGGCCAACCAAGAAGGTGACGACGAGGGTGATTTGGATGGCCCGCTTGCGTGATGCGTCCAGGCGGAGTGAAGGATTAGCCAGCTCGGCCTTTTGAAGCCGTAAAAATAGATAGGCCAGGATGGGGAAGGCCACGACCAGCGCCGAGGCCGCGAACGGCATGGACCCTCCCGAGCCAAGAATTGATTCGTTTGAGCCAAAAAGCGTATTGACGCTGGAATGGAGGAGAGATCCCAACGCCACCGCGGCCACGCCCAGGGCTATGAACATGATGATAAACTCGAGGCCGCGGGTGGAGAGGTTCTGCACGACCGGACGCGGGGAACTGGGATCGGTTTCGGGCGGAGGGGGTGGCACGGGTAGGTCGCCATCCGGCCTGATGGCGGCCGAGACCATTTTTTTATCCCAGCCGGCGGATACCAAATCGTGCTTGATTTGGTCGTCCGAATAACCCTTTTCACGGGCGGCGGCAATATAGTCCAAAAGTGCTTGATGAGCCATATATTCTCCTTGAAACTGCTTGCGCTCATTGTGTTACAAGCCCCCCTACGGTGTCAAATGGGCGGAGATAGTGGAGAACGGATTGGTATCAGATAATGCTCATGGTACATTATAGTCATTAATCTAGATGAGGATACGGATATGGGTGAAGTCGAAAAAGGCGGAGAGATCGATGGGATCGAAGCCAAAACGCCTATAAAAATGATTGAAGTCGGGGATATACCGGCTGGTGAGACTCCCGAAGAAGTAGGCGCCGTGGAGCCGGAAATTATTACTACCGCGGATATACCAGCCGGTCCGGCTGAGAGTGAAGTCCAGAGCACTGGTACGGAGTTTAAGTTGCCCGAGCCGTCGGTTGAGCAGGCGCGCGCAGATGTCAAAGCGGCTGCTCCAGCCGAGGTTACTCCAGGGCCAACCGTCCAACCGCGCAACACCGATGTCACCGGTTATAACGCGGCCGAAGGGTACAAGGGCGCGCGAGTAAGTGACGAAGAGCAGCAGACATCTGCCGATGCGTATGTACGAGCGCAAGGATACCCAACTTCCGGGGAAAAAGCGGCCACACTCGCAGACCAGTCAAAATCCGGGTGGCGTAAATTATTGGACCGTTTTCGGGGCTAGTAGAAAGCGCCGAGTCTAGCGGTTAGCGCGCAAGGCCGCCTCGGCATCTCTTTCGCGAGCTTCGGCCACAGTCTGCTCATCGCGCAAACGCCGAGCCTCATCCCGGTTAGAGACGGCCAGGGTTTCATCGTCGTCGGCTTGGCGCATCAAATCGTCAGCCTGACTGCGTTTATCGACGGCATGCCTGTCCAGATCGTCAGCGGTGTCTTCGAGAGTACGGGGATCCATAATTATACCTCCCTTATGGCTAAACATAATTTAGGCTAGAAGTCGTCCGTAATCATTAAGCATAATCACAAAATATTGTAATAGAATTAGCGGCCTTTGGAAGTTTTGCGAGGCTTCACTTTGGCCACAATGGCCGCGCCTTTGAGCTCGCCGATCTGATCGCGCAACAGAGCGGCCTTCTCAAACTGCAGATTTTCGGCCGCCAGCTGCATTTGGATACCGAGGTCTTTGATGAGACGGGTGCGCTCTTCCTTGGGGATGTCCTCGGGATGAAGTTCGTGAACATCGGCCGTTTCGGCCTCGGCCGCAGCTTGCATACGTTCCCCCATGGCTTTTTTGATGCCCTCGGGGGTAATGCCGTGCTCGGTATTATAGGCCTCCTGCAGTTTGCGGCGGGCCAGGGTGGTGTCGATGGCGTAGCGCATCGAGTCGGTGATGCGATCGGCGTACATAATAACGCGCCCCTCAACGTGCCGAGCGGCACGGCCAGTGGTTTGGATAAGGGCTCCCTGGCTGCGCAAAAAGCCCTCTTTGTCGGCGTCGAGAATGGCCACCAACGATACCTCGGGGAGATCGAGGCCCTCGCGCAGCAGGTTAATGCCCACCACCACGTCGTATACACCGGCCCGCAGGTCCTGGAGAATATCAATGCGGTCGAGGGTTTGGACCTCAGAGTGGAGATACTGCACCTTGATACCACTCTCTTGTAGGTACTCGGTGAGGTCTTCGGACATCCGCTTAGTGAGTGTAGTGACGAGTACCCGCTGGTGTTTGGCAACCGTGGCGCGAATTTCGGCGAGCAGATCGTCGATCTGGTGATCGATGGGGCGCACATCGATGATCGGGTCGAGCAGGCCGGTGGGCCGAATGACCTGTTCCACTACCTGCGTGCTGCGACTGAGCTCAAATTCGGCTGGAGTGGCCGACAAGTAGACGACCTGATTGATATGGCGCTCAAATTCTGGGTATTTGAGCGGCCGGTTATCAAGCGCCGACGGCAACCGGAAACCGTAATTGACGAGAGTTTCTTTGCGGGCACGGTCACCGTTGTACATGCCGCGAACCTGGGGCAGGGTCATGTGCGATTCGTCCACGAACATCAGCATATCGTCGGGAAAATAGTCGAGCAACGTAGCGGGTTGCTCACCGGGCTCACGGTCGCCAAGGTAGCGCGAATAATTTTCGATACCGGGCACCATGCCGGTCTCACCGAGCATCTCCATATCGAACTTGGTGCGCTGTTTGAGACGGGCCGCTTCAAGGTTTTTGCCCTCGGCTTCAAACTGGAGCAGGCGGCCATCGAGCTCTTCGCCGATGCGAGCCACGGCGCCCTGGAGCTTCTCCTGGGGGGTAACGTAATGCTTAGCCGGAAAGATTTTAAGAGTGTCGAGGTTGGCGAAGATTTCGCCAGTAAACGGATCGACTTGCCGAATACGCTCTAGCTTATCGCCGTCGAACTCGAGGCGGTAGGCCGTCTCTTCGCCAATGGGGCAGATTTCGAGCACATCGCCGCGCACGCGGAATTTGCCGCGGGAAAAATCGAGATCGTTTCTTTGATACTGAATGTCGGTGAGCTGCCGCAAGAGTTTGTCGCGTTTGCGCACCTCGCCCACTTGCAGGTCGATCGTCATGGCGGTGTAATCGGAGACGTTACCGAGGCCGTAAATGCAGCTCACTGAAGCCACAATCAACACGTCGCGGCGAGTCAGCAGGCTCATGGTGGCGGCGTGACGCAAGCGGTCGATCTCTTCGTTAATTGAGGAATCTTTTTCGATAAAGGTATCAGAGCGGGGAATATAGGCTTCGGGCTGGTAATAATCGTAATAACTGACGAAATATTGAACGGCGTTGTCCGGAAAAAACTGCTTGAATTCACCGTACAGCTGCGCGGCGAGCGTCTTGTTGTGGCTGAGCACGAGGGTAGGCCGCTGCAGCTGTTGCACAATATTGGCCATCGTAAACGTCTTGCCCGAACCGGTGACACCCAGCAAGGTCTGCTCGCGGTCGCCGTGCCTGAGCCCCTGAAGCAGCTGAGCAATGGCCTGGGGTTGGTCGCCGGCCGGCTGGTATTTACTTGTAAGTTGAAATTCTGCCATACCCACTAAGTATACAAGGTTAAGGACATAGATTACCTCGGAGTATTCTGCGGCCTAGGCAGCCAATGTCCCCGGCCGGGCGGAATCGGAATTCGCGCGCATAGACTCTTCGTGGATCTGCAAGGCTTCATCGGCTAAAAGTTCGGGTTTCGGAGCGTTTTTGAAAATAAATTTTTCCTGCTCGCCGGCGGATTGCACCTGCACGTCACCAAAATTAAAAATGGTCTGCAACACACCTACCCGGCGTCCCGTGACATCTTCGACGCGCACAAAGCTCAACTGCGAAACGCGGCGCTGAAATACCGCCAACTGCTCCACTTGAACACAATGGACGTTGGTAAATACGAGTACATTACGCCGGTAAACATACACCCCAACAAGGACAATAATCCCAGCCAAACCAATCATGCCTATAACCAGCAATAGAGTAACGATCGGCGGCAAAGGTATATCGCTGGAGTATCGACCCGATATATAAGCCACCCCGCCGGCCGCCAGGGCCAATATCACCGCCACTGCAATAGTGGGTATGAGGTCAAAGATGTGCCGGTGAACCACGCGAATAATAGTTTCGCCGGGATCAAGTTGGAGGCCGTAGTCCATAAAAAGTCCTTAGTCTTAGCGGTCTTGTTCTATCCGACCTGCCCAAATCCGGAAACGGCCAGCACAATTATGGCTACCACAAGGACCGATACCTGGGCGGCGGCGAATAAGCGGTAGTGGGTGCTGCCCCAGCGCTTGAGGCCTTTGCGCCAAACGGTGAGGTGAGTCACCAGATAGACGAGCAGCAGCATCACGAGGAGGAGGATGGTCACGATGGTTCCAAGGTTAAGTGTGCGAAGGAGCGATAGTGGCTTGAAAAGGCTATATTGCTGCGGCGCGGGGGCGCTAGGTGTGGAACTGCCGAGGGCTGGCACCGGGCTGGGTGAGACCGTGGGGGTGGGCGCTGGGGTTGGTGGTGCTATGGGGGTGGGAACCGGGGTTGAAGTTTCGGCTGGAGCGGGCAGGGCTACGGGAGCGGCCACCGGTCTGGGAGTAGCCGGCCTAGGAGCGGGAGTAGAGACCGGGGCCGCCGCTGTAGCAGGAGCGCCGTTAAGGGAACCGTAGTGGGCGACCACAAGGGTCGTTTGACCACCCAGGAGCGTTCCATTTTGGACGGCGAACCCAACGTCTGTGTAGTTGGGATTGAGAATGTTGGCCCGGTGACCTGGCGAGTCCATCCAGCCTTGAATAGTGCCGGCGGAGGTGTCGAAATCTTTAGCCAAATTTTCCCCGGCATAACGATAGTTATACCCCGCCAGCGTAAACCAATGCCAGGGGTCAAGTCCGCTGGGCGAAACATGCGCCCAATAGTTTTCGTCGAACATATTTTGTGCCTTCAGGGCGGCACTTTGATTGAGCTTGGACTGCAGATGCAGTGGCGGCAGCCCGTTGGCTACCCGTTGCTGATTGGTTTGGTTGAATATGTCGACGGGGGTGATGTCGGTGGCGAAGGCGAGCAC
>JAYUCF010000034.1:0-4958 GCA_043740495.1 bacterium
TCGAAATCCAGAGAGCTGGCGATTGATTGGGTGATTTTTTGGAGAGTGGCGGCTTCAGATAGACTGTTTTTGGCCGATACATCAAGTAATAGAGTTTTGATATTGGTGGCAATTTGATTGAGCAAGAACGACAGATTGGATTCAAATTCGGGTGGGTAATCAGCTGGCTGCCAGATTACGACAGCTCCGAAGATCTCACCGTGCCACTCCAACGGGTGAAGGTTGGGTGGGGCTGCGAGCACCTTCCCCGCTGCCTGGACCGACGGGTGTTGGACCCAGCTCGACAGTTTGGCTCCCGGGGTCAGCTTGCGCGGATAGTAGATGGTGGTGCGTAGAGCGGCCGGAAGAGATTGCTCGGCCAGGATTGGCCGAGTATCAAGCGAGGTGAGCAGGAAGCCGCTCACCGGAGCGTCGATTATACGGCTGAGCGATTTGCAAGCTTGTTGAAGATATTGGGTAGGCGTTTTAGCCGCTCTGAGAGCGGTTATAAGCTGGGTTAACTCGGCGACTTGGAGGGTCGAAGTGGTAGCAGGAGATTTTTGAGCAGACTCTACGCGCACTGTGCCACCTTTCTGCTTCTAACGGTAGCACTTAGGCATCGCAACACTCAAGCATTAGACGGATGAATTGTTAAGGTATGATCTTGGCTTGGCTGAGAACAGCGTTGAATTCCGACGAGTACTGGGCCGATTCATTGCTAAATATCAGAACTTTATCGCGAATCGGCACGACTACTTCGTGAATCGTCTTGCGCCCACTGAATTTTCCGATGAGATCGAATGCCGGTTGCCCGGAGACTTTGGTACTGGTTTGTTTAATGATGCCGGCTTTGATATTGGATTTATATTGGCTCAGGTATTGATCCTGAGTGTTTAGCAGTAATATCACACGGACCGAGGTAACGTCGTCCGCGCCATTGGTATTGCGGACAAAGTCGGGGTTGAGAGCGAGGGTCACTTGGGCGCCCTGGGTTTGCTGCTTAACGTAGCTGCTCCAATTTTTTGGGAAATTGATCACGAAGGAGCCGAATTCTTCGGGGGCTATGTAGGCTCGAAACGGTGATTCGTTGATCTTCGTGAACTCGACATTGTCGAGTTGTTTCTGTTCGTCTCGCGCCTTGGCAGCCGCAGCGGTTTTTTGCTGGTCGGTTGATTTTTGCACGGAGGCGGCCTTACTCGAGAAGGTTACGGTGAGAATGCCGAAAATAATGGTGCCGAGTCCGAGTACCACGAGCAATACAATTAGCATGGGACTGCGGCCGCCGCCGGTGGGTGTTGAGCTGAAGGGCCCGGAACTTTTGGGGGTAAGTGGCTGTGTATCCATAGTTAATACTTATGCTACAACGCTGACGCGGTTACTTCAAGTTGACGGGGTGTCGAAGCCGAATTGGTAGGTGGAAGTATTGTGCGTTTGATGGATTGGGGTACGGGAGGGCAGCTGGAAGATATAGGATATGACTTTGGTTGGCTGGGTGAGCTCGGCGGTGAATTTGCGCTCCAATCGCTCCATATAGCGATCAAGAATAAATATATAGATCACATCGGCCCGG
Organism: bacterium; assembly: GCA_043740495.1. Taxonomy (GTDB): domain Bacteria; phylum Patescibacteriota; class Saccharimonadia; order UBA4664; family UBA4664; genus UBA5169. The sequence continues at coordinate 1,550 of JAYUCF010000034.1, forward strand.
GGAAGTTTGGTGTGCCAAATGTCGGCGGTGTGAATAGTGACAAGCCGGCGGTACCGCCAGCAGACGAGGCGAGATATCCACACCAGGTACGGGTTGATCTCGTAGCCGATGCAGAGAATACCCTGGGCGGCGGCGGCGCGCAGAAGGCGTCCGTCGCCCGATCCGAGATCAACTAGGGTTTGGCCGGGTTTCAGGCCCGATAATTTCAGGATGCGCCGGCTATCGCGGCTGAGTATCGGCACATAGGGAGCACCGATAATGGCACCAATACCAAACGGCAGCACGATTAGCAGGAGGACGATAATTAGCAATTTAGGCCCCGAATAGATCGGTTTGATCTTCGGGCTGGGAATCGGGGGCATCGGCCTCGGCAACGTCCGCGTCGCTTCTGACGGCGGAGAAACGCTGGCGGATTTTTTCGACGCGGTTCTCTACCGAAGCGAGGTGCGTCTTGAGTTCGCTGGCAAGCTCCATGCCGCGCTCGAACTTTGCGAGTCCAAGGTCGAGGTCAACGTCGGTATTTTCGAACCACCCGGTGATCGCCTCTAACTCATTTAAGGCTTTTTCAAACTCAAACGGCTTAGTTGTCATCGATATTTTTAACCTCCGCAGCAATATGACCTTTGGATAATTGTATCATGAGGTCCATTCCTACCCGGGTCTGATCGGCTTGGCGGAGGATTTTATCGCCGGTACGTACGATGGCATAGCCGCGGGCGAGAACACCCCCCGGATCGAAACCGCGCAGGACGCGGCGCAGACTCAATATTCGCTGACGTCGCTCAGTCAAGATTACGCTAGTGCGGTCGACAAGGCGGCGTTCAAGCGAAGCGGTGGTCTGGGTGCTGGACCTAGTGGCGGCGAGCAGTCGGTCGAGACCGCGTTCGAGTTTGGATTCGTGGGCGGCCACGCGCTCGCGCGGGTAGCGCAGAGCAGATTCAAGGCGGCTGAGCGCGCGATCGATGCGCAGGTGGTAATCGGCGGCGCGGGCGGTGAGCGCGGTACTTTGGCGGGAGTAGAGGTGCTCGAGGTGGGCGAGCACCTCTACTCGGTCGGGCACCACCAGCCGGGCCGCGTCGGTGGGGGTGGCGGCGCGGAGGTCGGCGGCATAGTCGGCCAGTGACACGTCGACTTCATGACCCACGCCGACAATGATTGGGGTACGGCTGGCGGCCACGGCGCGCGCCACCGGCTCGGTCGAAAAGGCGATGAGGTCCTCGAGAGAGCCGCCGCCACGAATAAGCACCAGAACGTCGACGGGTGGACTGAGAGTATTGAAGTATTCGAGAGCGCCGATGATCTGATCGGGCGCCTGTAGGCCCTGGACGCTGACGTCGGCCAACAGGACTTCGACGCCACCCCAGCGGGTGCCAAGAATCTTGATGAAGTCGCCATAAGCGGCCGAAGTTCCCGAGGTGATGAGGCCGATGCGGGTGGGGAATTTCGGGATCGGCCGCTTGCGGGCGGGGTCAAACAGACCTTCATCTGAGAGTTTCTGCTTGAGCAGATCCATAGCGCGGCGCAACTCCCCTTCTCCGGCCAGTTCGATGTCCCGCACCGTGAGGCTGAAGCGGCTGGATTTGGGAAACACCTTCGGCGCCCCCGTGACGCGAATTTTCATGCCATCTTCGATCGGTAGTTTCAGATCGCGGGCCATCATAAAACAGCCGAGCAAACTTTTATCATCTTTGAGGTCAAAAAAAGCAAATTTGCCTTGGCTGACTTTAAATCCCGAAACCTCCCCTTCCACTACCACCTGGGGGTAGGCGAAGCTCAGGGTCTCATTAATAATTGCCAGAAATTCGCTGACGGTGATTACTTGCGGTGTCATGTGAGTATTATATACACTTGGCCCATGATAAAAGCCGTTATTTTTGATGCGGGTGGTGTTTTACACCCTTCCAGCACCGCTGTCAGTGATGATCTAAAGCTTGAACTGAAAATGACAGATGATCAGTTACGGGTACTTTGGTCAAAATATATTCCCCGCCTGTTAGTGAATCAAATTTCTGAGAGTGAGATATGGACCGGCCTGCGCGAGGAATTTGGCATACGTAAAGTTGATACAAGCGAACGATTGCTGGTCCGGGCTTTTGAAGCTAATCTGCAAAAATCCGAGGACGTCTACAAGATTGTAGGTGAACTTAAGCAGCGTGGTTTGAAGGTAATGCTGCTGACGAACGTTAGTGAGATGTTTGCTGAAGTTCTGGAGCGTACAGGTCATTATCGCCCATTTGAGTACAAGCTGTTGTCTTATCAGGTCGGTGTAAAAAAACCTGATTCCTCCATATTTCAGATGGCTATTTCGCGCTTGGCGGTAGCCGCAGGAGAGATAGTCTTCATTGATGATCAAGAGAGTAACGTAGAAGCCGCCGACAAACTTGGTATGAACGGGCTGGTATTTCAAGACGCAGACCAGCTTCAAAAGGATCTGGCTAAGTTGTCGGTTATCTAGTTCAAGGTGAGGCGAGGTTACGAGTAAGTATGGTGTAAGGGTGAATATCTTGATATAATCCATGAATTATGTCCTCACTTAGCTACATTGCAATCTTGGGTAGGCAGCCGGAGCTCGGGCTGGTGGAGCTGGAGAGTGTACTTGGCGGGGAGCGGTTGGAGCCGTTTGGGCGGCAGGCCGCCTTGATGAGCGAAGCCGTACACGCAGATCGGCTGGGCGGCGTGTTGAAGGTGGCGGAGGTGCTGTACCGGGGTCTGGCGGCGCCGCTGCGCAATTTGCCGGTTAAGGCAGTCGAGCTGCCGATGCGCGGCGAAGGGAAGACGCCGTTTGCCATCAGTGCGTACGGTACGGGCGATACGCCGAAGATGCTGATGGCAGCGGGCCTTGAGCTCAAGAAGGTTTTGCGCGAGCTAGGCCATAGATCTGTACGGTTGGTGACGCCGGGCAAGGGGCTGGCGGTGTCGGCCGCCGAACTGCATCACAACCGGGTGATCGAGGACGGGTTTGAGTTGCTGGTAGTAGCTAATGGCGGTGAAATGGTGGTGGCGCGGACGTTGGGCGTGCAGGATATCGATTGGTATTCGAAGCGCGATTATGACCGCCCAGCCCGCAGCGCCAAAGTAGGCATGTTGCCGCCGAAGCTGGCTCAGGTGCTCGTGAATACGGTGCAGGCACCAATGGTGTATGACCCATTTTGCGGTACCGGCGTGGTGCTGCAGGAGGCGTTGCTGATGGATCGGGCGGCGCAGGGTTCAGACCTGGCTGGTGAGATGGTGACGGCCACCCAGACCAATCTGGATTGGCTCCAGCGGCAGGTCACCCAGACGCTGCCGAAATGGCAGGTAGCGCGGGCGGATGCTCGCGAGGTGGTGTTGCCGCCGGGTTGCGCGGTGGTGAGCGAGGGCTATCTCGGGCCGAACCTGACCCAGTACCCGAGCCCGAGCGAGCTGGCGG
>JAYUCF010000035.1:0-15824 GCA_043740495.1 bacterium
GCCAAATAGAAAATAAATCAATATTTTTAGAAAATAGGCGTTATCGGTTTCACGGGCGCTGGTTTGTTTGATGGCTTTGCTCATAGGCTCATTAAACCATAAGCGTCATAAGAGTGCAAAAATTATGAATTATTCCCTATTTTTTGCGGGGCTTGGGTTCAAAAAACTGCTGGCCCTTGATTTGGTCGGGTAAAAAACCCTGCTGGTGCTCAAAGCCCGGCTTCCATTCGTAACCCTGGTTGTAGCCGAGCTCCTTCATGAGCTTGGTGGGGGCGTTGCGCAGATGGAGCGGCACCTCAGCCTCCGGATGAGCTTGCGCCGCCGTGATGGCCGAGCCGATGGCGTCATACGCACGTCGGTCTTTGGGGGCCGATGCCAGAGCAATGGTAGTTTGGCTCAAGATTATCCGACCTTCGGGCAAGCCGATGCGCTCTATAGCCTGGAAGGCGACGACGGCCAAAGGCAGCATGGTGTTGTCGGCCAGACCGACGTCCTCCGAAGCAAATATTACCAGGCGGCGGGCAATGTACTTGGGATCTTCGCCCCCCTCAAGCATGCGTGCCAGGTAAAACAAAGCCGCGTCAACCGCTCCGCCGCGCATCGACTTGATATAGGCCGAAATCAGATTGTAGTGATACTCCCCCGTTTTATCGTATTTGAGACCGGGTTTTTGCATGGCCTGCTTGACGATCTCCAGGGTAATCTGGCCGCCGGCCAGACTGGCAGCCGTTTCGAGACCGCCAAGCGCTATGCGGGCGTCGCCGGCAGCCAGCTCGGCTAGGAGCCGAGCGGCATCGGGATTGACCTGTTTGCCCCGCAATTCCTTGATGCCGCGCTCAATAATAGCTAGGAGCTGCTCCACAGATAGGGGCTCCAGCACCACCACCCGGCTACGTGAAAGCAGCGGGCCGATAACTTCAAAGGACGGATTTTCGGTGGTGGCACCAATCAAAATAATGGTACCGTTCTCTACGTGCGGCAAAAAAGCGTCCTGCTGGGCTTTATTGAAACGATGGATTTCATCTACGAACAAGACGGTGGCCTGACCCAAGTTTTTTCTTTCGGTAGCACGTTCAATTACTTTTTTCACGTCGGGTAAGCCGCTGGTGGTGGCAGATATTTCCTCAAAAGCGAAATCTCCGCTGGAGGCAATAATGCGTGCCAGGGTGGTTTTCCCCGTACCCGGCGGGCCCCACAGAATCAGCGAGGTCGGGGTGCCCATGTTGATGATGCTACGCAGGAACTGCCCCTCACCGACCACCTGCGACTGCCCAACAAATTCATCGAGGGTACGCGGTCTTACCCGATCAGCTAGCGGCCGCCTAGTATCATCAGAAAATAAGTTCATGCTTTTACTATACGATGCGGACAATGGTATTCCCTAAGATAGACCCCCGGAAAGTGAAGCGGCTGCTCGAGTCCGGAGACCCGAGCAGCCATGTGCCACTGTGAACTTGATGCCCAACCTAGAGCTAAGCGTGATGAGCGACAACGTAGCGGGAGCTATCGTCGCGGCCGATCCGAGCGATGACGCTCCTTGGCATTGATTCGTCCATCAGGAGGACACCGAAGCCGAAAGGAGCGAAAAGACTCAACAGCAGAATCCTCCCGTAGTTGATCGCATATGGGGAAACTTGCTCAATTGTGCGGTTCTTGAGCATAATGCTGACATCGAGGTTAGTCCGGTGGCCCCCGAGAACGTGATTGGTCTTGGAAACTATGACCTCGATGGGTGGACGGATGGCGCCAACCCAGCAGATGGTAGACACCAAGAGGTGAACATTATCGACGAAAAGCTTTAGCACTCTACCCGAGAGCTCTGCCTCTCGATCAAAAACCAGCTCGACTATAATCGGGCCCTTTTCTTTATCCGTCATTGAGCGAGCCTCCGTTTCTTTTCTCGTAGTTCGTTCGGCGAATAATTTAGACTACCATAACTTCTTTGAACTGAAAAGGGCCATAAAACTAGTGCTTAGACAGAGCCAAAGTTGGTTCGTCGATCGCCGAGATGGCACTGTCGAGGGCGCCAGCGATTTGGCCATCAAGCAGACGGACTTCAGAAATGAGATGCGTGGCGTTCGCCTGGCTACCCTCGGTGCCGGCGCGGGCGTATTTGGCCTCATAGGCCAGTATCTCGAGATGCGTTGCCTGATCGAGCCAGTAGTAGGCCGTGGCGATAGCACCTAGCAGGGCGGCATCTTGCATCACGAAGAGCCGGCCAGAGGCCTTTATAGATGTCCAAAATGAGGTGACGTAGGCAATGCGGGCAAACATCGTGACACTGCCGCGCCTGGCTTCTAATAAAGACTTGTTCGCGATCAACTCGGTGCGCAGCTGATCCAGGATAGATCGCTCCATCTCGGGGGTGTTGGGCGCGGCTGGGGCGTGAGAACGCGCTGAGCGCATAGACCCAAAAAACAGCCCGATCGGTATCCCGGCCATCACGCCCAGAGCGCTAGCCGCCACACCGGAGGTAACGTAAGCCAGATAGGAGCCGGCAATAAACCCGGTACTGACGCGGCCAATAAGGTAACTCAGGGGCGCGAGCACGGCCAGCAGCCCCACCATGACACCGGGAGTGAGCTGGGGGCGCCGAGCGGCGGAATCTGTTTTGGGTGTGAGGTTTGCCATGAGAATCGACTATTATAATCACATATTGCTGATTAATCAAGCCACCAGACTATACCTCTTGGCTTTAGGCCTGGGTTTTGCGAGCCTCATTGGCCCAATGGTCGGCCATCTCATTGCCCGGGTCATTATTGTGCCCCCTCACCCACTCCAGCCGAGCTTTGGACGCACGGTACAACGGCACTACCTCTTGAACAATATCGAGATTCTTGATGTCTCCGCCCTTTTTCTTCCAGCCGTTGGCTTCCCAGCCGAGCGACCATTTGGTGATCACGTTGATCCAAAATTCGCTGTCGGTATGAATTACGCTCGGCGCGCCAGCCGCATCCTTGAGCGCGGCAATGAGCGCCTTGCCCTCCATGCGGATATTGGTGCTATCGGGCTCACTGCCAAGCACGTGAGGCTCCATGGCCCGAATGACGGCAAAGCCGCCGGCGCCGGGGTTGGGTTCGCAGCTGCCGTCGGTGTAATAAACTATCTCTGTATCTAAGTCGGTAATGGTTTGCATTGAGGTTATTCTACACTACGCATGAAATCGCGAGCCGGAGGCCGCGGCGAAGCTGGGCCGCAAAGTTGGGCTGTAGGCGATCACTTTGTCTAGTACTGGCCAGAAGTATGAGCCGACGTCGGTGGATTTAATCATGTCTACGTCGTGATATTCCACGGCCGAAGTATGGTCGGTGGTAGTGGGCTCGCCCTTGATCACCACCTCATAAGTCAGCCAGCAAGCGTAGCGGTTCTTGGCTCCGATGTGGAAAAACCACACGAACACCGGCTCGGGGCTAAAACTCGCCACCTCCACACCCAGCTCTTCGCGCAGTTCGCGGCGCAGAGCCTCCTCGGGCGTTTCACCGTGATCGGGCCCGCCGCCCGGCAATTCCCAGTGGTCGCGCTTCTCTTTCACGAGCAGCAACCGGCCGGCCTCGTCGTAGATGAGAGCTTTCAGGGACATTCGATAATTTGATGGGAGTTGGTGTTCAATCATAGCTGTGAGAGATTATACACGGATTTGATACAATACCGTCATGGAAAATTCTGAACTCATAATCTCCCACGAGGTCATCAAGGCCTCATGCACCCCCGACCAAGATGATGCCTTTCGCGACGCCATCGAAAAAATCGAGGAGGAAGATTTGGCGAACATCAATGACTACCTAAATGCCGGAATCGCTGCCGACTCAGATTGGCACGACTATTGGGACGCCTTTGCGCACTACGAATGGTACGAGTTCGCCGCCGCCTACCATCATGTAATGAGCCGCGATTTTAGCTTGGACTAGAAGCCGGGTCTAATTTTAGGTTTCCTCAACCAACTCAAGCCTGCCGGTGTCACGCGGGATCTTGACCAGCCGGTAGCGGTACTGCCCATCCAACTGTTCTACGATCGCCTGCGCTACCTGCGCGGTGTCCAGGAATTCGGTCGAGTCCGTACCGGTTCCGTCCCAAAACGGCGTGTTCATACCACCCGGCGCAGCCACAAGAGTTTTGCCGACGCGCTCATCGAGCGACAACGACTGCGCAAACATTCCCAGCCCGGCCTTCACTGCGGTATACACAGGCTCCTTCAAACGGGGCGTCCACGCGGATGTCGACGTAATGGCCACAAACTGCGGGATCTTCCCCTGCTTTGCCAGTAGCTCGCGAGTCAGCAACATCGGCGCCACCAGCCCCACGCAGGCCATTTTGCCAATGTCCCCGTCTTCCAGATCGGTGATGGTGCCTAGCTGGACAAAACCGGCTGCGTAGACCACCAGATCAACTTCCGGCAGCCCGTCAACTAACTTATGAATATTCGGCCCCAACTCCGGCCCGCCAGTGAGATCACACACCCGCACATCAAACCCGTCGGGGCGGTGTTTGCCAGTGCCGGTCAGGATTACGTCATAATCGACGGCTAGCTTTTTGGCTAGTTCTAGCCCGAGTCCGGAAGTTCCTCCAACAATTAAAGCGTGTTTCACCCTATCTCCTCTCATTTTTGAATACAGCATTTTACCGTGACTTAAACGTATACTCCACAATTATAATGGAGAGCGGTGATTATGAATAAGTTTATGGTCCTCTATCAATCGCCAGTGTCTGGGAGTGCCCGTATGGATGATGCCACCCCTGAGCAAATGGAAGCCAGCATGGCTGAATGGATTGCTTGGCGGGACAAAGTGGGTAAAGATAAGGTGGAATTCGGCATGCCGCTGACTGCCGGCAAGCACCTGGAAGGTGCCAATGTGACGGGTGGCAGCACGACTGTGTCGGGCTATTCCATCATCCAGGCCGACTCGCTCGACGCTGCTTCGGAGATGCTCAAGGATCACCCTCATCTGAAGACGCCGGGATGCTCGATCGAGTTGCTGGAGTTTTTGAGTATGACTGGGATGTAGTAATAATTTAAAAGCCCCGGTTCCCCGGGGCTTTTAAAGTTGAAACCTAATTACATCTTGATTTCGATGTCGACGCCGGCCGGGAGGTTCAAGTTCATCAGGGCATCGATGGTCTTGGGAGTAGGCTCGGTGATGTCGATGAGGCGCTTGTGGGTGCGCATCTCGAACTGCTCACGGGCATCCTTGTAGATGTGCGGCGAGCGGAGGACGGTCATTGAGTTTTTTTCGGTGGGCAATGGGATGGGTCCCGCGACGTGCGCGCCCGTGCGGGTGGCGGTGTCGATGATTTGTTTGGCGCTTTGGTCGATTACTTTGGAATCGTACGCTTTGAGGCGAATGCGAATTCGCTGCTTTTCGGGGGCTTTAACTTCTGCGGGTGTTGCCATGGGGAGGTGCTATCTTTCGATCGTTAATACTCTTCGAATTAAATTTAAGCACGTTTGCAGGGTAAATGTCAATCTGTCGGGGTGCTTATTTGCCTAATCCGGCAATGAGATTGATGGTGGTGGCGATGATGACGGTGCCGAGCATGAATGAAAGGAGGGCTTGTTTGAGAGCCATGGAGCGAAATTCGCGGATTTTGAGGCTGGTGTCGGATACTTGGTAGGTCATGCCGATGGTAAAGGCGAGATAAGCGAAATCAACATAAATTGGCGGCTCGTGATAGCCAAAGTCGATGCCACCCTCGGGGCTGGTGTAATAAGTTTCGGCGTATTTGAGAGCATAAGTGGTATGAATCATCAGCCAGGAGGCCACCACGCTGAAGACACCCAGTAGGGCTAGTCCGAATTGAGGCGCCCCGGAGACTTGCTTGGCCGCGACCAGCAGCACGGCCACCGCGGCCAGGCTGACGACACTGGCGGTGATCAGGATAATGTCGGCCACCACGCGGGACGGATCTTCGCGCACGGCGTGCTTTTTCACCAGTTCGGGGCTGAATTTCAGTACTTGGAGCCAAGTGGTGACAACGTAGGTAATCACGATGGTGTCCCAGGCTACGAGCGGGGCGATAGCCTCGGAGATAGTGGCGCCGGCGATGGCGCCGACAATGACGCCCAAGGCGACACTAAGACCGAGATCGGCCCAAGCATGCGGTACGGCGACTTTGGGAGTGAGCTTTACTGTCATGCAGTGATTGTACAACAAAAAGCGGACCCGGAGGCCCGCTAGTTGCAGTAATTAGCGTTTGTGTCGCTTTTGTTACTTTATGATCTTGGTGACGACGCCAGCACCAACGGTGCGGCCACCTTCACGGATAGCAAAGCGAAGTCCATCTTCCATGGCGATCGGAGCAATGAGCTCGACCTTCATCTTGATGTTGTCGCCAGGCATGACCATCTCAACGCCGTCGGGCAGTGTAACGTTGCCCGTAACGTCGGTGGTGCGGATGTAAAATTGAGGCTTGTAGCCTTTGAAGAACGGGGTGTGGCGGCCGCCCTCGTCTTTCGAGAGTACATAGACCTCGGCGTCGAACTCGGTGTGAGGAGTGACGGTACCCGGCTTAGCCAAAACCTGGCCGCGCTCGATGTCGGTGCGCTCAATACCGCGCAGCAACGCTCCAACGTTGTCGCCGGCTCGGGCGTCAGGGAGAAGCTTCTTGAACATTTCGACGCCGGTAACGACGGTCTTCTTGGTGGGACGGATACCAACGATCTCAACTTCGTCGTTGATGTGGATCTGACCCTGCTCGATACGGCCGGTGGCAACCGTGCCGCGACCCTTGATCGAGAAGACGTCTTCAATAGGCATCAGGAAGGGCTTGTCGATTTCGCGCTTGGGCTCAGGGATGAAGTCATCCATGGCAGCTACGAGATCCAAGATAGCCTTCTCGGCGTCAGCGTCGCCTTCGAGAGCCTTGAGGGCGGAACCCTTGATGATCGGGGCGTTCTCGTCGAAGTCGTACTTGGCTAGGAGTTCGCGGATTTCCATCTCAACCAGCTCAGCAAGCTCAGGGTCGGCCATGTCCATCTTGTTCATAAAGACCAGAATGGAAGGTACACCGACCTGCTTGGCGAGCAGGATGTGTTCACGGGTCTGCGGCATGGGGCCGTCGGCGGCGGACACCACCAAGATGGCACCGTCGATCTGAGCGGCACCAGTGATCATGTTCTTGATGTAGTCAGCGTGCCCAGGCATGTCGACGTGGGCGTAGTGACGCTTGGCGGACTCATACTCCTGATGCGAGGTGGCAATGGTGATACCGCGCTGGCGCTCTTCGGGAGCGTTGTCGATTTCGCCGTAAGCTACGGGCTTATTGATGTCTGAGGGCAGGTGCTTGGCCAATACCGAAGTGATGGCGGCGGTGAGGGTGGTCTTGCCGTGGTCGACGTGACCCATGGTACCTACGTTGACGTGCGGCTTATCGCGCTTGAATGTTACGGCCATTGCGTTCTCCTTAATATTTTCCACTGCAGATGGATAATGTGGCTTATCTGGCCCCTTAGCGGACTGCCAATTGGCGGCCGCATCAGCGATCTAAAGTGGAAATTGATCTTATTACTTGGGCGGACATTAAAAAACCGCCCGCTATGGACCTCGTCATTATAGACAGTGTGAGGCTATTTTGTAAAGAGGCTGCAGCAAGCGACGGTTCCTGGACAAAGGGTTGGGCCCGGGACCCCGCACGCTGCCAAACAGCGGCGGACGGGGTCCCATCGGGGGGGCGAGGCGGATGTGGCGCTACCGCAAAGTCTTGAGCACGCGGTAATTCGCTAGGAAGTCCGCGCAATTGGGTTGGCTGAGTCTGGCCAGTGTCTCGGACAATGGCTGTGCAGGCCAATTCGCCGTGAATGTCAGCCGAATTGTGCCGTACTGGACGTACGCACCACAAATTGCCCTTACTACCGTTACTACGTGCTCGGCTATACCCTTCACGGGGTATGGGCCAAACATGACGTAATGAGGTGTGAGCCTCATAAGCGCGGTCTTGGTGTAGACGCTGGTGGGTGCCTGGCGAACGCTGGCGACCAGCTGTGCCTCCTGCGGACTAAGCACTCGAAGACGGAGTTGCTCTGGGTGACGGACGTCCACTTGACTCCAAGCAAACCTTATGGTGCTGCCATTATAGGACTTGAACGTCAGCAGGCAGCGCAGCTGTCTTGCGTCGAGGTAGCTAAAGCTGACTTCGAGATCTGCTATCGAGCTTTCCGGATCAGGTTTGTTATGTGTCATGGCCGACTCCTTGGTAGGTGCAGGGGCGAGCCAGGGCATAGTGCGGCTCAAGATTTTAAGGCTCCTGGACAGGTGTCGCAGGGGCTATAGAGTAAATAATTCGTATAAATAAGTCAATAAGCTTCCGGCCAAAATTAATAGCCCCCTGAGCGGAGGCTGCTAATTGTGTTTGATGTTGCCGCGGTCTAGTTGGCGGCCTTGGCGGCGGCGTGCTTGCCGATGATTTCTTCGGCAACGTTGCGCGGAACTTCCTCATAGTGATCAAATTGCATCGTGTTGGAGCCGCGACCCTGGGTCATGGAGCGCAGGGTGGTAGTGTAGCCAAACATTTCGGCTAGCGGCACCATGGCGTCGATAACTTTGGCGCCGGAACGGTCTTCCATCTTTTCAATGCGGCCGCGCTTGGAGTTGAGGTCTCCAATGACATCACCCATAAACTCTTCGGCCACCACCACCTCGACCTTCATGATCGGCTCAAGGATGATGGGGTCGGCCTGGCGGGCTGCAGCTTGGAAGCCCATGGAACCGGCGATTTTAAACGCCATTTCGTTGGAGTCCACTTCGTGGAACGAGCCATCGTAAAGCCGTACTTTAATGTCGACCATGGGGAATCCGGCGGAAATACCGTTCTGGATGGCTTCTTTGACGCCCTCTTCGGTGGGCTTGATGAACTCGCGAGGCACAGACCCGCCCACGATGCCGTTTTCCCAGATATAGCCTTCACCCACTTCGGTTGGTGAGACTTCGAGCCAGACGTCACCATACATACCGCGGCCACCACTTTGGCGGGCGAACTTACCTTGGGCTTTGGCGGATTTCTTGATGGTTTCACGGTAGGCAACCTGCGGTCGGCCGACGTTAGCTTCGACCTTAAACTCACGCTTCATGCGGTCAACGAGAATATCGAGATGCAGCTCACCCATGCCTTCGAGTATGGTTTGGCTGGTTTCTTCGTCGGTGTGAACGCGGAAGGTCGGGTCTTCTTCGGCCAGGCGTTGGAGGGCGTTACCCATTTTCTCTTGGTCGGCCTTAGTTTTGGGCTCAACCGCAATCGAGATCACCGGCTCGGGGAAGGTGATGGATTCAAGGATGATCGGCTTATCGAGATCGGAAATGGTGTTGCCAGTGGTGGTGTTTTTGAGGCCGACGGCGGCGGCGATTTCGCCGGCGTAGACTTCCTGCACCTCTTCGCGGGAGTTGGCGTGCATCTGCACGAGGCGGCCGATACGCTCCTTTTCGCCAGTGGAGGCATTCAGGATATACGAGCCACTTTTAATGGTGCCCGAGTAAACCCGGAAAAAGGCCAACTTACCGATGAACGGGTCGGTGGCAATCTTGAAGGCCAGGGCGGCGAAAGGCTCGGAATCGCTGGCGTGACGCTCAATCTCATCGCCGGTCTTGGGATCGGTACCCCAGACGGAACCGATGTCGAGGGGGGTCGGGAGGTAGTCCACAACGGCGTCAAGGAGTTTCTCAACCATCACGCCACGGCCATCACCGCCGGAGACGGCAAAGAAGTTACCCGAAAGCACGCTCTGGCGGATGGCGCTCTTGAGTTCGGGGATAGTCAGCTCGTGCCCGTCGAGGTATTTCTCCATCAAAACGTCGTCGACTTCCACGGCGGCTTCAATGAGGTGCTGGCGATATCGCTTGGCTTTTTCGAGCATGTCGGCGGGGATTTCACCCTCAACCAGCTCGTGGTCGTGGTATTCCTTGTAGGTATAGGCCTTCATTTCGACGAGGTCGACAATACCATTGATTTCTTGTTCAAACCCGATTGGCAGATGGATGGCGTAGGCGCGCTTGTTGAGGCGCTCGTGAATGCTGTCAAGAGACTTGTAGAAGTCACCGCCGGTCTGGTTGATTTTGTTGATAAAGCAAATCCGCGGCACGCCGTACTTATCGGCCTGGCGCCAAACGGTTTCGCTCTGCGGCTCGACGCCCATCTTGCCATCAAAGACGGTGACGGCACCGTCGAGGACACGCAGCGACCGCTCAACTTCGACGGTGAAATCGATGTGGCCGGGAGTGTCGATGATGTTGACGCGTTTGCCTTTCCAGAAACAGGTGGTAGCGGCCGAGGTGATGGTGATGCCGCGCTCCTGCTCCTGCTCCATCCAGTCCATGGTAGCCTCGCCCTGGTGAACTTCACCGATCTTGTGTGTTTTACCGGTACGGTAAAGGATGCCTTCGGTGACGGTAGTTTTACCGGCGTCAATGTGGGCAATAATTCCAATATTTCGGGTGTTTTCGAGCGAATAGTCGCGGGCCATAGTGATTAGTAGGTTCCTCTTATGTTTAGAGCTGCGCAAAACAAAACAGCGCTGAGCGCACTGGTTAGATTTAATAATAGCCGTTTTAGCCGATTATTTCAATACAAGCGGGTAGCTATGCGCTTAAGCTATTGCATTTGTAAGTGTATTATGCTTTAGTATTGTCATCTGCAAGCCCCCTAAGGAGGTCTTAATGATGTACACCACCACGGCAATCGCGAATGTATTCGTGGAAGTTGGCCTCATACCCGGCAATCGGGTAGTGATGGAGGCCAGCGAGCGGATTCCTATTGGTGTCATTACGGCACTACAGGATGCATTCACAACCGATGAGCTGCATGTTAGCGTGAAATTCATCGGCATCCAGTGTGCTCTCTTCAATTCCACCAGCAGCCTGTCCGATCAAGCCCAGATCTTCTGCCAGACCCTCGGCGGCGTTCTGCGCAGCAGCTGGCCGGATCGAAAAGTGGATTTCGGTTCAACTCTGCGCATGGACTCGTCAACAGCGAACCGTGTGAACGAGATCGTCGACCTGATGAACCGTTGAAACCGTCTTCACCACCATGAAAGGATGCAAAGATGGCCGATCAAGCTGCTCGCGATGCAAATGAGAACAAAAAACTTCATACCAAGCTCGACCATGACCTAGATAAGGTCGTCCAGGCCCGGATAAAGCCCGGACTCTCCGAGGCCAAGCGACGCGAATTAGCTGCCAAGGAAGCGGAGATCCGAACTAAACTCGGCAACCTCAGGGGCATGTAAGCCGCTTCGCGACCCCACATACCGCGCGGCTTTGCCGCAACTACCCGCCACCAGCGATGGATCCCTCCGCGCCAGTGGCGGGTTTCATCGTTTTTGACTGCGGTGATGGCCTTAGCGGATGGCCAGCTATTGTTTTAGTACACTATTTATAATTTAATAATATGGTCCGCAAATCGCAGAAAGTTCCATCCAAGGGAAAAAAATGGATACCGACCCGAAGAAACCGCCCAAGGGGCCCGAAGATGACAAAGCGTAAGCCCATACTCGCCGATCACCAATTGACGGGCGGAGAGGTGGCAGTCTTGTTCGCCGTCGACCCTAAGACGGTCGCCCGGTGGGCGAAGGCCGGCAAGCTCCCATTTAGTCGAACCCTTGGTGGCCACCACCGTTACCTGAAGAGCGAAGTGCTGGCCATACAGGAAGCCACTGAGCAGAAACGCACTCAGTCGAGCCGACCCGCAAGCGTCACCCTACGACTTTTTTGCCCTGGCCGCGCTCTCGCTCGACCACTGTTAGCCCTTAGGAGACAAGACATGGCACTACCGAAGCACTCTGCCGATTCTGCTCTTATGACTGTGGCCGAAGTCGCCAGTCTGATGCGGGTAAGCAAGATGACGGTCTATCGCGTCATTCACGACGGCGAACTACGTGCAGTTCGAATCGGCAAATCTTTTCGCATCTGGGGCAAGGACTTGCAAAGCTACCTTGAAGAATCCAAAGTGTTGGCGGGCGACACCTCCGCCACGCCTACGACAATTCCCGAGCAGGAGACCTAGGCCCGGACGATCTCACAGTCAGCACTTGCGTCAGCAGGTGCAAACACCAAGCCCCGCGCCGAAACCCATCGGTAGCGGGGTCGCTTTACGTTTTGGACTGCTGCTTCGTGCATAACTACAAATGCATTATTGCCGCAATTTGATTTTGGGCTCAAGACAGGGTGTGCATAACTAATGTAACCCTAGCGTTATGGTAAAAAACTTTCGTATTTTTGTGCCAATCCAAAGCCATTATTTTGACGCATTGATTATTTCTCCAAATGAGAGTGTAATTAATTTATTCTTACTATAACAAGTATGACAAGAAGCACCCTGTGGGGCGCCAGAATGACAACTCACACCATTTACACTCTTATACCCCTTTTCCCCGCTTCGACATGGCCCATAAGCCAGGAAGGAGGCCATGGGTCATGATGACTCAGGCAGCAGCACTGCAGGTACGCACAATGACGTGGGATCGCTTCCGAGCGAAGTTCCCGTCAATCTCACGTTCGAGCGATGAGCTCAAGGATCGGTTCGAGAAGTCATGGAACCCTCTCACGGGTGAAGTCACGGTCACGTGCCGTCTCTCTCCCAAGAAGCTCATCAAGATGTACAAGCGCATCACCCCTCTCGCCGAATGGGCGAAGTTCAAGGTTTACTGCGCAAAAAACGAGGGCATACCTCTGATTTTCGTCGGCGCGACATACGCCGGCGGAGGAGTTGCCATCATGCGCATGGTGCTCATTGCGCTACTTCAGGCGATGGGTGTTAACGTACGATGGTTGGTGATGAAGCCTCTTCCCGAGGCGTTCGAGGTCACCAAGCACTCGTTCCACGACACGTTCCAGGACGTGAACGGGCAGGTCGAGCTGACAGAAGAACGAAAGGACGTCTACGAGGCGTGGATTGCCGACAACGCGATCCTCCTCGAACCCGCGCTCAGGAGCGCGAGAGTGATCGTCATCGACGACTGGCAGCCGAGCGGTTTGATCGACTACATCCTGGGCGACTCGTCCAAGGGTCTCGTCGGATTCAACCCCGACGCCGAGATCATCTTCCGTGATCACATCGCGACAGAGGGCGGGCTCATGAGTACGCCGGGTACGTCCCAACGCAACTCATGGCTGTACGTCTGGAAGCAGATCCAGCGCGCGAGAATAATGATTTTCCACCCCCGGCCCGAGCTTTTCGTGCCAGACGACGTCCCGCAACCGATGGTTGCACTCATGGGTGCTACTAGCGACTTGCTCGATGATCTGAACCGCAAGATGACGCGCCGAGAGCGGCGCGCTGGGATCAGGTACCTCAACGAGCACTTCGCGACCAACGGTCACCAGACACCTCTGGACCTTAAGCGCAAGATCTACGTCCTGATCGCCAGGTTCGACCCCTCCAAGGGTATGGACCTCGGGTTGGCGGCGTGGGCCCGGCATTGGCAGATGCTGGCCGACATGGGCGTACCGCTGCATAAGCGGCCGCAACTGGTCATCATCGGTAACGGGTCGATCGACGACCCGGCGGGCCCGGTGATCCTCAAGGAAATCATGGACCAGTGGGAGAAGCTTCCCCCCGAGATCCGCAACGACGCAAAGATCGCGAGGGTCCCGCACAACGACCTCGCCATCAATGCTCTCCTGTGGTACGCGATCCTCGCGCTGCAAACAAGCACCAAGGAAGGGTTCGAGAATCGGGTTACCGATGCTCTGCTCCACGCGGTGTTCGTGCTGGGTTCCACCGCCGGTGGAATTCCGCTGCAGATACTCGAAGGTCTTACGGGCCACGCCATTGGCCCCTACGAAACCCAAGAGTGGGCACGCCGCATGGTTGAGATTGCCACCGAATCCTGGTGGAGTCGCTACCTGCGCACGCGGCGAGTCAAGAAATGGACCAAGCGCCATAACCACCAGTACACCACACTGGCGAACGCCATCAGCTGGCTCTACCTGAGTTATACGGTGGCAACCGACCCCGAATTCGAGGTCAACGGAATGTCGGTGTACGAATCGGCCATGGCTGAGTAATCAGCCCCAACATTAACTAAGCCCCTCCGGGGGTTTGGCAATGAAATGCCCCGCTCTACCGAAAGCCATTCGGTAGGCGGGGCGCTTCATTTTATACGAGATTATTTTATGGTTTTAAGCTTGCCAGTCAGCTCTTGGGCCAGATTGTCGTAGCCGGAAACGCTGAGACACAACAGCACATCGCCAGTTTCTGCGCCCGCTGTGACGTCCTTGATAAGCTGGAGACGGTCGGGCTCGTAGTGAGCCGGCATGGTGAGTTTATCGACAATATCCTGGCCGCTAACTGTGGGCACAGTGCCGGCTTCGCGGGCGCCCTCGATATCGGTTATATACACGAGATCGGCGTTGGCGAAGGCGGCCTGGTACTGCGCCAACAGGGCAGAGGTACGGGAATAGGTATGAGGGCGGAAGACCACGACCACCCGGTGCCCCTTGAAGTGCAGCTTGGCGGCTTCGAGATTGGTGGCAACTTCGGTGGGGTGGTGGGCGTAGTCGTCGATAACGGTGATGTCGGCTAGATCGGTCGAGACGATATTGAAACGACGGTAGGCGCCCTTGAATGTGGCTGCCCCGGCAAGAATTTCTTCAAAGGTCAGTCCGTGCTCAAGGGCTGCAGCCACGGCGCCGAGGGTATTGAGCACATTGTGGCGGCCGTAGAGGCTGACGGCCAGGTGTCCCAACACTTTGCCGTCACGCTCGACCTCGAATTCGATGCCCTCGGGCAGGTACGTGACGTTGCGGGCCCGGAGGTCGCCGACTTCGATACCATAGGTGGTGCCGCGGCAGGGAGCCTTTTTAGCTATGCTAAGCACATTTTTGGCTTCGGCGCAGGCAATGAGATGGCCATTTTTGGGGAGGTCAGCCACGATGGTCGCAAAACGCGCTTCCACCGCTGCCAGATTCGGGAAGAGGTCGGGGTGGTCGTGCTCGACGGCGGTGAGGACGAGGATATCGGGGTGGTAATATTGGGCCTTCGACCTGATATCGAGGCTGGAGGCTTTGTATTCGTCAGCCTCCACCACGGCTACATCGGCTCCGGCAAACCGTACGCTAGCCGGGAAATTGAAGGGCTGGATACCAATCAGAAAGTCGGGCCGACGGCCAGCAGACTCCAGGATCCAGGCTATCAGGGCAGTGGTGGTGGTCTTACCGTGCGTACCGGCTACGGCAATCACCTGCTCGCCCAGCGTCAGGTGCCCGAAAAATTCGGCGAAGGATTGCACGGGAATACCGAGACGACGCGCCTCCACGATGACCGGTGAATCATTGGTGACATGCGCACCGGTGACAATCACGGCCGTAACTCCGCCCAGCTGGACGGGATCAAAATGGCGATGCCATACAAAATTGTGCGCGTCGAGCCAGTCGCTGCCGGGCGGGGCGGCCGGCTCGTCGAGGCCGGTCACTTGATAACCGTTATCCCGAGCCGCCAACGCGAGCCCCCGCATGGCGTGCCCGGCGATACCGATAAAATAGAGTTGGCCTGTCATAGCTAAGAGTTTATCACGCGGCGAACTGAGGAAGGTCGGCGAGCTCATCTACGGAGCTTACTTGCTCGAGTAAATCCGCGGGAAGGTAGCCCGGCCGAGTCTGAGCCGCAAGTAAGAGTGCCCGATCCCGATCAACAAGTTCAAGTTCGATTTTTTCGCCGGCATCCAGATGCACCTCCTCCTGGGACTCAAAGTCCGTGGCTAAAAAGGTGTAGATGAACCATTCTAGCTTGGCGATCGGCTGCACCACTCGGAGCAGGCGCCAATTTGTGAACGTCATCCCGGTTTCCTCGTGCAATTCGCGTTTGGCTGCATCGAGCTCATTTTCCTCGGGGTGATCGTGGCG
>JAYUCF010000036.1:0-2611 GCA_043740495.1 bacterium
GCCGCCGGCAAGCACAAATTCCTTATCGGCCGGTACACCGCCGAACTAAGCGCCACGTACGCCGGCGGCAAAAAACTGACAGCCACTACCTCATTTACCGTTCTTCCCTGGAAACTACTGGCGGTAGCCTTCATCGTCCTGCTAATTCTCTTCCTGATCTTCTGGAAGGGTCGCCAGCGCTTCGCCCGCGCCGCTCGCATTCTGGCCGGCCGGGAATAGAGTAGCCTCACGTACCTGCTATAATCATGCTAATGGTTAAAAAATGGCGACAATGGCGAGTAGGTTTGGCCGTGGCGGCAATAATGCTGCCGGCGGTGGCTTCGGCCGATCTGTTGCAGAGCTCGCACTTCCGTCTCGATCCCAACGTGGCCGCCACCTTCGGCGGCGACACCGGCTCACCTTCGTACAAACTCACCGATACTGGCGGCGAGGCCGTGGTGGGGGCCGGCTCCAGCCAGAGCTACAAGCTTACCCAGGGATATGTCAGTCAGTTGGCGCACTCCATGCAAATCAGCGTCTTGCCCAACGCCACCTATGCTACCTGGCCCTTCGATACCGGCACCGGCACGCAGGCCTACGACGTCGGCATGAACAGCGACAATGCCACCCTAGTGGGCGCACCGTCCTGGACTACGGGTATCGTCGGGCAGGCTATCACCCTCAACGGGTCGTCCCAGTACGCCGCCACCGCCAAGCAAGTCGTAAACCCCACCGCTTTTACATTAGAAATCTGGTTCAAATCTACCAGTTCCACCGGCGGGCGGCTGATGGGCCTGGGCGACGCCCAAACCGGTGCCAGCACCAACCGTGACCGACAGATCTATCTCAATAATGTCGGTCAGATCATCTTTGGCACCAACCCTGGTAGCTTCAAAACCGTCACCACCGCCTCATCCTATAATGATGGTTCCTGGCATTATGTGGTGGGCTCTCTCGGCGCCAGCGGACTCTTGCTCTACGTCGACGGCATCCGCCGCGGCACCGATGCCACCATCACCACTGCTCAAAACTACAACGGCTACTGGCGCATGGGTTACGACGATCTCACCGGCTGGCCGAGCGCGCCCACCAGCAACTATCTGGCCGCCACCATCGATGAGGCTCGCGTCTACACCCGGCAGCTGTCCGACGGCGAAATCGCCAACGACTACTCGGCCGGGGCCAACTCGCTGCACGGCGCCTTTACGCTACCTAACATTACCCCGGGCATCTCGCAGACCTACAGCGCCGATGCGGTGGTGCGCACAGATGCCGGCGGCTATGATCTCTATATTCAAGCTCCAACTTTGCTCACTCACACCGATACCACCACTACCGTCCCCATGATCAGCGCCAGCATCGCTACTCCCGCCGCCTGGAGTGAGGGCACCACCAAGGGCTTGGGCTTTTCGCTCACCGCCTTCACCGGCCTCGATGCCAAGTGGGGGACCAATCCCAATTACAGTTACGCCGGTATTCCCAACACCGCCACGGTTTACCACTCCCGCACCGGTTTAACCGGCGGAATCCCGGAGCTCACCACCCTGCAGTTCCGGGCGGACACTACTCCCAGCCAAAAACAGGGTACCTACTCTACTACCATTATCTACACCGCCACTGTTCGGCCATGAAAAAACTCCTCGCCGCCGTGCTCTTATTTGCCACCCTCCTGCCATCCATCCCGGCCGAGGCCGACGTCCCCGGTCTTCAGGTCAACCCGCTCCTGTACGAAGACACCCTCACCTCCTCCACCGTCAAGCTCGGGTACATTGAGGTTTCGAATCCCAGCGATACCACCATCACGCTCCAGTCGCGGGTTCAGGGTTTCCGCCAAAAAGACAATCAGGGGCGCCTGAGCTTCTTTGACGACCCCCAAATTTCCGATGGCATCAAGGTGGATCTGGCGACCTTCGACCTCGGTTCGCACGAGGCCATTCGGGTGGCTTTTAGCGTGGACCCCGCCAAGCTTCCCAAAGGCGGTGTGTATGCGGTTATCTTTTTCCGCACAATTCCGCCGGCTCAATCGTCGGTCAGCTCCTTTGTAGCCGAAAGCGCCAACATCGGCACACTGCTGTTGTTGCAAAACGGTGGCCTCGGGGTCCACGTGGGTCAGATTACGCACTTGAATCTCCCGTTTTGGCAGTTTGACCGAGGAATTTCCGGCACACTCGATTATCGTAATACCAACCGTTCAACCACCGCCGTAGGTTTCAAGCCTGCGCTCACCGGACGGGTATTGCCGTGGGGATCAGCCCCGCGCCTTGCCACCGGGTTAGTTCTGCCCGGGAGCGAGCGACAGTTTGCCGTCAGCCGACCCGGATCGTACTTCGGACTCCTCCCAGTCACCCTTACCGATATTGAATCACACCAAAACAGTACCCAGTGGGTCTTCGCTATCACCGGTTGGTACCAGCTGCTTGCCTTAGTTTTGGTTCTTGTATCCATCCCGCTCTGGATCACAGCGCGCTTCGCAAAGTTTCAACTGCGCCCACTGGCCAGGCAGTTGGTACGACGCGTCAGAAAACTTTTGCGCCGTCGCCCGCGCAAGGTTGTGCGCTCCATGGACACTATTTCCCGCAAACCCAAGATCAAGTAATATCCACAACATTTATCTTGTACAAAACATAAGCGC
>JAYUCF010000037.1:0-2224 GCA_043740495.1 bacterium
GGGAACCGTTCGCCGCCCAGCGCCAGCGAAAAACTTAAGGCGTGACCGGTGGTCGCCACCATCCGAATTATTTCACTCACCATTCCGCCACTCGAGCTCACCACCGCTACCGTCCCAGGCGTGAACAGCTTCGAGCTCGCGAGCTGCGGCGCTTGCACCCCGCCGATCGGGCCGAGCTTCACCACTCCCGGTACCACCACGCCCACGCTGGCCCCGCCAGTCAGCCACACTCCGGCCGCCTTGGCCGCCTCGGCCAGCTGGATCGCGTGCCGTTCCGGCAGCCCTTCCGCGAACACCACCCCGCCCACCAGGGCCGGCAGCTGCTCCATGGCCTGCTTCGACGAAGCTAGCACTCGCCGCCCCGACGATAAATTCAAAAATAAATTCACCTGATCGCGCCGGCTCTTCGGCAGCTGCCCCACCGCCGCATACACCGGTATCGTTACCTCGCCCTCACCAAAGAAGTATCGCTCGCTCTTTCGTCCCGTGGCCACCACCGCCACCACCGACGGTTTGGCCCGTCCGGCCAAAAAGTCAAAATCCAAGATTGATTGAATGATACCCTTGGAGCTTCCCAGAGCCACAATCTTGGGATCAAGCGTCCGCAGTTCGGCAATATTTAGTGTACTCACGCTGCTACCTCCAGCTCAGTTATGGCCAATGGAATAATCGCCGTCAACATCACTTCCGGCCCCGCCACCTGCCCCAGCAACTCCTCGCGCTCCAAAAAGTCGCGCATCATCGCCAGGCCCTCGACTTCGAACGGTCCGCCCCGCCGCACAAACACCTTGATGCCCTGCTCCCGCATGGCCGCCTTAGCCTCGTCCAGCGCCGCGATTACGCCCTTAAACGTCGCCCGTACGTCGGTAAAGTTGGCCACCCCCCCGGCAATCACCAGCACCTTGCGCGGGGCCGTGGAGGCGAGCATCAGCGAAATAATTTGCCGCGTATAAATCTGTGTTTCCTCCGCGTTGGGATTGCCGCTGTATTCGCCGTAATTTCCCAGTTCCTTACCTCGCCCCTGGTTAAAGACCTCATCCGCCAGCGCCACGCTGGCCCCGCCGCCCGATAGCAGCAAGAAAATGCTGCCGTTCGGGTTTAGTACCGCCAGCCGAAACGACGCTTGACTCTGGGCTGCCAGCTCTTCCACGGCCGCCGCCTGAGGCAGCCGTGCCGCTGCCGCGTAGCTGCGAAAATCCGTCGGCGTCCAGCGCCCATCCACAAAGAAGGCCGCCTCGGTATCCACTTCTACCGCCGCATCGAGCAGCCCAACCTTGCCATCCACCACCACCAGCGGGTTCACCTCAAAAAATGACCAATAATTATCATTAAAAGATTTCGCCAGTGCCTGAAGCGTTTCCGCCGGCACCCCCAGCGCCTCGGCCGCGCGCCCGGCCACATCATCCGTCAAGATTGCCCGCTCAATCCCGTCGGCCGCCGCTTCCACGTTCACCCCTCCGTCCGCGGAAAAACTAATCATCGTCCCCTCGCGTAGCCGTTCCAAGGCCAGGTAGCGCTCCGCATCGGCCGCGTGACCCAGCTGCGGCTCCACCAGCATAAATTCAAACCCCTTACTCGCTAGCTCGGCAATATCGCCCGCCACCTCCGCCTTCGTGCGCCCCAGCTTCACCAACCCCTTTTTGAAGCGCCCTTTGACGCCCTGATCCACCTTCAGCACGTAGCTGCCGCCCGCGTCCAACCCATCTACAGCCGCTTGCCAATTTGTCTTCACGTCGAGCATTGTGCCGCCGTACGTAGTCCCCAGATCTTTGGCGAGGATGGTTTTGGCTCTAAATTCGGAGATCTTCTTGCGCGGCATAGATTATTCCATAGTTACGCCAGGTATTATAACGTGGAGAGTGTCTAAATGTGCCATAATAATGCCATATGGCAAAACCTTCAAGCGACCTCCTCGAAGATGAGGGCACCGAGCAATTTGAGCTGAGCACCCAATGGCAGCGGGCTCCTTTGTGGCTGCGCGGGGTCGGTACGGTGGTCGTGGGCGCGGTTTTACTCGTGGGTAGTTTTGAGCTGGTCTACATCGGTAAAATCTACCCCGGTGTCTCGGCCGACGGCGTCTCGTTGGCCGGCGCCACAAGGGCTTCGGCCGACAAACAGCTGGGTACCAAGATCGACACCTTCTCCGGCGGCGTCGTCACTATTGCTAACGGCGACACCAACCTACGCATTCCCGTAGCGCGTCTCGACGTCACCTATGACACCG
>JAYUCF010000038.1:0-31150 GCA_043740495.1 bacterium
CGGTAATCAAGATCACCGGCACTGTCTCGTCCAACCCAAAATGCGCTATTCCCTCCAGCCGGTGCGCCGTCAAAATATCTGACCGTACCGGATTGCCAACATACACCAGTTTGTCGGGCTCAAACATTCGGTAGCTCTTCACCGGGAAGCCCACTGCAATTTTTGACGCCCACCGGCTCAAAATTCGATTGGTCAAGCCGGGGGTAGCATCAGATTCATGGATCACAAATGGAATATTCAACATCTTGGCCGCTATCCCTACCGGCAGACACACGTACCCGCCCTTCAAAAACACTACCTCGGGTTTAAACGTGCGCAAAATGCGCATCGCTTGCCCCACGCCCTGCACCGTTCGCAACGTATCACGCGCGTTCGGCCCCAGCGTGCTTAAATTAAATATTTTGGCAAATCCCGAATCAAAGTGATTACGGCGAAATTTACCCGCCGAAATTGGCGCGAACGTTAAGCCCACACCCGCGACGATCTTCGCCTCCATGCCGCCGACCTGCCCAATATAGAGCAGCTCGCCGGTATTATCGAGCGATTTTAACGCGTCGCTGGTTGCCAGCGTTGGCAATATATGTCCGGCTGTCCCCCCGCCGCTGACGACTATTCGCATCGCTTACCTCTCTTACGGTGTACTTCGATATGTTAAGTAAAATCCCAGCCCCAAATAGCGAAACCACCAGACTAGTGCCCCCATACGATATAAACGGCAACGGAATGCCCGTCAATGGCACTAGCGACAGCATCGCGCCGATATTGATAACGGCCTGAAACAGCAACCATAGCGAAATACCGGTAGCCACCATTCGCGAAAACACGTCCGGGGCAGCTCTTGCTACCTTCAGGCCGCGATATACGAGTATTCCGAATAAACCGATGATTGCTAGCGATCCGATGAGACCAAACTCCTCGGCTATTATCGCGTAAATCGAGTCGTTGGCAGCCTCCGGCAAATATCCGTACACCTGGATGCTGTGGCCCAGGCCAAGCCCCAATATTCCTCCTGAGCCGACCCCGAGCAAAGCCTGGCACACATGCAATGAGCTATCGAGCGCAAACTTGGGATCGTTACACTTGGGGTCAAGAAACGTCGTGAACCTTTCAACGCGATGCGGAAACATCGCAATCGCCGCCCACATCGCCAACCCCACTCCACCGAACAGCCCTCCCAGATGGCTCCACTTCATTCCCGCCGCAAAAAACATCCCTATTGAAGCCGCCAACAACACCGCCATCGTACCCATGTCACGCTGCAGCACCACAATCACAAAACACGCCGCGCCCACCATAATCGCAAAAGGCACCACCCCATCCCAAAACGACCGAATATCCGCCTGTCGGCGTTCAAACCAGACTGCCAAATACAAAATCAGTGCCAATTTCAGAATTTCCGCCGGCTGCACCGACACGGGCCCCAATTGGATCCACCGGGTAGCGCCGTTTGTGCTCTGCGCCAAGCCCGGTATCATTAACCCCGCTAACGCCACTACCGCCAAAATTAACAACTTGGGGGCCCATTTCCGCCAAACACCGTATGGAATCGTGGTGGCGGCAATCCACCCCACTACGCCCAATGCCATAAACCGAAGCTGATTGAAAAAGTAATAATTGGGATCGGCAATCAACCCCCGTTTATGGCTCAATATCGGGCTAATCGAGTACATCATCACCAGACCGACAGCCAGTAGTATCGTCACCGCCAGCGCGATAACGTAATCTATCCGGTGCGCGCGGACTGAACTCCCTCCCGGACTAGTCATTTAATCTTATTACCCAACAGTGCCAAAATCAGTCCCACCGCCCCCACGACCTGCCCGATCACCCATAACCGCATCGTAACTTTGGTTTCCGGCCAGCCAATCGCTTCCAGATGATGATGCAACGGCGCCGACAAAAAAATCTTGCGATGCCACACCTTCTTCGAAATAATCTGCACCACGCTCGATCCGGCCTCCACCACAAACACCGCCGCAATAATTGGCAAGACAAACACCGTATTCGTAAGCATTGCAATTACCCCGAGCGTCGTCCCAAACGCGAATGCGCCACAATCCCCCATAAAAAATCGCGCCGGGTAAATACTGAACCAAGTGTAAGTTAGCATCGCTCCCACAATCGTCGCGGAGAATCCGGCGATACCGAAATTATGCTGGAAGTAAGCAATCACCGCGTAGACGGCGAACGCCGTTGACAGCAGCCCGCCACTCAAACCGTCGAGCCCGTCGGTAATATTGACGGCGTTAGCGGTGCTGACCACCACGGCAATAAACAAAGGCACTATCAACCAGCCGATGCTAAAGTCACCGACCGCCGGCACGTGGATCAAGCTATAGCCCAATTTCAGCGAAAAATACATCCCCCCTACCACCGCAATGCCCAAGATGAGCGCAAATTTAATCTTGCCGCGCATGCCCGCAATCCCCATGCCATCACTGCGAATGTTTATATAATCATCGAATAATCCCACCAGACCGGCTGCTATCAAGGAAAACAGCGGCAGATAGGTTTGGCTGCGGGAAAAGTTAAACAACAATGTTACTACCGCCACAGCAATTACCAATACCGCCCCGCCCATCGTCGGAATATTACGGCGGTGTTTGGCCGCGTGGAGCTTGGTGTAAATTTCGGCCTTCTCGCCGGTAATGGCATCCTCGCGCGGTTGTTTCCATAGCTTGTACTTAAAACCGAGCCGAGTATACGCCGGCACCAGCAGCATTGACACCACAAACGCTCCAAATGCTAAGGAGCCAATCCGGGACAGCGAAGTAATCTCCTGCGCGTGGATAAAGTTAATTGTTGGTAAATATGCCATAATATCGCTTATCCTAGTTTAACATATCTGGAAAAAGTAACGTTTAATGCGTCGTCATGCCGAGGGAGGTATCCCGTAATATTTGAACAACCACCGGCAGACATCACCGAATACCGGCACAGTAGTGGTTTCGGCGTAGCCCGACACCCCCGGCTCGTTTATCCGCACCATAACCACAAATTTAGGATTCTCCGCCGGCGCAAAGCCCACAAACGACCCAATGTTCGCGCCGTCGATGTAGCCCTGACCGTCGGGACGGGGTATTTGAGCCGTTCCGGTTTTACCGGCTATCTTATAGCCTGGGTTCATCCCCCCCGCAATATACCCCGACCCGTGCTGCACTACCACCTGGAGCATGGAGTTGATGTCTTTCGCCGCCGCCGGGCTGATGACATGGTCGGCCAAAATCTTCGATTCTTGTGGCTGCACCGTACCGTCAGACCTCATAATCCCATCCACCAACCGCGGTTGGTACAATCGCCCGCCGTTAGCCACCGCCGCCATCGCCGCCACCATCTGAATCATCGTCACGCTCATGCCTTGCCCAAACGCCATATTCGCGTACGTCACATTGTTACCCGCGTTATTGCTCGGCGGCACAATCGAACCGGGGGCCTCGTTCGACTGCTCTATCCCCGTGCGTACCCCGTAGCCAAAATGCTTAGTGAAATAATCGTATAGCGTTTTTTTACCGGCCAAAGTAAATCCGTTCGGATCTGTCCCTAGCATTCGAAGCACAAACATAATTCCCGTATTCAACGAATCACGCAGTACCACCGTCATCGTCTTACCTTTGCCCGGCTTATCCCCCGCCGCGTCACACACCTGCCGGTCGTCAACTTTGTAACAGCCGGGATCGTCGTAGGTGGTATCCGGCTTAACCTTTCCTTGATCGAGTCCCGCTGCCATCGTAAATGCTTTCATCCCCGAACCAGGCTCAAACTGGCTAGAAACTACTTGATTCACAAACACGCTATAATCCTTGACTGAGCTATAGCTCCCCGGATCGAACGTCGGGTAATTAGCCATTGCCCGCACCGCGCCATTCGCCGGATCCATCACCACTATACTGCCGGATTTGGCTTTGACTTTTTTAATCTGGTCCGCCAGCTCCTGCTCAGCCATAGCCTGAATATTGCGATCTATCGTCAGCACATAACTTGACCCGTCCACCGGCAGCTTCACCACGTTCTTGGCCGTCGCAATCGGGATACCGAAGGCATCGGTCTTGGCGGCGAACTGACCCGGTATTCCTGCCAATGCCGCATCTAGGTAACCTTCAATACCGTACTGACCTTGCCCGTCGAAGTTAACAAACCCCACTGCCTGGGCCGCTAGCTGCCCTTCCGGATAGCTGCGGTAATCCCGGTCGGTCAGTGCCACCCCCGCCAACTTGAGCGCCGTCACCTTGTCGGCTACAGCCGTCGGCACCCGCTCCGCCAACACCGCGTACTCAATACCCGTGGTCAATTTCATCAAATATAATTGCGGATCTCCCCCTAGTACACTTGCCAATTTCAGCGCCGCCGCATTTTTATCGGTGACATAGCGAGGGTCCGCGTACACCAATTTCAACGTTTGATTAAGCGCTATCGGCGAAATACTGTCGCCGTCATGAACAAATAATTCACCTCGCTTAGCGGGCACTTCATATTTTCGGGTATGCTCATTCGATGCCTGCACCATGTAGCGGCCATGCTGAAGAATCTGCAAGAAAGCCAGCCTGCCCGCCAGCATGAATCCGAACACCACTAATAGCGCCGTATAGGTGCCAATGCGTCGGCGCTGCATTATTGCATCATTGGAAAAGCCCATTACCCTATCCCTACCGTCCCTTCTTTAGCATCCAGCCATAACTCGTGCAAATGGTGCATCGAAATATCGCAACGCAGAACACACGACCTGCCGGCCAGTGTGGCAATTATGATGAGAGAAGGAACATGCATGATCGGTGCTTTATTTGGCGAATGAAACTTGGCCGGACGGTACCATCCCAGCCACGACCGAAGCCGTTTTGGTAGCGCTAATCGACTGCAACCTCGCCGCCTGCACGCTCAACTCCTGCTTTTGGGCAAGAACCTGATTGCGCTGCACGGTAAGATCAGTGACCGTATACCCGAGCCTACCTGTCTTGGTTATTTGATGCAAATACAATAAAGCCATCACACTAATCAATGCAATGACAACAAACGTCGCCGATGTCGGTCCCAGTACCATACTGGCCGGCTGGCGATACAAATTCTGATTACGGCGCGCCGTAAGTGTCGCGGTAGTCATGGCGCCTAGCTCCTTACTTTTCTTTTGTTTTTTTGTCGGACTTTTTGGTGAACGTGTTTTTATTGGTTGCTACGCGCGGTCCAGACATTTTTTAACCGCGCGCAGCCAACCGATTGGCGTTATTTCTTAACGCGGATTCGTTTGGTGATATTCACTTTGCGTGAATTTCCCTGTACTTTGATGGACATTTAGTCCCTCCTTTTGTTTTTGTTTATTTTTTCGGCGGCTCGGAGCTTTGCACTCCTAGCGCGCGGATTGATAGCAATTTCAGTAGAATCCCCTACGACGGGTTTCGCGGTAATTTTCCGTAAGGAGGCCACGTGGTCGCAAGTACACACGGGCTGCTTTGGGGGACAAATGCAATCACGGGATTCCTGGTCAAAGAACTGTTTTACAGCGCGGTCTTCCAGTGAGTGGAAGCTTATCACAGCTAGTCTTCCGCCGCTACTCAATAGTTTTGTGAGTATAGGCAGCGCGGCTGCGAGTTGATCCAGCTCGCCGTTAACTTCAATGCGGATCGCCTGGAAAGTCCGGGTGGCCGCATCAATATCGCCTTTCAGTGCGGCGCCGCGGATAACCTTGGCGAGTTCACCGGTAGTCCTAAAGGGCCTAGCCGCTACGATCATTCTGGCAACGGCCCGAGCTTTTGGCTCCTCACCGTATGCCCGGATAATGCGCTCCAGGTCCTTCTCGCTCTTCCGGTTTACTACATCTGCCGCCGTGTACGACTGCGATTGATCCATCCGCATATCCAAAGGGGCATCAGCTTTAAAGCTAAATCCTCTCTGCGCATTGTCAATTTGTGGTGACGACACTCCCAGATCAAGCAAAATCATATCTACCAGCTGACCTTCCTCTAGGAGCCTCTCGGCGCCTTCGAGATAATCTGCATGCATTACGTCTGCCTGATCTCCAAACCTTTCGTACAGCGCCCTGGTAGCGTGTATGTCGCGGTCGACCAATATTGCCTGCCCGGTCGGACCGAGCAGCTCAATGATAGGCGCCGCGTGGCCGCCATAGCCGGCCGTACCATCAAGATACGTCTCACCCTTTTGGGGCTTGAGTAGCTCAAGGACTTGGTCGAGCAATACGGGTTGGTGTGTTGGAGTGTTCATTTTCAAGGTCACCTATTCAGCAGCCAACTTTTTATTTAAGCGTTTTTGTTTTTTGATTCGCTATTTTAACTCTAGCGAACAAGAGTGGAGTTTGCCAGGTCTCACTTGGAGGCCCGGCGAGTGTGGTAAGGAATTATCATTCGGGTCGAATTGATAATTCCTAAAAAGAGTGTGTTGTGAGGTGGAGTTTACGATCGGAGGTTCGAGGCTGATTTTTGTAGCAGGAGCCTAAGGGCCGCCGTGCTGACTGCCGAATAGTTGCCTTTAAAATGTTTGTATTGGTTTTTGAAGGTTCTTTTTTTTGATAAAAAAACTAAGTTTAAGATTTTGCGGTGAGGCGCCAGTATTTGCCTGCTCTGACCGCGGACACTTCTTTGCCGATTCCAGCATACTCAAGAAAGTGCTGTTCTATGGTAATCCGGCCCTGCTTGGCATCCATGCCGCTGATCGTCTTACCGCTGCGAAATTGAACGTTGAGATCAGCTGTGCGCTCATCCAGGATATCCCCCTTCAAGGCAGTTTCCATCTCTTCGTTCCAGATTTTTTCAGTGTACAGATGCAGGTATTTAGCAAATCCCCTGGTGAGAACCACGCGGCCGCCTTCAAATTCATGACGTAACTCTGACGGAATCGTCAGACGGTTCTTATCATCAAGTTTTCTTTCGAAGAAGTCCATATTGTGATCCCTACCGTGTTGAGTGCTACCCACTGCAACCCACTAAAACCAGTATAATCCCCCCTTCTACCCACTGTCTATAGTAATGTTATCCACATGTTTAAGCCCACCTTTTTACCATATTTCAGGTACAAAAATACCCTCCCAATGCGGAAGGGTAGATTTGCACCCTCTGCCCAGCTGTGCTGGGCTAAGGGCGTCAATTACACGTACCGGGGCCTAAACCCCGCGTACCGCCGAGTCCAGGACAATTAAGCCTGGTCGGTAGGATGGCCTTTGCCCCGCAGAGCATCGAGCACTGATTTGCGCGAACGCAGGTAGGCGCGAGAGGCATACCCGATTGCGGTTAATCCGGCTACGCCGCCGAATAGGGTCTCAGGACCGGTGGCGGGCAGGCTAGCGCTCAGCACTTGGCCGGTCGGGGTCGGGGTTGGCGTAGGGGTCGGGGCGCTCACGGTCACCTGAGCACTGCAAGCATCACTGATCTGGGTAATGCCAGCCGAGGTCTTCACTTGAGCCCGAACATCCCAGACGCCCTGTCCCAGCGTGAAATCGGTGAAATTATTTGTTGCGTCGATGTCTGTGACATCCGGAGTGGTATTACCTCCCCCGCTAAGTTCGCGGCTCACCGTAAATCGGAAACCCGTCAAGCTGACATTTACAATCTTACTGGCCACCGTAAATCGGAAAACGTCAGGATGGTTCGTTACATCGGGCTGACTGGGGGTCAGCGCCAGGCAGGCAAACGACTGCTCAGGAGTCGGGGTCGGAGTCGGAGTAGGAGTAGTAGTAGGAGTAGGAGTAGTAGTAGGAGTAGTAGTAGGAGTAGGAGTAGGAGTCGGGGTCGGAGTCAGAGTCGGCTTTGGTGTTGGTGTCGGAGTTGGTGTCGGGTGAATAGTTGAAGTCGCCCGCACCGGGTTTCCGCACGATTTAATTATGGCGTAGTGGAAACTCCCGCCCTCGATGTTTACAAATGCCGGAATTGAGTTTGCCACAAACGACACTGACGTCGGACGTTCCCATACACTCCCGCTTTTAGTTGAACCCGGGATAAAACTGCGGCCAACACTCTTGGCGCCAATGGCTACGGTCTTGCCGGCAACCTCAATATGGCCGTCTTTGAAAACCGTCCCGTCGACGGTGGAGCTAGACATAAAGTTAGCTGCGGTAATCCCGCGACCTTCACGAAACAAAATCTGTTGGAGATTAGCCGCCGACTGCTTCGTGTCGCCAGCGTTTACTTTGCCAAGCCATTCACTTTTTGAATAAGCACCATTGAAC
Organism: bacterium; assembly: GCA_043740495.1. Taxonomy (GTDB): domain Bacteria; phylum Patescibacteriota; class Saccharimonadia; order UBA4664; family UBA4664; genus UBA5169. The sequence continues at coordinate 8,168 of JAYUCF010000038.1, forward strand.
ATCACCGCGTTGCTGTCGGCATCGCGCGGCTGAGACACAGCTGCAGCCATTGCCGGAACAACCAAACCCGCTACTACTAAGGTTAGCGCAAAATACCGTGAGGCCTTAGTTTTTAGATTAGTAAGCATAGACATAATCGAGCTCCTTATTTATGTGCTGCAAATAGAAAAATAGCGAACCCACCACCAGCCTCTAGCTCACTTCAGCATGATAATACAGGATATCACAATATAGCACTCATGTCAATCCTTAACGGCTATGGTTAGCCTCTGCAATGCCTTTATTCGAAGACTAACATACTACTTGCTGGTCAATAGCCTACCGTAAACCGCCGCCGCCTCATCTGTAATCCGCCCGAGTAAGCTCACAGCCGTATGGTCCGTTTCTATTATCATTCTGCTCACCCGAGTGATGTCATCGACACTTACAGTACCCAGCCTCGCCAACTCTACATCGAAATCCCTAATCTCGTCCGTGTCGTCATACCGGTCTAAATACCATTGCAACACGTCACCGGCGGTTTGCGTCGATCTGGTAATCGATCCTACTAACAAGTTCTTGGCGGCTTCCAGCTCATCTATGGTAGTCTCCCCGGATCCCACCTGGCGCAGGCTGCGGCCTATCACCTCATACAGCGCTTCGGCGTGCTGGGGGGTGACATATCCGGTAAAACCAAAAGTACTATTACCCGGCTCACTATAGGCAATTGCTCCCACCGAGTAAGCCAGGCCTCTGCGCCTCGCCTCACCCAACACTCGCGACCCCATTCCCCCCACCATTAACATTCTCAACAATGCCAGCGTGGCCTGCTGATGCTTATTCAGCTCGCCAAAGAACCTTCCTGTTCGATAGTAGATCTGTTCAATATCCCGCACAGTCACAATCGGCCGATTCACCTTTTGACCCACATCGTGGCTCAACCTCATTCGCTCTCCTTGGGCCAGCTTGGCGAATATCCGCTCAAACCGTTTCGATACCGCCTGGCCGCCATCCGGGAAATGCCCGGAGACATAGAACCTGGCATTGCGGGCTGTATGCGTGAGGTAGTAATGGCTTTCTAGCTGTTCGAGCTTTATATCATCGAGCTGATCTATCCGTTCCTCGTACCCTTTCCACTGCTTCGGAAATGTCCGCTCCGAAAGTTTAATGGCACACACCGACATGTGTTGGGTGGTATTGCGGGTGAGCTCTTCCCGTACGTTACTTTTTTCGGCCATAAATGAAGCCGCCGCAAACAATGGCTCACTCACCTGTTCGTCAATCAAATCCAAAATTCGCTCGAGCTCAAATTCGGCGCATTCGTAAATATATTCATTGGTATCTGCGCTCGTCGACGCATTCACATAAGCACCATTCTTCTGCGCATCAATCATAAATGCGTTTGGCTCGGAGTGGCGTTTAGTAACTGTCGCCAAAAGATGCTCCATGATATGTGGAACTTCATATGCCCGAGGGTCACTAAACTGAAACCCGGAGCGAAATGTCACGCGCACGTTCACAACCGCGCTGCCCGGCACGTCCACCACCAGGCCTTGCGCTCCGCTCGCCAATTTGTGTTCATGCACCGTATGCTTCACAAGTTACCTCCTGGTGTTAATCACCCGTTACGATTCGTCTCATCAACCACATCATTAATCTTTCCGGTAACCACCTACGAGCGTATCCGATGAACCGAGTCTGACCGAGCGGATAGCGCAGCCGCCAGTTATTATCCGTGGCCGCCCCAACAATTGCCGCGGCCACCGTTTCGACAGACATGCCGTGATTTGCCTGCCTCACTCCATACACATCGGCCGCCGACCCGCGAACTCCAGAGGTATCGGGCGTCCTGGCCGTCCCGTACTTCAAACCTGGCCAAAATCCGGTATTCACAACGCTCGGTTCCACTAATTTCACTCGAATACGGCTGCCAGCCAGCTCCAGCGCCAAAGATTCCAGCATCCCCTCCAGAGCAAATTTGGAGGCGGCATACATACTGTATCCCGGTAAACCAGCCCGGCCCACCAAGCTCGAAACGCCCACTATCACCCCCGAGCCCTGCCGGCGCATCAATGGTACGGTCTGCCGAATGAGTTCGGCCGGGGCCAGCGTATTTACGATCAACTGCTCATTCATCTGAGCATAATCGAGCGTATCAATCGGACCGACCAACCCGTAACCAGCATTACATACCAGCACGTCGAGCCGTCCATACGTCCGCCAAGCTGTCCCCACCACCCGTTCCAAATCTCTAGGCTTGAGCATATTCGCTAGCTGAAGATCAAATTGCATCCCTCGCAATGCCGCTGAGCGCACCCTTCCCCGCACCGTACCCACCACTATCCAACCGCGTGCGGCAAACTGTTTGGCCGTCGCCAGCCCAATCCCGCCCGACACCCCGGTAATAAGAACTACCGGTTTTGAAGCTCGCTTCAACTTTTACCCCTTAGCCGAGACGACGGCTTTAAATTGGTCGCCTCGGTCTTTGTAATCTTTAAACAACCCGAACGAGGCGCAAGCCGGAGACAACAGCACCACGTCACCAGCGCGAGCAGCGCTGCTGGCAGCCTGCACCATTTCCGTCATCGTCTCTCCCCCATCGCGTACACTGGTGTACCCCGCTTCGGCCAAGGCAGCTCTCAGTTTAGTCGCCATCGCGCCAATTAACAGCACCTCTCGAACGTTCCCGTGCACCACTGCCTTTGCCAGGTCACGATAATCGGATTTTTTGTCCGAGCCCCCCAGTATCAAAATCTTTGGAGCTTCGAAGGACGCCACCGCCGCCATAGCCGTCTCGGGCGTTGTCGAGAATGAATCGTCATAATATCTAACTTCACCGATTTCTCCGGCAAACTCCAATCTATGCTCGAGCCCCTTGAAAGCACTTACAGCTCGTTTAATTGCCGCCGCATCAACCCCCCCAACCTCGTGGGCCGCCGTCACCGCCGCACAGATATTTTCTAGATTGTGCCGTCCGATTAGCCCCACATCACAGGTAGAACAGATATTCTCATCCCCCAGCATCACCTCGCCGTCTTCGACATACGCTCCTGGCGAACTCATATACGGAATTTTCCGGCCCGGTGACAGCAATGCGATTTGAGTCGAAAAATCGTTGTCAGCATTAAACACAGCGATATCCGTCGGCCGTTGATGCCAAAATAAATTACCTTTAGCCGCCACGTATTCGCGCAGATCACTATGCCAATCCATATGCTCGGCTACCACCATCAAACAAACGGCGATATGCGGGCTGACGTCGAGATCCATGAGTTGGAAACTCGACAATTCTAGTACCACAATGTCGCTGGCCCTCACCTTTCCCAGAAAATCCAATGGCGAACGGCCAATATTGCCGCCAATCCAGACATGCTTCCCAGCTTCCTCCAAAATCCGAGCGATCAGGGTCGTTGTGGTACCCTTCCCCTTGGTACCAGTCACCGCAATAATTCGCGCCGGGCATTTCTGGAGAAACTCTCTCGTTCCGGTAGTAACGGGCGTAGTTGTCTTTAGGTCGCCGGGGTTTATGCCGGGAGAGCGCACAACCAGGTCATATTCGTTCAAGCCCTTCAAATAATCGCTGCCTAGTACCGTCTTCACAGCTTCCGGCGCCACAATATCCCCAGACATATCATGTATTGTGACATTATTGCCTAACTGGCTCCAATACTTAGCCGCTGCCGTCCCCTCAATGCCTCCGCCGATAATTGCAATCTTCGTCTTCATCGGCGCTTTTTGTGCTTTTTAGTAGCAGAAGGCATACCCACCGGTCGCACTTTTGCCCGTCGCTCCTGCCGTGATTCACCCTGAGCGGGCGCCTGTATGCCGTCCACGTCCGCATTCGTCTGCGCCTGCTCCGCCGCCCGTGTGAGTGCAGTCTCCACCGGAGCCGTTGGTGATGGAGCATCCTGCTGCACCGTCACCTTGAACAGCGTCGTCGCCACATCCGCGTCCAGCAAGGCAATCAGCTGCTTGAATACTCTAAATCCCTCCCGTTTGTACTCCACCAACGGATCGCGCTGGCCAATGGCGCGTAATCCGATTCCCCCGCGCAAGCTATCCATCGCTTCCAAATGCTCAATCCATAGCCGGTCTAAGGCATTTATATACGTATATCGTTCAACCATCCGCATCGCTCCGGGCGGAAATTCATTAATTCGCTGGTCGTACAACGCCACCGCTTCAGACATCACCACATCGGTCACTTCCGTCTCGTGAGCCTGCCTCAAGGTTTCCGCCATTTCATCAGATACCGGCAGAATACTAGCAATCGCTTCGCGCAGAGCCTCGTTGTCACGCTCATTCGTCCGACTGTCAGTATGAGCCTGCACCATCGCCGCCACCTCGGTGCGGATCATCTCGAGAATATCGTCCTTCAAGCTCTCGGCTGCCAGCGCCTTCCGGCGGCGGGCATATATTACTTCGCGATGCCGGTTCATCACGTCGTCATATTCCACCAACTGCTTGCGGGTATCAAAATTATGGCCTTCTACCTTTTTCTGGGCACTCTCAAGCGATCTCGATACCAGCTTGTTCTCAATCGGTGTTTCATCGTCCAGTCCTAGAGAATCCATGATTGAAGCAATTTTCTCCGATCCAAATATCCGCATCAAATCATCCTCCAGCGATACGTAAAACTGGCTTGATCCCGGATCACCTTGCCGTCCACTACGGCCTCTTAGCTGGTTATCTATCCGCCTCGATTCATGCCGCTCAGTACCGAGTACGTGCAGCCCACCGAGCTTATCCACACCACCCTCGAGCACAATGTCAGTGCCGCGACCGGCAATGTTGGTAGCCAGCGTCACCGCCCCGCGTCGGCCTGCCCCAGAGATAATCTCGGCCTCAGCCTCGTTGTTTTTGGCATTCAGTATTTGGTGAGTCACGCCTAGCTCGTTCAAATATTGGCTAAGTAGCTCATTCTTGGCAATCGAAACCGTGCCTATCAGCACCGGCTGGCCCTTGGCGTGCATTTGGGCCACCTCCCTGGCCACCGACCGAAATTTGCCGTCTTCGGTCTTATAAATCCGGTCAGGCAAATCCTGGCGAATCATCGTTTGATGCGTCGGGATGGTCACTACATCAAGATTATAAATTTTGCTGAATTCCTCAACCTCGGTTGCGGCCGTACCGGTCATACCCGAAAGTTTCTTATACAGGCGGAAATAATTCTGGAAGGTAATCGTGGCCAGCGTCAGCGACTCCTGCTGAATTTTCACACCCTCTTTGGCCTCTACCGCCTGATGCAGCCCCTCGCTCCACCGCCGACCCGGCATCAACCGGCCGGTAAACTCATCTACAATTATAATTTCGCCGTCGCGCACCACGTAGTCGCGGTCGCGCAGATACAATGCCCGCGCCCGCACCGATTGTTCGATATGATGTACGTCATCAATGCGTCCGGCTTCATAGACGTTCTCCACGCCCAATGCCCGCTCTACCGCTTCTATGCCCTCATCGCTGAGCGACACGGCCTTGAGCTTCTCATCGAGTGTGTAGTCCGTCTCCGGATTGAGAGTTCCGGCCAACCGCGCAAATTCGTAGTATTTGTCCGTCGCCTCGTTGTCCGGCGCCGAAATAATCAAAGGCGTTCGGGCTTCATCGATCAATATTGAGTCAACTTCGTCGACGATGGCGTAGTGCAGCGGCCGCTGGACCATCCGGCTAAGATCATCCACCATGTTGTCGCGCAAATAATCGAACCCAAACTCATTATTCGTACCGTACGTAATGTCGGCAGCGTAAGCCTCGCCTCGCGTGACTGGGCGCAAATGGTTCAATCGCTCGTCGCCATGCTCCTCGCTGTTGTAGTCCGGGTCGTAAATAAAGGCGCCGTCGTGCACAATCACGCCAGTCGACATACCGAGCGCCAAATACACTCGGCCCATCCACCCGCTATGAAGACTTGCCAAGTAATCGTTAACCGTCACCACATGAGCTCCCTTACCGGCCAAAGCGTTGAGGTACGTCGGAGCCGTAGCCACTAGCGTCTTGCCCTCACCGGTTCTCATCTCGGCTATCCGGCCACTATGCAGCACAATAGCGCCTACTATCTGAACATCAAAATGGCGCATCCCCACGACGCGTACGGATGCCTCGCGGACCGCCGCAAAGGCTTCCGGCAGTAATTGGTCAAGCGTCTCCCCCTTTTCCAGCCGTTCCTTCAACTTTACGGTAACATCTCGCAATTGCTCATCCGACAGCTTTTTCATGCCGGCTTCGTGGTCGTTGACCCGTGCCACTACCACCCGGGCGCGCTTCACTTCGCGCACATGTGGGTCACCTAGAATTTTCGTCAAAAGTTTATATGCCATAGTTGTACTTAAATAATAGCCAATACTTAAAGTGAACGCTTCTTAGTGTAACACTAGGGAGTATTCAACGATCAGTCTTCACTCAGCCGGCGCGTCGGTGCTCGCCTCCGGTTCTGCGGACGGCGTAGATCGGCGGCCCAGCCATTGTGACAGCATCCGTCCGCGCCTCGGCTCCAGCGCCTTTTTGTTCTTATACGTTGCCAGCTGCGACCTCAACTTAGCCGCCACGATATCAATTGCCGCGTATACGCTCACCGTACCCTCGCGGCTCACCATGGTAGTACCTTGAACCTTTATCACCACTTCGCACACGTACCGGTTATCTTCCCGCCCGCTTATATCATCTTCCAAAACGACCGCACAACTGACCGTCTCGCGGACTTTGCGAGGCAAATACTTCCCCAGTCCACCAATCTTTTCGTCTACATAATCCCGCATCTTGACGTCAATCTCGAAATTTCTGCTGGTAATTTCACACTTCATTATAAAAACTCCCCTCCATAATATTTCACTAATGCTTTTGGCACCTTAATCCGCCCATCCTCCTGTTGATGATTTTCCAATAATGCTATCGGCAGTCGGCTAAAGGCAGCCGCCGTACCGTTCAACGTATGCACAAACGTCACCTTCCCCGCTTCATCACGGTAACGAATATTGAGCCGCCGCGCCTGATAATCGGTCACGTCGGAGCAACTCATGAGCTCGCGATACTCTTCCTCAACCGGCGACCAATATTCCACATCATATTTTTTATAGGCTGGTGCGCCCATGTCCCCTGCCGCAATCCGAACCAGCCGGTACGGCAGCTCCAGGGCCTGGCAAATTTTTTCTTCGATCGCCACCAGTTTTTCGTGCCACGCTGCGCTCTCGGTTGGCAGACAAAACACATACATTTCGAGCTTGTTGAACTGATGCACCCGGTACAGCCCCTTGGAATACTTGCCGTAGGCCCCTGCCTCCACGCGGTACGCCGGACTATATCCGATAAATGCCTTCGGCAAGTCTTTCTGCTCCAAGATCTCGTCCGCATATAAGCCCGTCAGCGCCATTTCCGCCGTTGCGATGAGGTTCAGATCTTCGCCCTCCACCTGATAGATTTGCCTTTCTTCCCCTCGGGGCAAATAACCTGATCCAGCTGCTACCCGAGTGCTTACCATATTCGGAACCATGGCCGGAACAAACCCGTCATGTTCGAGCATTTCGAAGATAAATTGAGTTACCGCTGTCTCTAGCTTCACCAGCGGGCCAAACAGATAATAAAATTTACTTCCCGCCACCTTCGCACCTCGCTCAAAATCCAGCCAGCCGCTGGACTCGGCCAGCTCAACGTGATCTTTCGGTTCAAATTCAAATTTAGGATGCTCTCCCCAGCTTTTCTCTTCCCGGTTGTTCTCTTCTGTGCCTTCTGGAGTGTTTGCAGCCAGCAAATTCGGGATCCGCTGTATCTGGTCTTGGTAAGTATTTTCGATTTCGGTCAATTTGGCTTCCAGGAGCGCCGATTTGGACTTAATCCCCTGGAGGTCCTTCAATTCTGCCGCCGATGGTTTGCCCTTGACGTGCAGGTCCGATCGCAGTTTTTCAACCTGAACAATCAACTCCCGCCGCTGTTCGTCCGACTTCAGTGTCTCATCGATAGCTTTTTCGCCAATACCCTTGAGCCGGGCGGATTCTCGGTATACGTCTGGATTCGCTCGGAGTTCACGAATATCTATCATACTGCCTCCATTGTCACCCGATTATATCGTGCCGGGCTCACCCAGGCAAACTTGAGCATTAAGCTAAAAAACGGCTTTTACAGCCAATTTGGATCGGGCATGCGCAGTAATTGACCCCACTCCGCGAAACCTCGTCTGTCCTGGGCTCATCCGGAAAATATAATTACTCGGACGTACCACCGTCACGCAGCCGTTTCACCAGCCACTCCTGATCCAAAGAGGCTAAAAACCACCCTGCCTTCGGTCCAGAGTCTTGACCTAGAATCACTCGGTACAACGCCACAAACGCCTGGGCCGGTTTCAACTCTCCCACTTCCGCCGCCGCATAGATGGCATCATGCATCCCTTGGCCGTTCAAATCCCGCTCCGTCTGGATAGTATCGGCCAAAGTGCTCAAAAACTTGTGCTGGGCAGAGCTCAGCTCAACTTTAGGCACCGTCTCCGAAACTTTAAATTTTACACTCTGGGGCGCATATTTCTCCAGCCAATTCGTCACAAATCCCAGCTCACGCTCAATTACCGGCCAATACTGCTTCACTTCCAGCTCGTACCCGGTACGCTGCAATATCTCCCGTACCGCCTCTGTCTTCCCTCGGCCGGCCTGATAGGCGGCCACCAGGTGGCTAAAAGCGATCCGAGTGATCGTCCGCTCCCCGCTGATCGCCGTAGCCACCCGGTAAGCCTGCTCAAATTCCGGATGATTCCCTTTGAGTACCTCGTCTTCGAGCTTCGAAAACTCATCTATCAGATTGAACAGCCCTAATCCTGAATCGAAATACAGGATTCGCTTGGGCATAGACTTGAGCACAAAATATCGCAATATTTCTGGAGGCATCACCTCCAACGCCTGTGCCGGCGTCACCAAATTACCCAACGATGAGCTCATCTTCTTGTTATCGCCCAGCAAATTGATCGTATCGTAGGTCAGCGGCAGCGGCGGATCGGCCCGAAAAATCTGCTTTACAAATTCGGCACCGGTATCGTATGACCCTCCCTTGGTCCCGTGTTCTTTTCCAAACGGCTCCACCCGCACGTGCTGCAGCGCCCACCGCGCCGGCCAATCCAGCCGCCAGTTCAGCTTTACCCGCCCATCCGCATACGACATTTCCCCCTGTGTATCGTCAGCCCGGCGAAATATTAGCGTCTTGGTCTCAACATCGTGACTCACGTACCGCCATTCATTCAGGCTCTTAGAATCGCTAAGTATCTGAATCGGAGCCCAATCCTGGGGTGGCTCACGATGTGAAATATCTTTTAATATTGCTTTAATTTTTGGTATATCGGCCAGTGCCTGCTCGATATACGGCACCATTTTGCCGGTCCGATATTGATCCTCGTAAGAATAAATCACGTCCATCTGCACGCCCATCTGGACCGCCGCGGACTTAAACTCCTCGGTGAAATGCACCACATACGAAGCGTGACAACCCCACGGGTCCGGCACCAAACAAATTGGCCAACCCACATATTTTTCAAACTCTTCCGGCAAAAAGCCGTACCGCCGTCTCAGCGGATCAAAGTTATCCACCACGTGCAAATGACGCGCGTCCCGCCCCTTTTCCCTCAGCCCCCAAGCAATCGCATCAGCCGTCAAGGCTTCCCGGAAGTGACCAATGTGATACGAAGCCGATGGCGATATGCCGCTCGATACCACAATCTCCCCCTCGGGATACCTCTCTATCGCTTGGGCGACAATCTGATTAAGCCAATAATTGCTTTGCGGTTCGCTCATGTCGCCCATTTTAACCGAAAAACCGCTCTCGAGCGAGAGCGGCCCTGGAAACCCAGCTAATGTTCGGGGTTTATGAAATGTGTTTGATGCGGTAAACCATTGTCCCGGACGGGACCTCCACGTGCACTTCGTCGCCGGGTTTCTTGCCCAGCAGCGCTTTGCCTATCGGGGACTGATCAGAAATGTAACCCTTATCGGGATTAGCTTCGGTCGAACCCACGATCACGTACTGCTGTTCACCCTCTTCGAGTTCCACGTGCACCTTCGACCCCAGAGAAACCAATCCCGTAGGCTTATTCGAAATCACCGCGGCGTGTTTCAGAATGTTTTCTATCTCTGCAATCCGACCCTCCACAAAACTCTGCTCATCGCGAGCTGCATCATACATAGCGTTTTCGCTCAAATCTCCGTCGGCCTTGGCCTCTTTGAGACGCTGAGCAATATCGCCCCGCTTCTCGGTAGTGAGCTCAAACAGCTCGTCTTTGAGTGACTGTAAGCCTTCGGCTGTCAGGTAAAATTCGTTCTTTGTTGCATTCATAATTGGACTCCTTCTCGACTGCTGGTACTCTCAAAAGAGCGAAAAAAATCCCCGGGAACAAACCCGAGCTTGAAAGTCCAGCACGATAAGTTTTACGTTCTCTGACGGAATATTTATTTAGTCTGCTTATACTGGCGCAAGCTAATCGCCTAGTCAATAGCAAAATATCCCAAATTCCTGTGGACAACTCTAATGCTTAGCACCGGCCCCTTGTGAGAAGTACCAAGCTAAGGTTTCACGCGTCGCTGGCACGGCGTACTGAGCACCTTCACCGGCCTTTTCCAGCAGTACCACCGTGACGATCTGCGGATCATTGGCTGGGGCGTAGGCCTCAAACCACGAGTGCGGCAGCACGTTATTATTCGGATCGGTTTCAGCGGAGCCGGTCTTACCCGCCACCGGCACCGGCACGTCTCTATCCATAAAGCAGCAGGCCGTACCCTGCGGGCTTGCCACCGTCTGACGCATAGCTTGGCGGACCAGGCTCAAATTCTCCCCCGAAACATAATCCTTGCGCACCACCTCCGGCTTAATAGTTTCCACGGTCTTCCCGTTTGCATCTTGAATTTGCGCCACAAAATGCGGTACGTACAATGTCCCGCCGTTAGCGATTGAGCCCAGCGCCATCGCCATTTGGAGCGGCGATGCCAAAATATCCCCTTGCCCCACTGCGATGTTATAGGTGTCACCTGTATACCACGGCAGCCCCGAAAACTTCTTCTTCCAATCGGGGGTCGGCACGCGGCCGCTGGTCTCACCCGGCACATCTACCCCCGTCCGACTCCCCAACCCGAACTTCTGATAATACGCCGTCAATTTCTCCACCCCTAAATAATGACTAAAATTCGTAAATCCACCCGCAATGGTATAAAAATAAATGTCCGATGACCTGGCTATCGCCGAGAACAAATTCACTACTCCCAGTCCGCTATGTTCCCAGCCTTTATAGATATAGTGAATCGATTTATCATAAGGATTCACCACGTCGAGCTGTCCGGTATCATTAATGGTCGTATCTTTGGTAATGACTCCTTCCTGTAGCGCGGCCGAAGCCGCAATCGGCTTGATGATCGATCCTGTCGGATACGCCCCCGAAATCACCTTGTTGAATAACGGTTGACCGGTATCGTTCACTAACCGCTGGTAATCGACCTGCGGTATCCCTCGGCTGAACTGATTATTGTCATACGTCGGCAGCGACACCGCCGCCAGCACCTCGCCGGTTTTAGGATTGATCGCCACCCCCGCCGCGCGTTTGGCCCCCGACAGCACCATCTGCTTACTAATCGCCTCCGCAAACTTTCGCTCCAGCGCCAAATCAACCGACAATACAATATTTTTCCCCGACACCGGCTCCCGACTGGCCAGTACCCGAATTGGACGTCCCATAGCATCAACCTCGGTGCGTTCTCCGCCGTTAACCCCCCGCAGCTGCCCCTCATACTGCTTCTCGAGTCCGAGCTTGCCTATGAGGTCAGTAGGACCGTAGGTTGTGTCAGCCGCCGCCTCATCGCTATTCACGCGCCCGGTATAACCCAGAAAAGCCGACAGCAAATTGTCATCGCTATACTCTCGGATCGGGTTAACGTCCAGAGCAAATCCCGGCAGCGCACTGGCCGACTGCTCCACCAGCAGCGCCATATCCCGCGGCACTCCGCTCATCACCAACTGCGACACCGGGCTAGTCATACACCCCGGCTTGCGACTCTTACAGGTCACCTCCGATTTCGTCTGCACATCCGCCGTGCTCAAGCCGATCATAGCGCCAATCCGGGCATACTCAGCCATCCTGGCGGACGTATCCTCGGGCAACAGCTGTGGCACCACCGTGACGTCATAGCTGGCCTGATTGCGCGCCAGAACCACCAGGTTACGGTCGTAGATAATCCCGCGAGGCGCCCGAGCCACTCGTTCACGAATACGATTACCATTTGCCAAGGCCAAATTATTGTTGCCCGCCAACACCTGTAGACTGAACAGTCTCAAGCCCAATATCCCCAAAGCCAGCATCCCGACCAGGCCAAATATCATCAGTGGCCGCCGGCTGGTTTCCCCTTCAGGCGCCTCGATCTGTGCGTCGGCCGGCAAAATAGCTTCGGACCATTCTTCGTGCCGAGCCGTCTCGAGGCCGAGCCGCATTTCATGACGAGCGGAGCCCCCTTCCAAGTATCCAAATAATGACTTTCGCACTTAACCCCCCGGCTCAGCCTGTGGCCCGCTGCCGCCAAGCAGCAGTCTAACTAGCGGCCGCAGCATTATCGTTAGCACCAAGTTTATCACAAGCTCTATAGTCAACCGGCGGGCCAAATCTGCCACCGGCCAATGAGCGACGCTGGGTACTAATGCCGTCCATATCACCGCAGTAATCACCAGCGTACCTACAGCCACCAACCCAAATGCCACAACCACCCGATCAAGTTCCAGCCCGGCCCGACGCATCATACCCACCGCCAAAGCAATTAGCACCATCACTCCCGTCCACAGGCCAAAATTTGACCCGCTGGCCAAATCCAGCACCAGCCCGCTCAGAGCCGCCACGCTCAAGGCTTCACTTGTCACTACGCTCAATGACACCAACACCATCGCAACCAAGGCCACGTTTGGCACCACCCCAAATAGTCTGATTGCCGGCAGTAAGCTCACCTGCAAAATTACCGCCAAACTCATCAAAACAATAACTGCCAGCCGTCTCACTGGCCCAGCACCACGTACACGAACCTCAATCCGCTGACCCGAAACTCAGTTTCAATCTGCGCCGATTGAAACACCACATTTGAACGGGTATTCACCGATTGCACCTTGCCTATCAATAGCCCCGGCGGCACTTGCCCGCCCAGGCCCGCCGTCGTCACGCTGTCACCCGGTTTGACACTATCGGTTTGGCCGATCTCATCAAGCACTAATCCGTTACCCAATTGCCCACGAATAATCCCAATCGCCTGCGTATCTTGATCTTTAGCTGCCAACTTGAATTCCGGATCGGTCACCAGCATAATCCGCGCCGTTGCGTCCTGCGCGTCCACAATCGTACCAATCAATACCCCCCCTGCGATCACTCCCATACCGGGAACAATCCCAGATTTAGACCCTTTATTGATAATCACAAACTGCCTATATGAATCCGGCGCATACATCACCACCTCTGCTGCCACCTGCCGCAAAGTCCCCGCCACATCCAGCCCCAGCTGCTTTCGCAATAATTCATTGTCACTGCGAGTCTCGGCATCGGCAGCCAGCCGTTGCCGCAAATCAGCATTCTCCCGCTCCAGCCGCACGTTTTCGCGGGCTAATGCGCTCACCCGAGTTAGGTTTGATATGGCCTCTCCGGCCGTCACTCCCGCAGAGCTAAACCCCCGGGAAACCGGAGCAATTGTGTGTTCAAACAACCATAACACCGGCCCCAGTCGGCCAATTCCCCCCGCGATCACCAATCCGGCTCCCAGAGCCACTACGATAATGATCCGACGGTTAGCCTTCGACCGGTTCATGCTCGGGGTATTTTCCCGTACTGCGTCGGTACCAGTACATCCTTCAGCGCATCAATATCCTCCAGCACTAACCCCGTCCCCCTCACAACCGCCGTCAACGGATCATCGGCTATGTGCACCGGTATCTTCGTTTCGCGCACCAACACTGCATCGAGCCCTTTCAATAGCGCACCGCCGCCCGCCAAAATAATTCCGCGATCCATAATGTCAGCCACCAGCTCGGGCGGTGTTTCCTCAATCGTCAGTTTTACCGCCTCCACGATCTCGCGCACGCTCTTCGCCAGTGCCGCCCGGATTTGGTCCCCGGTCACCATAATCTCCTTCGGCAGACCGGTCACCAGGTCACGACCCCGCATCGGCATCTCCTTCAAGCCCGCCATCGGATAGGCCGATCCAATGGCAATTTTGATGTTTTCGGCTGTCCTCTCACCAATCTGCAAATTAAACTGCTCCCGTGCGTACAAAATAATATCTTCAGATAATTCATCGCCAGCAATCCTGAGGCTTCTGGAAGCCACGATTCCACCGAGCGAGATAATTGCCACCTCGGTGGTGCCGCCGCCGATATCCACGATCATACTGCCGGCCGCGTCTTGAATCGGCAGCCGGCTCCCGATAGCCGCTGCCATTGGCTCCTCGATCAAAAATGTCTGCCTGGCTCCCGCATTGGTAGCTGCATCTTCCACGGCCCGTTTCTCGACCTCGGTCACCCCGCTCGGAATACCCACCACTACCCGCGGCCGCGGAAAAATCGCGTAGGTTTCCTTATGGACCTTATTAATAAAATATTTCAGCATCTGCTCAGTCACCTCAAAATCACTCACCACCCCGTCTACCAACGGACGCGTAGCTACAATCGAAGCCGGCGTTTTGCCAACCATCTTCTTAGCTTCATCACCAATTGCCAGTACCTGCCGGGTTTTCACATTGATCGCCACCACGCTGGGCTCATTGATCACGATCCCCTTGCCGCGCACATACACCAAGGTATTGGCCGTGCCAAGGTCAATACCAATATCATGCGACAGTAGCCCGAGCAACCGATTTATCATATGGCCTGCAAATTCATCCTCCTCAGTGTACCAGTGCCAACAGATAGGCTACAAGCCGGTATTGCTTTTAAGCTCAAACCGGCAATAATCCAATATTTCGGAATTAACCGGCTGGTTTTTGGTAGTTATACTTGACTTTTAAGGGGTTATGCTATATTAATTTATTAACCAACGCCTCTCGGGGCCCAACTTTTAGAGGCGACGTGGGGGCCATCATCACAAACGCCCAGTTCGTGAACACAATCCCGAACGGTGGACACCCATCTACCTAGTCGGACGGCTCTACGTCCACAGCGCTAAGGATGCTATCGGAGATAAACCGTGCCTGGCCATCGTCGAAATCGACGAACCGAACCACATGACCAGGGAACAGGCCGTGGCCTCAGACCGCGTGTGGGCGGTTTGTACGAACAACGGAAGCTTCTGGCTTCATCCAAGCCAAGAGTGAAGCCAACCCCGGTACAGACACATGTCCGTACCACCGGCCCGATCAATCACCCAGCCTGGTCGAGCCGCCAGCCCTTTAAGGGTTATTTTTTAATTTAAGGCCTTCATCACATCTTCAAGCTTCACTAATTTTTCATCGTCCTGCGTGCGGTGCTTGAGCTCTACCGAATCATGCTCCAGCGTGCGCTTGCTCACCGTCAGCCTCACCGGCACGCCGATTAAATCCGCATCCGCAAATTTACGCCCCACCGACTCATCACGGTCATCGTAGAGTACATCCTTACCGGCCTTTTTAAGATCTTCGTACAACTCATCGGCTATTTTTATCACCGCCACATCGTCCCCGAGCCGCACCAAATGCACATCGGCCGGCGCAATGTTCGCTGG
Source organism: bacterium (assembly GCA_043740495.1). Classification (GTDB taxonomy): domain Bacteria; phylum Patescibacteriota; class Saccharimonadia; order UBA4664; family UBA4664; genus UBA5169. Next base: position 23,820 of record JAYUCF010000038.1, read on the forward strand.
CCACACCAGGCCTTTTTCGTCGCTGTAGCGCTCCACTATCACCCCCATCACCCGCGCCGGACCAATCCCATACGATCCCATCACCACCGGCTTCACCTTGCCGTCTTCATCAGTAAAGTTCAGCCCCAGCGGACCGCTCTTGCTCGTCCCGAGGTTGAAAATATTCCCCACCTCTGCCGCTTTAACCTTTTCCAGTTCATCCCGCTTCACCCCAAGCTTCGCCATCACTTCGTCAGTCATTACTTCTTCGTTGATAGCAATTTTCGTACTCTTGTGCAGATAAATAATATCTTCGCCCGCATCCGTCACCGTCTGGAATTCATGCGAGAACTCCGCAAACGCCCCGCCCGAAGCCAAGGTTAGGTAAGTCCATTCCCCCACTCCCAGTCTGTCAAAAATCCGCACATAGGCATCCTGCACCTGCTTATAAAACCCATCGTGCTCGGCATCGGACCGTGAAAACGAATACAAATCCTTCATAATAAATTCACGCGTCCGCATGATGCCGCTTTTTGCTCTAGTTTCGTTACGCAGTTTAGTCTGAAAATGGTAGATGCTGCGCGGCAGATCCCGGTAGCTCGACACGAAATTGCGCATCATCTCCGTCATCGCCTCCTCGTGCGACCAAGCCAAACCCACCTCGGTATTATTCTTGAGTTTGGTCTTGAACCACACGTCGACCTGCTCATCGCTCCAACGATCGGTCTGCTCCCACAGCTCCCGGCGCTGCAAGCTTGTCATCAAAAGCTCCTGCGCACCAAGCTGATTAATCTCATCGCGGATAATCGCAATAATTTTGTTGAGCACGGCTAGACCCAGGGGCAACATGGCGTAAACGCCGGCTGAATCCTTGTGAATGAACCCGGCGCGAATCAGCAATTGCGCATTTTTTGCCGTTTCATCGCGGGGAGCGTCTTTTCTGGTCTTGGTCGCGAGTTTCGAAAGTCTAATATTCATGACGCTTATTCTATCTTATTTACCCGACAACGCCAAAAATGCTAAATAATTATTGGCCATGTGCAGTAGTATTCCCGGCACGATACTGCGGGTTCGCACATACATGAAGCACAGTATCAGACCCAAAATAGACGTATATACAAACAAATTCGGCTGACCGTGCGCTATCCCGAAGATTACCGAAGACAGCACCGCCCCCCACACCACCCCGCCGCGTTTTGACAGCGCCGGAAACATAAACCCCCGGAAGATGGTCTCCTCGAAAATCGGCGGCAGCAGCACCAGCGCAATCAACGCCAAACTTTGATGCGACCCCGCCGCCTGGGTGAAATCATTCGTCTGCGCTTGATTGGGATCAAAGCCCGGCACGAGCATTTTCACTAGTACGAGCGCGACATTTGCGAGCACCACGAATACAATCAGGGCTGCCACTAGATACGTAATCATCTTGATGACGTTAACGCGCCGCCAACCCACCGCCGACCAACTGGCTTGATATTTGCGCAGATACAGCGCCACGATTCCCAACCCGATCGCTACCCCGACCAGAGTTAGCCCAAATGACGCGTCTACGTTCCCGTCGCCCACCGCCTTCGTAAACTCAAGCACCGGTGGCACGTAGGGCGACAACGCCACCAAAACCAGACCAAAGATCAGCTGCAAGCCAAACCACGCCACAATCAATACCAGGACGTCTCGGGCTCCCCAGGGGACCTTGAGGAACTCCGGCAATTCACGGTCCTGCCGCAGTCGCCGCTTAAACATCTAGTGCGGCTTCCGCAGATCGTAAATTGTAATAATCAGCATGAGACCTATCAATGCCAGGAAGCCGATAGAGTGAATTTTGGCCTCGGTATCAGCCGAAATAGTCCGTTTCAATACCTTCTGGACAGTAATAATAGCCAACCGTCCGCCGTCCAGCGCCGGCAGCGGCAGGACGTTAAACGCCGCCAAGGCGACCGCAATATTTGCCATAAATAACAGAATATACGCAAATCCCAACGACGACAGACTCTTGAGAATAAACACTATACCGAGCGGGCCGGAAGCGGCCTGAGCGGCCGGCGGTATCGCCTGGGAAAATAACCCCATGATCAAGATCGGAATATGTGCTAGCAGTTGCAGCACCCCGACGATAGTGGCAATAAATAGCGCACCGGTGATGTACACGGCCGCCGCCAAAGCCCTTAAGGGGTCGTACCTCAGCTTGTATACCTGCTGACTGCCGACGCCCAAGATGCCGTCTTTGTTTCCGGCCTCCCTCAATTTCACTCGGACGTCTCGCTCATCCCCCTTCGAGCTCACGTGCAACGTGACTTCCTGTCCCGCGTGAGACTTGGTAAATGCGCTCAGAGCCGCCTCATCTTCCAGCTTGGTAGCACCCGCGCGCAGCACAAAATCACCCCTCACCAATCCCGCCTCAGCCGCCGGAGAACCGGGAACCACCTCGGCCAATATCAGTTGTTTGGGCTGAGCGTACGTTGAAGCTAAAAACTTCGGCTCAAATCCGCCGCCCAACGCCGGCAACCCCGTCACGCACAACGCGTATAAAATCACCACCGCCGTCACCAGGTTCATCCCTACCCCGGCCAGCAGAATTTTTGCCTTCACACCATAACTCGCCCCACCAAATGTCCCGGCTCCCTTATCTGCCGCATCCTCGCCCTTGAGGCGCACGAAACCTCCCAACGGGAGCAGGTTTACCGAATACAATGTGTCACCCACCTGTTTTCCCCAAATCCGCGGCGGGAAGCCAATGCCGAATTCCTCTACCTCCACTCCCCCGCGTCGGGCGGCCAGAAAGTGCCCCCACTCATGCAAGATCACGAGCAGCGAAAATAAAATAATGACCAAAATAATTATCAACATTGCTACCTACTATACTGGATTATCGCGGCTAGCGGAAGCCAAGCTGCCCGTATAATGCTAGGCTCCAAACCGGCGTTGGCGTCCGGCGTATTCAGTTAGAGCCTCACCCAGGTCAGCCGCCGTAAATGCCGGCCACGGTTTGGGCGAAAAATACAGCTCAGCGTAGCTGGCCCGCCACAGCATAAATCCGCTCAGCCGCTGCTCGCCGGAGGTGCGAATCAGTAAATCAATCAGCGGCACTTCGGGATGATATAGGTACTGCTGCAGACGCTCCACGGTGACTTCGGCGGCCGGTACCCCGTCAGCCACCAGCCGTGCCACTCCCTCCGCCAGTTCCATTTGGCCGCCGTAGTTAAAACACAACGCCAACACCGCCCTGGTGCCATGTTTTGTCCTGTCCTCGGCGCTATCGATTGCCCGCAACACCTTCTGGCTCAGCCGCAACCGCGATCCCAAAAACACCACTCGCAAGCCCTCATTCGCGTACTTGTCGATTTCCTTGGTGGCTACCCAAACAATCAAATCCATCAAAAAATCGACTTCATCCTGAGTCCGCTCCCAGTTCTCGGTCGAAAAGACAAAAGCCGAAATGTATTTTATGCCCAGATCTGCTGCCACCCGCGCAATCTCAAACAGGTTATCGGATCCGCGGCGATGCCCCTCCAGCCTGGGCAGGCCCTGGGCCTTCGCCCACCGCCGGTTGCCATCAAGAATCAGACCGACATGATTCGGCACAGACTGGGCGGCTCGTGAAATAGGAGCCACCTAGACCTCCATAATCTCCTTAGCCTTGGCGGCTTCGAGCTCATCAATACGTCTCTGAAATTGATCAATTTTTTTATTCAATTCCGCTTCCGCAAATTTTACGTCATCTGTTGTTGCCTCTTTGGCCTTCTCCATCCGCTTCACGTCGTTGAGGACGTCGTGGCGAATGTTGCGCAAGGCAATTCGGCAATCTTCAACTTTACTACCCAGACTTTTCACAATCTCTCTACGGCGCTCCTCGGTGAGGGGCGGAATGCTCATCCGAATCGTACTGCCATCACTTGAGGGATTGAGCCCTAAAGCTTGATTTTCGCGTATCGCCTTCTCTATCGGACCGATGGCCGTCTTGTCCCATGGCGACACCGCCAGCGTGCGAGCATCGGGGGTGTTCACCGAAGCCACAGCTTTCAGGGGCTGTATGGCCCCGTAGAGCTCTACCATTATCCCATCGAGCAACGCTACTGATGCCCGACCCGTCCGCAGGCTGTTAAGATCTTCTCCGAAATGCACCACAGCCTTATCCATCTTGGGGCCGGCTGCTTCAACTAATGTTCTGATCATACGCCTCCTAATTCCATCCGCTCATACCGGCGAATGACTATATTCTCTCCCAATTTGGCTACCAAGTCTGTAGTCAGTTTGCCTACGCTAACGTCCGGATCCTTCACGAAAGGCTGGTTCATCAAACAAACCTGCTCATAAAACTTCGCCAGTTTGCCTGCAATAATTTTTTCCACAATTTCCGCCGGCTTGCCTTGGACCTCTTTACGGTAAATCGACTTCTCGCTCTCAACCACCTCAGCCGGAACCGCGCCGGGACTCAGGTATTCCGGGTTGGAAGCCGCCACGTGCATGGCAATATCGCGCACGAAAGCTTTAAAGTCATCGGTGCGGGCCACAAAGTCGGTCTCGCAGTTGACTTCCACCAGCACCCCGATGCGGCCACTATGAACGTAGCTCTCAATCAAGCCGGCCCTAGCCTCACGATCAGACTTCTTGGCGGCCGTGGCCTCACCCTTTTCGCGCAAATACTTCACGGCCCCGTCAAAATCGCCGCCGGAGTGCTCGAGGGCTTCTTTGGCTTTCATCATGCCCGCGCCGGTCTGATCACGGAGCTTTTTCACATCTTCTACCGAAATTGACATTGGATTCGTGTTCCTTTTGAAATAATTAAGCGCTAAGGGTCTTTTCTGCCTTATCGGCCTCGGCGGCCTTATCGGCCCTATCAGCCATTTTGCTCGCGTGGAGCTTGGCGCCTTCAGACGCTGCGTCGGCGATTGCTTGTGTCATCAGCCGGACCGCCTTAATGGCGTCATCGTTGGCCGGGATTTTGTAATCTATCAGATCCGGGTTGGCATTTGTATCAACGATCGCAATCACCGGAATCCCCAGTTTGCGAGACTCAGCCACCGCAATCATCTCGTTGGGTACGTCCACCACAAATACCGCGCCTGGCAGGCCGTCCATGTGCTTGATGCCGCCAAAAATTCGGTTAAGCGCGGCCACTTCGTTAGTGAAGTCAAGCAGCTCCTTCTTGTTGTACTTCGAGGCGTAATCGCCGCTTTCCATGCCGGCTTCAAGCTTTTTGAGCCGTTGCACCTGCAAGCGAATAGTGCGAAAGTTGGTGAGCATACCGCCCAACCAGCGCTCGGTAACGTATGGGAGTTCAGCCGCTTCGGCAATCTCTTTTACCACCGGAGCTGCCTGGCGCTTGGTACCCACGAGCAGTACTTTGCCGCCGGCCGCGGCCGTCTCGCGCGCAAAGTCGGTCGCCGCCTTGAGCATGACGCCGGTCTTGGTGAGGTCAAGAATATGCACTCCGCCGCGTGCACCGTATATATACTCGCGCATCTTCGGGTTCCAACGACGCGTCTGGTGGCCAAAGTGAGCACCAGCCTCCAATAATTCTTTTAATGTAACATCTGCCATCTAACTTGTGTCCTTTCATCTGCATACGGCCACCCGAGCGGGAGGATTACGGCCGTACTGAATCATTAAAATACTTAGCCAAGCGACTATATCAGCTAATTGAGCTCAAGACAAGCCAAATGCCCTCCAGCCTGCCTAGGCGGCGTTCGACCCGCCGTTCGCCCGGTTGATGCTTGCCTCATGGACTATTTGCTCATCCCGAATACGCTCGAGATCATCATCACGCTTGATTCCAGCCCATTGCTTAGTTGCGTACGAACCCCTCTCCAGTACCCGATTTCCCAGCGTCACCGCGACCTCTCCCCTGGTATAACCCGCCGCCTCCAGCGCCTTAATCCGTCCATCCGTCATCGGAGCCTCATGCGGATATCCCCGGCCATCTATGGCCGCAATCACCCCACCGTTGATGTCAAACTTACCCACTTCTCTCACTCTGCTTTCCACAGTCTCAGGATCATAAGCACTCAACGGAATCTCCGAAGCAGCCCCTCCCTCTACCCCCAATGCCAGGGGTTGACCCTCGATGTTCATCCACTGGCCTCCCATTTTCTCGCCATAAAAGTCGATGGCATCGGGGTTGGCACCCGACTTTTTATATGCATCGAGGTAACGATTCTCACCTAGCGTACGGTCAAATGTGTATTTCAAATCTTAGTTGCCCACCGCCCTGAGACCATCCAGATCAACATTCGGCATATCGGCCCCAGGCTTATAACCCCCTTTGCGTAATTCATCGAAGGTGTAATCGGTGTTTGCCGCAATATTGGCGTTTCCATCCGGATTCACAATCGTAACGATTCGATGATCCGGATTTTCATGGGCGGATATTACAAACGTGCCCTCATGGCCCTTATACGTCTCCAGCGGTACCTTGTCCGAGGAAATTGTGAAAAAACCAGGTTTAATTCCGATATAGCGGTCCGGACTCACTTCAGGCTCAGGGTTAAACTCGGGTGCCCCTTCCTGGGCTCCAGCTAATTTTGCAGCCAAATCCCGTACGCTAAATTCCTGATCGGCCTCACCCTTTTCATATTCACCGTGTGTTTCAACCATTTCACCACCTTGTTATCGCGCTTAAACTATAGCGGAACCTTGATTTTATAAATATGACTCATTTGATAGCGACTGCTGGAGTTTGACCAATACGGAAATTTCAGGTACAATCTTCAAGTTATGAAAACTGGTATACATCCCGAAATCTTCGAGACCACAGTTCACTGCAACGGCTGCAACACCACGTTCACGAGTCACTCGACCGTGAGCGCGATTGATGTTGAAATTTGCTCAAACTGCCACCCGTTCTACACAGGGAAGCAGAAGCTCATCGACACCGCCGGCCGGGTCGACAAGTTCAAAGCTCGCCAGGCTGAGGCAACCAAGCGCGCCGCCAAAAAGGCCGCTGGCGAACACAAAAACGACCCCGAGGTCGCCAAAATCCAGGAAGAACTTCAGACTGAGACCGTCAACAGTCAGCCTTCTACCGAAGCTTAAAGCCTCTCTCTAGAGCGCGCTGAACAATCCTGTACAGTAGCGCTTTTTGTTTACCCTAACCCGGAAGAACCTATGGACTCGACTGAACAAAAAATTCGCGCAGAACACGAAGAGAATTCGCAGCGTATGACCAACCCGGCGCTGTTCGGTACACCCGAAATGGTGGCGCTGGCCAAGCGCCAAGCCGAGCTGGGACCCGTCATCGGGCTCTACAACCAGCGTCAGAAACTTGCAGGAAACCTCATCGCCAGCCGGAAATTGCTCAGCGACCCCGAATTTGCCGAGCTGGCAGCCGAAGAAATTACCGGGCTCGAGGCCCA